>NZ_JBHSFK010000058.1:0-70953 GCF_042653945.1 Streptomyces vulcanius | reverse complement strand
TCCTCGCCCGGCTCTGCGCCGCCGCCACCCTGGTGTCGCTGCCCGTCCTCATCGCCGGATTCGCCGCCCAGGACAAACTCGTCCGCGGCCTCTCCCTAGGAGCAGTCAAGTGAAAGCCGCCGTCATCACCCGGCCCGGCGGCGTCGAACTCGCCACCCTCGACGACCCCGCCCCCGGCCCCCGCGAGGTCGTCGTCGAGGTCGCGGCCACCGGACTGTGCGGGACCGATCTGCACATCCTGCAAGGGGAGTTCGCCCCGAAGCTGCCCATCGTCCCCGGCCACGAGTTCGCCGGGGAGGTCGTCGCGGTCGGCTCCGCGGTCACCGAACTCGCCGTCGGGGCCCGGGTCGCGGTCGACCCGTCGCTGTACTGCTTCGAGTGCCACTACTGCCGAGCCGGCCGCAACAACCTCTGCGACCGGTGGGCCGCGATCGGGGTCACCCACCCGGGCGCCGCCGCCGAGTTCGTGGCCGCCCCCGTGGCCAACTGCACGGTTCTGCCCGACGGGGTACGCACCGAGGACGCCGCCCTGATCGAGCCGCTGTCCTGCGCCGTGCGCGGCTACGACGTCCTGCGCAGCCGCCTCGCCACCCGAGTGCTCGTCTACGGCGCCGGAACCATGGGCCTGATGATGCTCCAGCTCGCCAAGGCCACCGGTGCCGCGAGTGTCGACGTCGTCGACATCAACGCCGAACGTCTGGCCACGGCACGGCAGTTGGGCTGCTCCGCCGGTGCCACGTCCGCCGACGAGCTCGACCGGCCGCCCTACGGCTGGGATCTGGTCGTCGACGCCACCGGCAACGCGCGGGCCATCCAGGACGCCCTCGGCCGGGTCGGCAAGGGCGGCACCTATCTGCAGTTCGGGGTCGCCGACTACGCCGCCCGGGCCACCATCGAGCCGTACAAGATCTACAACCAGGAGATCACCATCACCGGCTCGATGGCCGTGCTGCACAGCTTCGAACGCGCCGCCGATCTCTTCGCCACCGGTGTCATCGACCCGGACGTCTTCATCAGCGACCGTCTTCCCCTGGCGGCGTTCCCGGACGCGATCGCCCGCTTCAAGGCGGGCATCGGCCGCAAGATCCAGATTCAGCCCGGCCTCGCCTCCTCGTGAACGCCCGAACGAACGGAACCCCCCACATGACCGAGCAGATTCGCCGCGTTCTTGTCCGCTCCCTCGACGACATCACGATCGAGCGGGTGCCCACGCCCGTCCCCGAGGCCGATGAACTCCTGGTGCGCACCACGGTCGTCGGGGTGTGCGGCTCCGACACCCATGCGGCGGCCGGCCACCATCCCTTCATCGATCTGCCCTATCGCCCCGGTCACGAGGCGGTGGGCGTCGTCGCCGCGGCGGGGACGGCAGTCGAGGGCTTCGCGCCCGGCGACCGGGTGATCATCGAACCCAACCTGTACTGCGGCCGGTGCCCCCAGTGCCGCTCGGGCCGGTACAACATCTGCCAGGAGCTGAGGGTGTTCGGCTGCCAGACGCCCGGCGCGATGACCGACCTGTTCACCATCCCTGCCGGCCGTGTCCACCGCGTCCCCGACGGCATGACCGACATCGAGGCCGCCCTCGTCGAGCCCCTGGCCACCCCGGTGCACGCCGTGGCGAAGGCCGGTGACCTCACCGGACGCACGGTCGTCGTCCTCGGCGCCGGGCCCATCGGTCTGCTCGTCCTCGCCGCCGCCCGGCACGCGGGCGCCGCGAGGATCGCCGTCACCGATCTGCTGCCGGGCAAGCGGGACCGCGCCCTGCGCCTCGGAGCCGACACCGCCCTGCCCGCCGACGCCTCCGGCCTCGCCGACCGGGCCCGGGAGGCGCTCGGCGGACCGGCCGACGTGGTCTTCGACTGCGTGGCGCGCGAGCAGTCCATGGCCCAGGCCATCGACCTGGTCACCAAGGGCGGCACGATCATCGTCGTCGGCGTCGGCGCCGCGGGGGCCACGCCCGTCCGTCTCGACCTGGTCCAGGACCGTGAGATCCGCATCGAGGGCACCCTGATGTACACCGGCGACGACTACCGCACCGCCATGTCCCTGATCGCCTCGGGCGCCGTCGACACCGCCGAGATCGTCACCGCCACCTACCCGCTGGAGGACGCCGCGAAGGCCTTCGCCGCTTCCGTGGACCCCGAGCAGGTCAAGGTGCTGGTCACGGTGGAAGGTCCGTAGGCCCGGGAGCCGGACGGGCCCCGGCCCGCACGGCCCGTGTGGGAAACTGCGAGACCGGAGCGATGGGGAAGGAGGGTGCTGTGACCGCTCGTACGCGACTGTCACAGGCCGCCGTCGAGGAGCGGCGCCAGACCGTGCTGCGCTACGTCGCCGACCACGGCGAGACCCGCATCGACGACCTCGCCCGGCACTTCGACGTCAGTCTGATGACCATGCACCGGGACCTGGACGACCTCTCCGGGCGCCATCTGCTGCGCAAGGAGCGCGGGCGGGCCGTCGCCTTCCCCGCCCTCACCATGGAGACGGCCACCCGTTTCCGGGAGAACAGCGCCCTCGCGGCCAAGAACGCGCTGTGCGCGGCCGTCGCCGACCGGATCAGGCCGGGCAGTACGGTGCTCATGGAGGACTCGACCACGCTGTTCCCCCTGGTCCCCGCGCTGGCGCGGATGGACCAGGTTCACGTCGTCACCAACTCCGTCGGCCTCGCACAGCGCCTCGGGTCCGCGCCCGGGGTGAGCGTCACCCTGCTGGGCGGCCACTACCGCGGCGACTTCAACTCCTGCACCGGTCCCACCGTCACCCGCGCCCTGTCCCGGATCCGGGCCGACCTCGCCCTGATGTCCGCCACCGCCGTCCTGGAAGGGCGGCTCTTCCACCCCGTGAACGACTACGTCGAGGTGAAGCTGGCCATGGTCGGCTCCGCCGAACAGGCGCTGCTCCTGGTGGACCACTCGAAGTTCGGCAAGACCGCCACGTACGCGTACGGCACCGTGGCGGACTACCACGCCGTCATCACCGACACCGGAACCCCTGACGCGGAACTCGCGGCCATCCGCGACCTCGGAGTCCCCGTCGAAACCGTCGAGACCGTCGAGACGGCCGAACCCGAAGAGTCCTCCCCGTGATCCACACCCTGTTCGAAACACCGAGCGCCTACCGCCCCAGCGATGCCGAGATGGCCGCGCCGGTGCCTCCGGTCCAGGCCGTCCTGTTCGACTTCAGCAACACCCTCTTCCAGATGATCGACCTGGAGACCTGGCTGCGCCGGGTCGCCGCGGCCACCGGCCGCGGCGCCGCGCTGGACCCGCCCGGCGTGGTGGCCGGGATCGCCGACGAGTTGCGCGCGGCCTTCCGGCTGCCCTCCGTCGTCGCCCTCCAGGAAGGCCGGGACCTCTCCTCCGGCCGGCACCGCCGCGCCATGCGGGCGTGGTGGGAGCGGGTGGACTTCCTGCGCGGCGCGGAGGAGGCGGCGTACCGGGAACTCACCGCCCCGGACGCCTGGATCCCCTATCCCGACACCGAACCGGTCCTGCGCGCCCTGCGGAGACGCGGACTGCGCACGGCCGTCGTCAGCGACTTCGCCTGGGACCTGCGCACCCACCTCGCCCACCACGGGCTGGACGCGCTGGTCGACACCTGCGTCATCTCCTGCGAGCAGGGCCGTGAGAAGCCCGACCCGCAGCTGTTCCTCAAAGCCTGCGCCGACCTCGGCGCCGACCCCCGCGCCACCCTCATGGTCGGCGACAACCCGGTCCGCGACGGCGGCGCCGCCGCCTGCGGCCTGCGCACCTACATCCTGCCGTCGGAACACCGCACCGGTGAGCGCGGTCTGACGGACGTGCTGCGGCTCGTGGCCTGACCACGACGCCGCAGCAGGCGCGGGTCAGTGACGTCCGCCGCCGGCGCCGTATCCCCCGTAGCTGCCGCCGTATCCTCCGCCGTAGCCGTACCCGGAGCCGCCGTAGCCGTACCCGGAGCCGCCGCCGGACTGGCCGTTCCAGGTGCAGTAGTACCAGTAGTAGTACGAGCACGAGGTGCCGGTGGAGGCAGACTGCGACGATGCCGACGGGGACGGTGAGCTGCTCGGCCGCTTGGTCGTCGGGGTGGTGGACGGGGTCGCTGCGGCCGCCGGGGGCTTCGCGGCCTTGGGGGTGGGCGTCGGGGCGTCGGGGGTGGTCTCGGCGTCCCAGTTGACGAACTGCATCTGCGGGTCGGGCTGCGAGGTGTCGATCACCCAGCGCTGGGCGGTGCCGTCCGCGCGGTTCTTCAGGACGAGCGCGCCCGAGCCGTCGGTGGCGGCGGGGGACAGCGCCAGGTTCTGGCTGGAGCGCGGGACGAGGGTGCCCTGGAGGGTGAAGTCGTAGCGGACGTCCTTGGTGTTCGACGTGCCCTTGCACAGGCCCAGCCGCACCGAGTAGCCGAGGCTGGAGTCGAGGCACAGGTTGGGGTCGGCCGCGCTGCGCAGCACCCCGTCGGTCTCGTACGCCCACTGCTGGCCGGCGTCCGAGGAGCAGGTGGCGAGTTCGGCCTCGGCGCCCTTGACGGCCTTCGAGCCGGATATGTCGATGCACAGCCCGGAGGCGACGTTGTGCAGCCGGCCGCGCAGCGTGCCCTGGGTCTCGTCGTCCTCGTCGCCGATCAGGGACGGGGCGTCGGTGGCGGTGTCGGTGCCCGCGGAGGGGGTCTTGACTCCGCCGTCGGCGGCCTGGTCGGATCCGCCGTCGGTGCCGAGGGCGGCCCAGACCACGAGCGGGAGGACGACCATGCCGCTCACGGTCAGGACGGCGGCGGTGAGGTTGCGCCGGCGGGCGGCGCGGCGGGCGGCCTTGCGGTCCGAACGGCGGTGCGTGGGACGGAGTTCGGCACCGGGGCGGACCACCAGCTCGCCGGAGGTGACCGTCGTGGCGGACCCGTCGGGGACGCCGGAGCTGTCGTCGAACGCCTCGCCGTCGACGGCCGGGTCCTGCTTCGGCCGGGGCGCCCCGGCGGACTCGCGGCCGTTCGCGGTCGCCCGGTTCTCCAGATAGGCGCCGGCCGCCCAGCCCAGGATGCCCTCGGCGAGGGCGACGCCCAGCAGGCCCTCGAACTGCAGGAGTTGGTCGGCGGTGTGCGAGCAGTGCCGGCACCGCTCGGTGTGGGCGCGCAGATCGGGGTCCACGTCGTTGCCGCCGCGCCGGCAGGTGACGTCGAGGAGCCGGTGGTAGCGGTGGCAGTCGTCGTCGGTGGCGAGTTCGCGGTGGACCTGGAGGGTTTCCTCGCGCAACCTCTCGCGGGAGCGGCGCAGTTCGACCCGGGCGCCCTCCTCGTCGAGGCCGAGCAGCGCGGCCGGGACGGCCAGTTGCTCCGCCTCGGCCTCCGTGTGCCAGAGCAGACACCGGGCCGACTGGGGCAGCCGCTGGAAGGCGCGGGCCAGCATGCGCCGGTTGGGCGGCGGGAGCAGCCGGGCGGCCACCCGGTCGGTGTCGCCGTCGATGGAGCGCAGATCGGGGTGGAGGAGGTCGCGGCGGCCGTCGGAGTCCCACTCCGCGGCGATCCGGCGCACGGTGGCCAGCAGATGCGGGCGCCAGGCGGCCGTCGGTCCGTCCTGCCGCTGGGTCGCGCCGAACAGCCGGGTGAACGCCGCCGTGGTGAGCATGCCGGCCGCCCGCTCGCCTTCGGTGCACAGCCGCGCATACGCGAAGGCCGCCTCCCAGTGCCGGTCCAACAGCTCACCGACGGGGTACAGCGCGGGCGATTCCCCCGTCCATTGCGTCAGCTCGGAGCTCAACTGTTCGTCGGTCGCGTCGAGGCGGCGAGCCGAAGGGGAATTCGACAGGCCTGCGTCAGTCACGGCTGCATTCCTCCTGAGGACATGTCGCGGTGACCCGGACATGTGGCATTAGGCAGGGTTCGCCACCTCTGAAGTCCCCGACGGGGCTGCTCTTTTGAAGCGTGGAGGGCGCGGACGGAACAGAGGTGACTCGTGCGCACAGAGGAGAAAACCAGTGTCCGTGCGCCGACAAGGCACACCTTCGCACAGCCGGACCAGGAGGAACAAGAGATCTCGCGGTTTCGTGCATAGTGTGCGTGAGCTCTGGGGGACTTCTGCGGGAGCAGGGCTTTTGACGTCGCGTCAATCCGGGATCGCATTTCGGGGTGGTCCCGCTATTGGTGTCCCTTTCGGGACGGCAATCGCGGTGATTGCGGCGCGTATTCCGTCCCGGTACGCGCCGGGCGGGCTTCCGTAACGGGCGTGGAACACCCGGGTGAAGTGGAAGGGACTGGCGAACCCCGAGGCGGCTGCGACGCGTTCCACGGACAGGTCGGTGGCCTCCAGCAGCCGGGCCGCGTGCCGCAGCCTCGCCTCGCGCAGGGCCCGCATCGGGGACTGGCCGGTCTGCTCGGTGAAGAGGTGGGCGAAACGGGACGGTGACAGCGCGACCTGTCCGGCCAGCGAACGGACGGTGTGCGGGGCATCGGGGCCGGCCGCGATCAGCTCCTGCGCACGGCGGATCCGGTCGTCGAGGCCAGGTGGCGGCGGGGGTGTGCGGGCGGTGGCCGTGCCCAGCAGGACGGCCTCCTCCAGTGCGCACAGGGCGAGTTCGCGGGCGGCGGTGTGGTGGGCGACGGCGATACCGGGTTGTTCCTCCCGGCCGGGCCACCGGGCGTCGGTGTGCGTGCGCCGGAAGGCCGCCTCGACTCGGTCGTGCAGCGGCGTCGGGACGGGGGTGACCGCGTACAGGCCGTCGCCGGTGTCGTACGGGTGGAGCCAGGGCGTCCAGGTGGGGCGGGCCTGGCAGTGGGCCCACCAGAACCGCCAGTGCGCGGCGCCGGGTTCGACGCCGTAGCCGTGCGGGACGCCCGGTGCGAGGACGACGAGATCCCCGGGGGCGGCCCGGACCTCGCTGTCGCCCTGCCGCAGCCTCCCCCGCCCGCCGGTCGTCCAGGTGAACAGCCAACTGTCCGATCCCCGGGGGCGGTCGACCCCGTATCCCGGCCGCTCGTCGAAGTGGCCGACCACCACGAGACCGGGCGACGGCGAGGGCACTCCGGACACGGCAGTCACGGGCAGGTCCTCAGCACGCATGGGCATCCTCCGGGTACGCCGTGTCGACCTACGGTAGGGCGGGCCGACCGGGAAGGGGACGACGGATGAACGTCACGGACGTCGACAGCGGAGTGCGGCAGTTCCGGGAGGACGGTTTCACCGTCGTCCGCGGACTGTTCGGGTACGACGAAGTGGACCGCCTGTGCGCCGAGTTCGCGGCGCTGCACGCGGCGGGCGAGGCGGTGCCGGGGCACTTCGAGCCACGGGCCGGGGACGACCCCCTGGACCGGTACCCGAGGGTGATGCAGCCGCACGAGTTCAACGCGGTGGCCCGGCAGACGCTGCTGGACGCGCGGCTGCGGGGGGTGCTGGAGGCGCTGCTGGAGGAGGAAGTCCTCGCGGCGCAGAGCATGTTCTACTTCAAGCCGCCCGGGGCGCGGGGGCAGGCGCTGCACCAGGACAACTTCTATCTGCGGGTCGAGCCGGGCACCTGCGTGGCCGCGTGGCTCGCGTGCGACGTCATCGACCGGGACAACGGCGGTCTCGAAGTCGTCCCCGGTACGCACCGGATGGGGCTGTTCTGTCCGGAGGAGGCGGACGTCGAGCTGTCGTTCGCGCGGGAGTACGTGCCGCCGCCGGCCGGACTGGCGCCCGTGCCGGTCGATATGGCGCCGGGGGACGTGCTGTTCTTCAACGGGAGCCTGGTGCACGGGTCTCAGCCGAACCGTACGGGGGATCGGTTCCGGCGGTCGTTCATCGGGCACTACGTGGGCCGCTCCACGGCCCGCATCGGTCGGTACTACCCGACGGTGTCGATGAGTGGGGAGCGGGTGGCTCTGCCGGAGAGCGAGGGGGCGGGGCCGTGCGGCACGGAGTTCTCGGCGCACGGCCCGCACTAGGCGCTCTTGGGGGCGCGGCCTAGTGACCGGCGACGGGATGGGGGGCGTAGGGCTGCTGGAGTTCCGCCAGCTCCTTCTCCGTCAGCGTCAGTTCTACGGCCGCCACCGCGTCCTCCAGGTGGTTCGGCTTGGAGGCGCCGACGATCGGGGACGTCACCGTGTTCTGGTGGAGGAGCCAGGACAGGGCGACCTGGGCGCGGGGGACGCCGCGGTTCTGCGCGATGGAGGTGACGGCGTCGACGACGGCCCGGTCGCCCTCCAGGTAGAGGATGCCGCCGAAGTGGTCCGTGGCGGTGCGTTCGGTCTCGGTGCCCCAGTCGCGGGTGAGCCGGCCGCGCGCCAGCGGGCTCCAGGGCAGCACGCCGACGCCCTGGTCGGCGCAGAGCGGCAGCATCTCGCGCTCCTCCTCGCGGTAGAGGAGGTTGTAGTGGTTCTGCATGGAGACGAACTTCGTCCAGCCGTGCCGCTCGGCGGTGTACTGCATCTTGGAGAACTGCCAGGCGTACATCGAACTCGCCCCGATGTAGCGGACCTTGCCCGCCTTGACGACGTCGTGCAGCGTTTCCATGGTCTCCTCGACCGGCGTGTTCGGGTCGAAGCGGTGGATCTGGTAGAGGTCGACGTAGTCGGTGCCCAGCCGGGTCAGGCTCTGGTCGAGCTCGGAGAGGATCGCCTTGCGGGAGAGTCCGCCGCCGTTGGGTCCCTGACGCATCGGGAGGCACACCTTGGTCGCGAGCACGATCTCGTCCCGGCGGGCGAACTCCCGCAGCGCCTTGCCGACGATCTCCTCGCTGGTGCCGTCGGAGTAGACGTTCGCGGTGTCGAAGAAGTTGATGCCCGCGTCCAGGGCCTGCCGGATCAGCGGGCGGGACGCCTCCTCGTCGAGGCTCCACTCGTGTGTGCCCCGGTCGGGCAGTCCGTAGGTCATGCAGCCCAGGCAGATCCGGGACACGTCGAGACCCGTCGAACCGAGCTTCACGTACTGCATCGTTGCCGCTCCTGACGTCGCTGTGGGGTACCAGGGGGAGCGTACGTCTCGGGGGTGGCCGGGTTCGACGGGATTCCCGCCGTCCTCCAGCGGGGCTTCTGCTTGACTGTGGAACGCTTTACGGAGTCTTTCCACGGATGTCGTTTCCGGGCGTTCCCGAAGGGTGTCGGCGTGATCCTGAGAGGGCGGGGCCCGGAGCTGGAACGGCTCGACGGGCTGGTGGCCGGGTTGCGGCAGGGGCTCAGCGGCACGCTGGTGCTGCGCGGCGACGCCGGTATCGGCAAGACCGCGCTGCTCGACCGCACGGTCGGCCAGGCCACCGATCTGCGGGTGTTACGGGCCGCCGGGGTGGACGCGGAGTCGGGGTTCCCGTTCGCCGCGCTGCACCGGCTGCTCGTACCGGTCCTGGACGGGCTGAAGGAACCCGGTGCGCTGCCCGCCCCGCAGCACTCGGCGCTGCGGGTCGCCTGCGGTCTGGAGGACGGGCCGGCCGCCGACCGCTTCCTGGTGGGACTCGCGACGCTCACCCTGCTGGCGGAGACCGCGCGGCGGCGGCCGGTACTGGTGTGCGTGGACGACGTCCAGTGGGTGGACGAGGAGTCCCTGGTCGTGCTGGCGTTCGTGGCGCGCCGGGTGCACGCGGAGGGGCTCGGGCTGCTGTTCGCGGCGCGGACGGGGTTCGAGGTGCCGGCCGGTGTCCCGGTGGCCGAGGTCACCGGGCTGGCGGAGCCGTTCGCGCTGGAGCTGCTGCGGGACGCCGTCGCCGGGCCGCTGGACGCGCGCGTGGCGGCGCGGATCGTGGCCGCCACGGCCGGCAATCCGCTCGCCCTCGCCGATCTGGGGCAGGAGCTGTCCGCCGAGCAGCTGTCGGGCGGTCTCGCGCTGCCCGAGCCGCTGCCGGTGGGCAGCCGGCTGGAGGCGCACTATCTGCGGCAGGTCCGCGCACTGCCCGGGCCCACGCAGCGGTGGCTGCTGCTGGCCGCCGCCGAACCGGGCGGCGATCTCGGCCATGTCACCGGCGCGGCCCGGCTGCTCGGCATCGGGCCCGAGGCGTCGGGTCCGGCCGAGGCGGCCCGGCTGGTGGTGGTGCGGGCCGGTGTCGGGTTCCGGCATCCGCTGGTGCGGTCGGCGGTGTACGGCGGGGCGACGAGCGTCGAGCGCGGGCGGGCGCACGCGGCGCTGGCCGAGGTCACCGAACGGCCCTCGGACCGGGACCGGCGGGCCTGGCATCGCGCCGCGGCCACGCTCGGGCCGGACGCCGCGGTCGCCGACGAGGTGGAGCGGGCGGCGGACCACGCGGGTGCCCGCGGCGGTTTCGCGGGGCGGGCCGCGTTCCTGTCCCGGGCGGCGGAGCTGACCCCCGACGCCGGTATGCGGGCCGGGCGGCTGCTGGGGGCTGCCGAGGCCGCGCTGGCGGCGGGGGCGCCGGTGCAGGCGGAGTCGCTGCTGGACGCGATCGACGTCGGTCTGCTCGACGGCGTGGGCCGGGGACGGGCGCTGCTGGTGCGGGCGCACGCGGTCACCCTGCTCGGGGACGCCGGTTCCTTCGCCCGCGCCCCCGCGCTGTGTCTGCGCGCCGCGCAGGCCCTCGGCCGTCGGGCGCCGGACCTCGCCCGGGAGGCGCTGCTGCGCGCCGTCGACCGGTCCATCACCGCCGAACACCTTATGCGGGACACCACGCTGACCGAGATCGCCGGGGCGGTGGACGAGTTGGTGCCGCGCAGCGGTCGGGCCACGGGTGTCGAGCTGGTGCTGCGGGCGTTCGCCGTCCTGGCCACCGAGGGCTACGAACGCGCGGTCCCCCACATGCGCGACACCCACGCCCATGTGCTGGACCCGGACACACCGGACGAGGAGGTGCTGCGCAGCTATCTGCCCACCGTGACCCTGACCATGATGCTGTGGGACGAGGAGACCCAGCGGGCGGTGATGCGGCGGGCCGCGGACGCGGCGCGGGCCTCGGGCGCCCTGATGCACCTGGACACCATCCTGTACTGCGCGGTGTTGCACGAGACCAACCTGGGCGAGCTCGCCGCCGCCGACACCCTGCACGCCGAGGGCACCCAGATCCGTGCCGCGATCGGCGCCACCGAGGACATGTGGGCCCTGTACCGGCACCCCGAGCTGCTCGCCTGGCACGGTGAGGCCGAGGGCCTGGAGGAGTTGCTGGACGGTTCGATGCGGGCGGGGACCTGGCTGGGCAACGGGGCGGTGGAGTCCATCGCGCGGATCGGGCAGGCGGTGCTCGCCCTCGGGGACGGCGACTACGCGCGGGCCCGGACCATCACGCAGGAGCTGGTCGGGCACGACGAACTCGCCTACCACTCCCGTCTCCTCCCCCACCTGGTCGAGGCGGCCGTACGCTGCGGCGACCGGGTGCTCGCCACGGCGACCCTGCGCACGCTGTCCGACCGCGCCGAGGCCACCGGTACTCCCTGGGCGCTCGGACTGCTGGCCCGCTGCCGGGCCCTGCTCGCCCCCGCCGACGAGGCCGAACCGCTCTACCGGGAGGCGCTGGCGCTGCTCTCGGGCACGGGTGCCCGCGCCGATCTGGCGGTCGCGCACCTGCTCTACGGCGAGTGGCTGCGCCGCCGCAAGCGCCGCAGGGACGCCCGCGAACAGCTGCGTACCGCCCTGTCGATGTTCGACTCGATGCGGGCCACGCGGTACGCGGCGCGCGCCGCCCAGGAGCTGGCCGCCACCGGTGAGCGCCCGGCGCGCGGCCCGGCGGGCGCGGCCGGCGCCCTCACCCCGCAGGAGCTGACCGTGGCCCGGCTGGCCCGGGGCGGCGCGACCAACGCGGAGATCGCCGCCCAGCTGTTCATCAGCGCGAGCACCGTCGACTACCACCTCCGCAAGATCTTCCGGAAGCTCGACGTCACCTCCCGGCGGCAGCTGGCACGCCTGCCGGAGCTGTGAGCGCCGGGTCACGACTACGCGCTCCACGGGATACGGGCCGCCCCGCGCCCGGACGAGGATCGGCGCACCGGACACGTCCCGCAGAAGGGAGCACCGCATGCCGTACGTCACCACAGCCGACGGGGCCGAGATCTTCTACAAGGACTGGGGGCAGGGCCGGCCCGTGGTCCTGAGCCACGGCTGGCCGCTGGTCTCCGCCGTACCGCCGTTCATGCTGCGTACCGGCGACAACCCGGGCGGGGTACCGGTGGAGACGTTCGACGCGATCCGGGCGGGTTCGCTCGCGGACCGGTCGCAGCTGTACCGGGATCTGGCGGACGGGCCGTTCTTCGGCCACAACCGGCCGGGCGCGGACGTCTCGCAGGGCGTCCGGGACGCCTTCTGGCGGTAGGGCCTGCGGTCCGGGCACCGGGGCGGCTACGAGTGCGTCGCCGCGTTCTCCGCCACCGACTTCCGCGCCGATCTGGACGCGTTCGAGGTGGGCGGGAAGGCGTCGGCGGCCCGGATCAAGAACGCGACCCTGAAGGTCTGTCCGGGCGCCCCGCACGGCATCACGGACACCCACGAGGACCAGCTCAACGCCGACCTGCTCGGCTTCCTCACCTCCTGAGACACCCTGAGCACCCTTCCCTGAAACACCCTTCAAGGAAAGGAACCTGACGCAATGGTTCCCGAAGTCCCCTCCCGTCGCCTGGTGCTGGGCGGAGCGCTCGCCGCGGGCGCCGTCACCGCGCTCGGCGCCGCCGCCCCCGCGTCCGCCACGGGCGCCCGGCCGACCGTGGTCCTCGTGCACGGCGTCTTCGCCGACGCCTCCGGCTGGAACGCGGTCACCGCGCGACTGCTGGACGCGGGCTACCCGGTGATCGCCCCGGCCAACCCCCTGCGCGACCTGGCCGGCGACTCCGCCTACGTCCGCAGCGTCGTCGACACCCTCACCGGTCCGGTGATCCTCGTCGGCCACTCCTACGGCGGCGAGGTCATCACCAACGCCGGGCGCGGGAACGCGAACGTGAAGGCGCTGGTGTACGTGGCCGCGTTCGCGCCGGACGAGGGCGAGAGCGCGCTGCAACTGGCCGGCCGGTTCCCCGGCAGCCAGTTGGAGGCCGCCCTCGTCGGACGGCCGTATCCGGTCCCCGGCAGCCCGGACCCCGGTCTGGACGGCTATATCGACCCGGCGAAGTTCCACGACGTGTTCGCCCAGGACCTGCCGAGGTCCACGACCAGGCTGATGGCGACCGCCCAACGCCCGGGCAGTGTCGGCGGGTTGAGCGCCCCGAGCGGGGTGCCGGCCTGGCGGAGCGTGCCGTCCTGGTATGTGGTCGCGACCGCCGACCGGGTGATCCCGCCCGCCGCGCAGCGGTTCATGGCCGAGCGGGCCGGCAGCCGGACCGTGGAGGTCAGGGGCGCCTCGCACGTGGTGATGATGTCGCACCCGGACGCCGTGGTCCGGCAGATCCGCGCCGCCGACCGCGCGACCCGCGGGGGCCGGTCATGAGCGACGCCCCCGACACGATCGTCCTCATCCACGGTTTCTGGGTGACGCCCCGCAGCTGGGAGCACTGGATCACCCACTACGAGCGCCGTGGCTTCCGCGTCCTGGCGCCCGCCTATCCCGGTTTCGAGGCCGAGGTGGAGTCCCTCAACGCCGACACCGCGCCGATCGAACAGGTCACCGTCCCGGCGATCGTCGAGCGCCTGGAGTCCCTGGTCCGCGGCCTGGACAGACCGCCGGTCCTCGTCGGCCACTCGGCGGGCGGTGTGTTCGTGCAGCTCCTGCTCGACAAGGGCCTCGGCGCGGCGGGCGTGGCGATCAACTCGGCGCCCACGGAGGGGGTCGCCGTCCTGCCGCTCACCCAGGTCAAGGCGGCCTTCCCGGTGTTGAAGAACCCGGCGAACCGGCACCGCGCGGTCGGCCTCACCTTCGAACAGTGGCACTACGCCTTCACCAACACCTTTCCCGAGGACGAGTCCCGGGCGCTGTACGAGCGGTACGCGGTACCCGCCTCCGGCTCGATCTTCTGGGACAGCGCCCTGGCCACCCTGCGGCCCGGTCACCAGAGCACCTACGTCGACTACCACAACGACGACCGGGCGCCGCTGCTGTTCGTGTCGGGCGAGAACGACCATCTGATGCCGCCCAAGGTGCAGCAGTCCAACACCCGGCACTACAAGTCGGACACGGTCACCGAGGTGCGGGAGTTCCCGGGCCGGCCGCATCTGCTGCCGGCCGCGCCGGGCTGGGAGGAGGTCGCCGACTTCGCCCTCGACTGGGCGCTGGAGCACGCGAAGTAGACCGTACGGGCCGTGAGTTCGGAGGGAACCGCCGTATGAGCGAGGTCCGTGTCACCCATGTCGGTGGCCCGACCGCCCTGATCGAGGCGGGCGGGTGGCGGCTGTTGACCGATCCGACGTTCGACCCGCCGGGCCGCCGTTACGCCTTCGGGCTCGGCACGTCCTCGCGCAAGACGGCGGGACCTGCCCTGTCACCGGCCGAACTCCCGCCGGTGGACGCCGTGTTGCTCACCCACGACCACCACGCCGACCTGGCCGGTGCGCTGCATCCTCACGGCGTCCCGGGCGGTCGATCTGTGCCGCGCGGTACGCCCGCACACGGTGCTGCCCGTGCGCTACGAGGGCTGGTCGCACTTCCAGGAGGGCCGGGCCGCGGTGGAGGCCGCGCCGGCGCGGGCACCCGACGGCATCGGCGAGCGCTTCCGCCGGCTGCCGCCCGGCACGGCCGCCGAGGTCACCGTCCGGCCTGTCGCTCCACCAGGTCGAGCGCCCGCTCCCACCCGAACTCCTCGCCCTCGGCGCCCCGGTAGGGGTGTCCGAACCGGACGCCCGTCCCGCGCAGCCGTATCAGACTGTCCTGGTAGGCGGGGTGGGCGGCGAGCGCGTCGGAGACGCAGGGCAGGACGCCGACGGGGATGCCCTGGCCGGACACCTCGCACAGGGTGCCGAGGGCGAGGGTGTCGGCGATGCCGGCCGCCCACTTGTTGACGGTGTTGAAGGTGGCCGGGGCGACGACGACCGCGTCGGGATCGGGCAGGGGGCGCGGGTCGCCGGGGCGCCGCCAGGCGGAGCGGATCGGGTAGCCGGTCTGCGCCTCGACGGCTGCGGTGTCGAAGAAGCCGTTCATGGCGTGCGGCGTCGCGATGACCCCGACCTGCCACTCCCGCTCCTGGGCGGCGGTGATCAGCTTGCCGACGTCTTTCGCGATCCCCGCGGCGCAGACGACGACGTAGAGAAAGGGCGGTTTCTCGTCCTGTTCGGTCACCCGCGCACCTTATGCGAGGGGGAACGACAGCCCCAAGGAGCCGTTGGGCCGGGGTGAGCGCTGGGCCGAGTGCAGCAACCCCGACGGCGGCCGGGAGTACGAACGCGGAGGCTGGGCGTGCCTGCCCCATCTGTCCCCGGGAGCCGTCATGCCCCTGTCCCCCGCCCCTCCCCCGCGCGCCCTGTTCCGGCGGCGGCGTTCGCGGGCCGTGTCCGTGGTCGCCGTGTGCCTCGCAGCACTGGCCCCGGCGACCGTGGCCGACGCCGCCGCCGCGACGCCGGACGAACATGCCCTTCAGCGTCGTCTCCAGGCGTTCGTGAACGCTCCGGGCGGACCGCCTGGGGCCATCGCCGTGCTGCGGCGGGACAAGGAGACCCAGGTCGTGCGTGCCGGGGTCGCCGACCTCCGCACGGGCCGCAAGCCGCGCCAGGACGACCACATGCGGATCGCGAGTACGGCCAAGGCGTTCAGCGGGGCGGTGGCGCTGTCCCTGGTCGACCGCCACGCACTCCGGCTGGACGACACCCTGCGCAGGCGGCTGCCCCGGCTGCCCGGTGCCTGGGGCTCGGTGACGCTCCGGCAGTTGCTGAACCACACCAGCGGGCTGCCGGACTACACCGAGTCCCCCGCCTTCATCAAGGTGCTGACCGCCGATCCGCGCCATCACTTCGACTCGCGCCGTCTGCTCGACTACGTGGCCGACAAGCCCCTGCGCTTCCGGCCCGGCAGCCGCTACCGGTACTCCAACTCCGACAACATCGCCGTCGCGCTGATGGCGGAGGCGGTCACCGGGACGCCGTACGAGAGGCTGCTGCGCGAGCGGGTGTACCGGCCGCTGGGCCTGACGCGCACCAGCCTGCCGCAGGGCTATCGGATGCCGGTGCCCTATCTGCACGGGTACGACGTGACCCCGCCCGGGCCGCCGGAGGACATCAGCGAGGTCCTCAGTGCCTCCGGCGTCTGGGCGTCGGGCGGGATCGTCTCGACGCCGGCCGACCTGACCCGTTTCGTCCGCGGCTACGCGGGAGGCACGCTGTACGGCAAGGCGGTCGTACGGGAGCAGCGACGCTGGGTCGAAGGCGCGTCCGAACCGGCCGGGCCCGGCCGCAACACCGCCGGCCTGGGCATCTTCCGGTACGGGACGCGCTGCGGGGTCGTCCTGGGACACACCGGCAACTTCCCCGGGTACACCCAGCTGATCGCTGCCACCCCGGACGGCCGGCGCTCGCTGACGTTCTCCGTCACCTCCCAGATCAACAGGACCCTGGAACCGGCGCGGCTGAAGCGGCTGCGGGCCCTTCAGGAGGACTTCGTCTGCGCCCTGCTGCGCGGCGGGCGGTGAGCCGGCGCGTCAGCGCCGCGCCCCGGACACCGTGATGGCGCCGACCGGGCAGGCCCGGGCGGCCTCGCGGACCATCGGGTCGCCGCCGCCGTCCTCCCGTCCGGGCAGCAGCGCGCTGAAGCCGTCGTCGTCCTGGGTGAAGACGCCCGGGGCGGTGAGGACGCACTGTCCGGCGCCGATACAGACGTCCGTGTCGATGTCGATGGCGGTGCGAGGGGTGTCGATGCGATCGGTGTCGCTGTGCATGGCGGTGCCTCTTACCAGGTCACGGGGAGTTCCAGCATCCCCTGGATGGTGTCGCCGGGCTTGAAGGGCGCCTCTTCGGCCGGGATCGCGAAGTCCAGGCCGGGGAGGCGCTCGAAGAGGGCGCTCAGGGCGATCTCCAGTTCGGCGCGGGCCAGGTTCTGGCCGAGGCACTGGTGGATGCCGAAGCCGAACGCCACGTGGTGGCGGGCGGGGCGGTGCCAGTCGAGGGTGTCGGGCGCGGAGTAGGCGCTGTCGTCGCGGTTGATGACCGAGGTCGAGAAGACCACGCCCTCGCCGGCCCGGATGGTCGTGGCGCCCACCTCGATGTCCTCGGTGGCCTGCCGCAGCAGTCCGTCGGCGATGGACAGCATCCGCAGCAGTTCCTCGACGGCCGCCGGCCACAGTGCCGGGTCGGCGCGCAGTTCGGCCAGCCGCTCGGGGTGCTGGAGCAGGGTGTACGTGCCGAGGGAGATCATGTTGGCGGTCGTCTCGTGGCCGGCGACCAGCAGGATGGTGGCGAGGGCGACGGCTCCGTCGCGGTCCAGTGTGCCGTCGCGGAGCTGCTCGTGGACGAGGCCGTCGAGGACGGCGTCGCCGGGCGGCCCGGTGAGCTTGCGGTCGATCAGCTCGCCGAGGTAGTCGTCGAGGCGGTCGCGGGCCGCGCGCACCTCCAGCGGGTCCCGGCTGCGCAGCAGCAGGCGGGACTGTTCCTCGAAGAACTCGTGGTCGGCGTAGGGGACGCCGAGCAGTTCGCAGATCACCGTCGAGGGCACGGGCAGCGCGAAGGCGGAGACGAGTTCGGCGGGCGGGCCCTGGGCGAGCATGGCGTCGATCCGCTCGTCGACGATCCGCCGGATGGCGGGCCGCAGCGCGGTGGCGCGTTTCAGGGTGAACTTCGGCACCAGCATCCGGCGCTGGGTGTGGTGTTCGGGGTCGTCGACGTTGAGCAGGGCGGCCCGGCGGTCGCGCAGGGCGAGGAACCGCGGTGCGGTCGCGGGGTAGCCGGGCTTGGTGCGGTCGCTGGACAGCCGGGGGTCGGAGAGCAGGGTGCGGGCCGTGTCGCGTGCCGAGACGAGCCAGGCGGTGCGGCCGTCGTAGAGGGTGACGCGGGACAGCGGGCGGGCGGCGCGGAGGGAGTCGTAGCCGGTCGGGGGGTGGTAGGGGCAGGTGCGGTCCTGAGGGAAGTCGACAGGCTTCACGTCAAGGTCCACTGCGGGGTTCGGTGCGGGCTTCATTTCTTCATTGGATGCCCCAGGCACCTATAGGGCGACATGGAGTTCGGCCAGATCAGCCAATGGGGCAATCTGGCCGGAACCGACCGCTCCGGTGGGGTGTGGCGAGGGGGCGCGGCGGCACGAGCCGGGAAATTCGCTTGCCGTCGGGGCCGGGCGGCCCGCAGGATCCGGCCATGCTCACCTTCGACGCCCCGCTGCCGCTGATGTCCGACGCCGACCGTCCGGCGCGGTTCCAGCAGCAGCCCGGCCGTCCCCGGAGGCCCGATCCCGTACGTCCGTGACGGCCGCGCTCGTCGCGGGGCTGGTCGCGGGCTACGGCATCGCCGTGCCCGTCGGCGCCGTCGGCACCTACCTGGTCTCCCTCACCGCCCGCAGCTCCCTGCGCACCGGCGCGTGCGCCGCACTCGGGGTCGCCACCGCCGACGGGCTGTACGCCCTGCTGGCCACGGTCGGCGGTTCCGCCGTGGCCGGCGCGCTGCGGCCGCTGATGACGCCGCTGCGCTGGGCCTCGGCCGTGGTGCTGCTGGCCCTCGCGGTCCGGGGCGCGACGGCTGCCGTACGCCAGTACCGGGCGCACCGGCTGACCACCCGCGCCGCACCCCCGCCGCCCTCTCCCGGCCGGGCGTACGTGAGCCTGCTGGGCCTCACGTTGCTCAACCCGACCACCGTCGTCTACTTCGCCGCGCTGGTCCTCGGCGCCGGCGCCGCCGACTCCGTACGGCCGCTGGAACAGGGCGTGTTCGTGCTGGCGGCCTTCGCCGCGTCCGCGAGCTGGCAGCTGCTGCTGGCCGGCGGCGGGGCGCTGCTCGGCCGGGCGCTGACCGGTCACCGGGGCCGGCTGGTGACGGCGCTCGTGTCGAGCGCGGTGATGACCGTGCTGGCCGTGCGGATGCTGCTGTGAAGCGCGGGGCGGATGAAATGAAGGGCGGTCCGGTGTTGAATCATGAAGCCGATCGGACCGACGACGCGACGAAAGGGGAAGCGAACCATGCCTCTTGAGGGTGAATACGAACCGAGCCCGACCCAGTGGGTGCGCGACCAGGTGGAGCTCTACGAGAGCTCCGGCGGCACCGAGGGGACGACGCTCATGGACACCGGGATGCCGGTCATCCTGCTGACCACCCGGGGCGCGAAGAGCGGGAAGATCCGCAAGACTCCGCTGATGCGCGTCGAGCACGACGGGGAGTACGCCCTGGTCGCTTCCCAGGGCGGGGCACCCGCCCACCCCGTCTGGTACCACAACATCAAGGCCGACCCGCTGGTGGAGCTCCAGGACGGTCCCGAGAAGCAGGACATGACGGCCCGTGAGATCACCGGCGCGGAGAAGGCCGAGTGGTGGGAGCGCGCCGTCGCCGCCTACCCGCCGTACGCCGAGTACCAGGAGAAGACGGACCGGCAGATTCCCGTTTTCATCGTCGGGCCGGCCAAGGGCTGACCTGGACCGATGCCGTCGCCCCGGCGGGCTCGTAGAAAAATCTGCCGGGGCGGTGCATGAACCGGATCCCACCGGGCACCCGAAAGTCAGGCCCCGCCGCGCTCCCCCGTCGCGGCGGGGCTTTTCCGTGCCTCGCGCGCGGGGCGGTCGGTCACGTCGAGGAAGATCTCGCCGGCGTCGGGGACCGTGTCGGCGAGGCTGCGCTTGATGCGGACGGCGGCCTCCTCGACGCGCTCGCTGTCCAGACCCGGCGTCAGGTCCACGCGGGCCGCGACGAGGATCGATTCCAGGCCCGTCTTCATCGTGAACACCGCCTCCACGCTGTCGATCTCCGGCTCCGCGGTCAGCAGGGTCCGGATCCGCTCGGCGGTCGCGGGGTCGGCGGCCTCGCCGATGAGCTGGTCGCGGGCCTCCCGGCCGAGCGTGTAGGCGACGTACACCAGCAGTGCGCCGATCGCCAGCGAGGCGGACGCCTCCCACACCACGTTCCCGGTGACCATGTGCAGCGCCATGCCGGCCGCGGCCAGCGTGACACCGAGCACGGCCGTGCCGTCCTCGGCGACGACCGTGCGCAGGGCCGGGTCGCGCAGCCCCGCCCGGCCGCCCTGGCGGCGCACCTGGTGCAGGGCGCGGACCAGGGAGGCGCCCTCGGCGACGAAGGCGAAGCCGAGGACGATCAGGCCCGCGACATAGCCGCTGTGCTTCTCGTCGGCGCCGGTCCGCAGGGCCTCGACGCCCTGGAGGAAGGAGAAGCAGCCGCCCATGACGAAGATCCCCACGGCGGCGAGGAGCGACCAGAAGAAGCGTTCCTTGCCGTAGCCGAAGGGGTGCCGGCGGTCGGCAGGACGGCGGCTGCGGCGCAGCGCGGCCAGCAGGAAGACCTCGTTCAGGCTGTCGGCCACGGAGTGCGCGGCCTCCGACAGCAGCGCGGGCGAGCCGGCCAGCAGGCCGCCGACCGTCTTGGCGACGGCGATGACCAGGTTGGCGGCCAGCGCCACCAGGACGGTGAGACGTGTCCTGCGGTCGGACTGCCCGTGCTCCGACGGGTTCGACGAGTCGCTCATCCGGGCCGACTGCCCCGGGCGCGGGGACTCACACCGCGGCTCCGGCGGAAACCCACTCCCTCTACCGGATACCCGGCTTCGGTGACACCGTCGACCTCGCCATGTCGAACGGCACCACTACCCGGGGGAGGACCCATGGCCAGAAAAATCAAGCTGCCTCTCGTCTACCAGCCCGTCGGCCTTGTCCTCGGCTGGACGGGCGGAGCACTCGCGGGGCTCGCCTTCCGCAAGGCGTGGAAGGCGATACGGCACGAGGACGACGCCCCCGATCCACTGGACCGCGACCGCGGCTGGACCGAGATCCTGCTGGCGTCGGCACTCCAGGGCGCCCTGTTCGCCGCGGCCCGCAGCGCCGCCGACCGCACAGGCGCGAAGGCGATCGAACGGTCGACGGGGGTATGGCCGGCCAAGCACAAGGGCGGCCGGAACTGACGGGCGGCGCTCGGACCTTGGGGCGTGCGACTGGACTTCTTGGACAGGTGTCCCGTTATAGTGGACGCCTGTCCAAGAAGTTGGGGGGATCATGGGGATCCTGGCGAACGTTCTGGTGGCGCTGGTCGCTGCGCTGCACTTCTACATCCTGGTGATGGAGATGTTCCTGTGGCAGAAGAAGCCGGGGATGTCGTTCCACGGGTTCGATGCGGAGATGGCGAAGCGGACCGCCCCGATGGCCGCCAACCAGGGGCTCTACAACGGGTTCCTCGCGGCCGGGCTGGTGTGGGGGCTGGTCGCCGGGGACCCGACCGGGTTTCGGGCGCAGGTGTTCTTCCTGAGCTGTGTGATCGTCGCGGGGGTGTACGGCGCGGTGACCGCGAACCGGCGGATCCTCTTCGCCCAGGCGCTGCCCGGCGCCCTCGCCCTGGCCGCCGTGCTGATCGCGCAGTGACCCGGGGGGAGTTCGAGGACCCGAGGGCGGCCCGAACCCGGGCCAGGCTGCGGGCCGCGCTGCTCGCGGAGTGCGCCGAGCGGCCGTTGGAGGAGGTCGGTGTGGCCGCGCTGGTGCGCCGGGCGGGTGTCGGCCGGGCCACGTTCTACGTGCACTATCCCGACCTGGAGGCCCTCGCGGTCGACGCCTGCGCGGACGTCGTACGCGAGGCCGTCGAGGCGCTGCACGCCTGGCAGGGGCGGCCCGACCCGGTGCGGGCTCCCGCCGCGCTGCCGGAGTTCTTCGCCTCGCTCACCCCGCACGCCGCCCTGTACCGCACCCTGCTCGCGCCGGGCGGCGGCGGACCGCTCGGCCGGGTGCTCCACCGGGACCTGCGGGCCTACAGCCTGCGGGAGCGGCAGCGCGCGGGCGCGGCGGACGCCCCGCTGGTCGCCTCCGCCGTCGCCGCCACCTTCGCCGGCGTGCTGGCGGACTGGCTCCATGGAGATCTTGACGGCACGCCCGCCGAAATCGCCGACCAGGTCTGGCAGTTGCTGGTCGCCCTGCACGCGAGCCGGTGAGCGGTCCACCTCACAGGCAGGCGACCGGCTCCTTCGCCATCGGCCAGGCCTCCACCCCGTCGGAGGTGCGGACGTAGGCCGTCGCACGGTCGTCCGTCAGCCACAACTGCCAGTCCCCGTACCGGTATCCGGTGTCGTGGGCGGCCGCGGGCATCCGGGCGTCGCCGTCGTACGGGGCGGTGAGCAGCGTCTCGGAGATCACGCCGTCGGGATCGCGGACGTACTGCCGCTCCCGCGCGCCCCGGCCCATGCTCAGGAAGTGCGCGCTCTGCCAGTCGCAGTGCTCGGCGCCGGAGTAGCCGGTGACCGTGGTGGTCGGCACGCGTCTGCCGGTGCGGTCGGTCCAGATCTCGCGGTCGTCGGAGTCCGTGAGGCTCGCGGGGAGTTCGGCCGGATCGCAGGAGGCGTTGGTCTCGGGGCCCCAACCCGGCCGCTCCTTCTGGTCCTTGGCGACCACGACCGCGACCTTCGTCCTGCCGCGCACGTCGAAGGAGTACAGGACGCGGTCGGTCTCCTCGCGCTCGACGCGGTAACCGGAGCGCGGGACGTCCGGGGTGAACATCTCGAAGTAGAGCCGCAGTCCGTCCTCCGGCGAGTCACCGCCGTCGCGTCTGCTCCAGCCGTCGGGGCCGCCGCCCGAGGAGATCTCGCCGTCGCACTCAAGGGCCCGGCCCGCCGCGCCGGACGCGGCCAGCAGGGCCCCGGAGGTGCTCTCGTCCGTCTCTTTGGTGGCGAGATGGAGCGGGCCGTCGTACGGCGTCGGCGGGGGCGTGCCCGTGACGACCACGTCCGCCGTGTTCCCGGTGTTCTCGGCGCCGCATCCGACGGCCGCCACCAGTGCGAACAGCACCGCCGCTCTGCGCATGTCCCGCCCCCGTTCCCTCGTCCGCTCCTGTGACGTGGGAAGGGGGCAGAACGTTCGGCGTTGCGCTCAGAACGTCAGGACAGGCTTGATGGTCTTGCCCGAGGTCATGTCCTGGACGGCCTGGTCGATGTCCGCGAAGGCGTACGTGGCGATCAGACGGTCCAGCGGGAGGCGTCCCGCCTTGACCAGTTCGACCAGCGCCGGGATGAAGGTCTGCGTCTCGCTGTCGCCGAGGGTGAGGCCGACGATCCGCTTGCCGCCGAGCAACCCGTTGACGTCCAGGGAGACTTCAGTGCCGAACGGCGGTGCGCCGACGACGACCAGCGTGCCGCGGGCACCCAGCGCGTCCACGCCCTGGCGCAGGACGGCCGTACTGCCCGTGGTCTCCACGATGCCGTCGGCGCCCTGGCCGCCGGTGATCTCGGCGATCGCCTCGCCGAGCGCGACCTCACCGGTGTCCACGACATGGGTGGCGCCCAACTCCTGGGCGAGTTCGAGGCGTTCGGCGACCCGGTCGACGGCGATGATCGTGGTGGCGGGGGTCAGCGCGGCGGCCATGACCGCCGACAGGCCCACGGCGCCGGCGCCGAGGACGACGACCGCGCTGCCCGTCGTCGGCTTCAGTACGTTCCAGACGGCGCCGACGCCGGTCTGGACTCCACAGCCCAGCGGGGCGATCGACGTCAGCGGTACGCGCGGGTCGACCTTGACCAGGCTGCGCTCGTCGACCAGGGCCCGCTCGGCGAAGGAGGACTGGCCGAAGAAGTGGCCGCCGAGGGGCTCGCCGTCCCGGCTGATCGTGCTGGTGCCGTCGGCGCGGCGGCCCCCGATGAGGTTCATGGGGAGCCAGGTCGCGCAGTAGGCCGGGTGGCCGCCGTGACAGTTGCGGCACTCGCCACAGGAGGTGAAGGACAGCACGACGTGGTCGCCGGGGGCCACGCCGGTGACGGCGGACCCGACCGACTCCACGACGCCCGCGCCCTCGTGGCCGAGGACTCCGGGCAGCGGGAAGGGCAGTCCGCCGCTCGCCACGCCGAGGTCGGTGTGACACAGGCCGGCCGCCACCAGCCGGACGACGGCCTCGTGCGGGCCGGGGTCGTCCAGGACGACCTCGGAGAGGGTGAAGGGCGCTCCGCCGGACTCGATGACAGCGGCGCGAGTGGTGATCGACATCGGATGAACTCCTCTTGTGTTGCGGCGCGTTCAGTCGAGCGAGACGACGACGGACTTGACCTTGGTGTACGAGGCGAGCGCCTCGGGGCCGTACTCGCGGCCGAAACCGGAGTCCTTGACGCCGCCGAAGGGGACCGCCGGGTCGAGCATCGCCCAGTCGTTGACCCAGACGATGCCGGCCTGGAGCCGGTCGGCGACGCGGTGGGCGCGGGCGAGGTTGCCGGTCTGGACGCCCGAAGCCAGGCCGTACGGCGTGGAGTTGGCGAGGGCGACCGCCTCGTCCTCGGTGTCGAAGGGCTGGACGGTGAGGACCGGGCCGAAGATCTCCTCCTGGATCACCCGGGAGTCGTTGGCGAGGTCGGCGATGACGGTGGGCTTGTAGTAGTAGCCGCCGTCGAGGTCCAGGCGCTCACCGCCGCAGACGATACGGGCGCCCTCCTTGCGGGCGAGGTCGACGTACTCCTCGACCTTGCGCAGGTGCTTCTCCCCCGCCATCGGGCCGACGACGGTCTCCACCGCGCGCGGGTCGCCGACGGGCACGCCGGGGACGGCGTCGGCGAGGATGTTCAGCAGGGTGCTGTAGACCGGGCGGGCCACCAGCAGCCGCGGGCCGCCCATGCAGAACTGGCCGGTGTTGAAGACGAAGCCCTTGATCACCGCGCCGACGGCCTTCTCCAGGTCGGCGTCCTCGAACACGATGTGCGCCGCGTTGCCGCCGAGCTCCATGGTGACGGACTTGAGGTTCTCGCCGGCGACGCTCGCGGCGTGCCGGCCGATCGCGGTGGACCCGGTGAAGGCGATCTTGTCGACGCCGGGGTGGCGCAGCAGGGCCTCGCCGGCCACCGGGCCGCTGCCGGTGACGACGTTGACGACGCCGTCGGGCACCCCGGCCCGCTGGAGGAGGCCGGCCATGTAGAGGGCGCTCAGCGGGGTCTCGTCGGCGGGCTTGTGGACGACCGTGTTGCCGGTGGCGAGGGCCGGGGCGATCTTGGAACCCGCCAGGATCAGCGGGAAGTTGAAGGGGGTGATCGCGGCGACGACACCGATCGGCCCGCGCTTGGTGTAGGCGAGGGCGTTCATCGGGGTGTCCCGGTTGCCGCCCTCAAGGGAGAAGGCGAGGGTGGCGTAGTACTCGTAGTCGTTGGCCGCGTTCGTCACGTCGACCGCCTGGGCCAGGGTGATCGGCTTGCCGACGTCGAGGCTCTCCAGGCGGGCGATCTCGTCGGCCTCGGCGCGGATCAGCTCCGCGACTCTGAGCAGGATCCGGCCGCGTTCCCGGCCGCTGAGCCCGGACCAGCGTCCGGAGTCGAAGGCCTCGCGCGCGGCCCGTACCGCCGCGTCGACGTCGGCGGCGCCCGCCTCCGCGACCGTGGTGAGAACCGTGCCCCGGGAGGGGTCGACCACCTCGGTCCGCGCTCCGTCCGCGGCCTCGCGCCACTGTCCCCCGATGAACAGTCGACCGGGGTCGATCTCGAAGGTGGTCATCGCCACTCCTCAGCATCGTCGCTAAGATTTCAACCAACAGGATTCCTGTTGGTGCGCAGTCTCTTTACAGACAGGTTTCCTGTCAATGGTCTACGCTCGGACTCATGGCCGGCACCAAGATTTCCGATGCGGTACCCACTCCCGCGTCCCACAGGGCACCTCCGTCCCTGCTCTACATGGTGAAGCAGGTGGAGCTGGTCGTGCGATCCCGGCTGGACGAGCTCGTCAAACCGTCCGGGATCACGGCCCTGCAGTACACGGCGCTCACCGTCCTGGAGCGGCACGACGGGCTGTCCGCCGCCCAGCTGGCCAGAGACTCCTTCGTCACCGCCCAGTCCATCGCCGACCTGGTGCGCTCCCTGGAGGGGCGCGGGCTGATCCGCCGGGAGCGAAATCCGCGCAACCGGCGCGAGCTGCTGATCCTGCTGACCGACGACGGGCGCGCACTGCTCGAACAGTGCGCCGAGCCGGTGCGGGAGCTGGAGAAACGGATGATGCGGGAGCTCACGGCGCACCAGACGGAGCAGTTCCGCACAGCCCTCTCCAAGGCGTGGCAGGCACTGTCCTAGCGCAGGCCGAGGACCGCCCCAGCGACGTCTCAAAAACGCAGCCGAGTTTCGAAGACATATGTCAATCGAACATGCTGAGATTCACCCTATCGGGGGTACCTTGCTGGGGCGGGGAACTGCTGTGCGCTGCCCCGCCGTTGGAGGCTCCCGACCGGTGGAGCGGGTTGGAGGCGATGTCGTCGTGCAGCAGGAACCCGCCGCGGACACCCCTCATCTGCGTGTCCTGCGGGCACGGGGGTACACGGTGCTGGAGTTCCGCGGCGAGATCGACCTCGTCGCGGCCACGGAGATCGGCCCGCGGCTCGACGAGGTGACCACCGGTCCCGCGCCGAGGGTCGTCATCGACCTGACCCGGATCGAGTTCTTCGACTGCTCCGGGCTGCGCCTGCTGTACCGGGCGCGCGCCCGGGTTCTCGACCACGGCGGGCAGCTGCATCTGGTGTGCAGCCATCCGCTGACCCTGCGTGTTCTGCGGGTCACCGGACTGCACCGGGTGCTGCCGCCCGTGACGACGCTGGACGCGGCCCTGGGCCTGCCCGAGGCCGCGTCCGGCACGTTATGACCCGGCTTCCTCTTCGTCGCGTGCCGCGTCGAACAGGGCGCTGACGGACTCACCGTTGTGAATACGGCGCACGGCCTCGGCGAGGGCGGGCGCGATGGACAGCACCCTCAGCTTGTCGGTGTGCTCCTCCGCGGGCACCGGCACCGTGTTGGTGCAGACGATCTCCAGGACGTCGGGCTGTTCGCTGAGCCGTTTGAGGGCCCCGTCCGCGAACAGACCGTGGGTACAGGCGATCCGGATCGAACTCGGCCCCAACTCCCGCAGCCGGTCGAGGAGTTCGAGGACCGTGCTGCCCTTGGCGATCTCGTCGTCGAGGACGATGACGTCCCGCCCGGTGACCTCGCCGATCACGGTGTTGATGCTCACCCGGTCGTCGGCGTAGCGCTGTTTGGCGCCGGCCGCGACCTGGGCGCCGAGCATCCGGGCGAAGGCTGCGGCCTCCTTGGCGTTGCCGAGGTCGGGCGAGACGACGGTGGTGCGGGTGAGATCGTGGCGGCGGAAGTGGGCGGCCAGCTCGCGGCGGGCGTGGAGATGGTCCACCGGCATCGAGAAGAAGCCGTGCACCTGGGGCGAGTGCAGCGTCATGGTGAGGACGCGGTGGACGCCTGCCGCCGCCATCAGGTCGGCGACCAGGCGTCCGCCCAGCGAGATACGGGGCGCGTCCTTCTTGTCGGAGCGGGCGTAGGAGTAGTGCGGCATGACGACCGTGATCCGGCCCGCGGAGGCCCCACGGGCCGCGTCGCACATCAGCAGCAGCTCGACGAGGTGCTCCTGCACGGGCTTCACCAGGGGCTGGACCAGGAAGACGTCCCGTTCCCGGCAGTTCGCCTGGAGCTGGACCTCCAGGCAGTCGTTGGCGAATCTGCTCACCCGGGTCGGGCTCAACGGCACGCCCAGGTGTGAGCAGACCTCGGCGGCCAGCTCGGGGTGGGCGGTGCCGCTGAACACGGAGATGTCTCGCACGATCGGCTCCTCGCTGATCAGGGCACAGGTCTCTCATGCTACGGACGGCGCCCCTTCCGGCCGTCCCCGGGGATGCTCGGGCCGTCCGTCACCCGGCGGCCGCTCGACGGGTTCGCCCGCGCCACGCCCGCCGCACCGGCACCGGAGACGGCCCGGCGGCTCTCCCGGCCGACCGAGCACGAGCACGCCGGGCAGCTTCTGCTCGGCCGGGTTCTGTCCAGCGCGGAGATCGCGGGACGCCTGCACATCGGCGGGGCCACCGTGAAGACCCCTGTGGGACGCGTCCTGGAGAAGCTGGACCTGCGCGACCGCGTACACGCCGTCGTCTTCGCCTTCGGCCACGGGCCGGTACGGCCGGGGGGCGAGTGACTCGCGGGCCGCTGTTGTGTCACAGATTGTCAACAGGGCGGTCTGCCACAGGGATTGGGGGGCATCCGGTCGGTAGGAAGGAGGGCCGTCGATGACGACTCCCATCAAGCGCCTCAACCGGCGGATGCCCGTCTGGGCCAAGGTGCTCACCGCCGTCGTGGTCGTGCTCGTCGTGATGTTCGCCGGGATCCGGCTCAGTCTGCTGCCGGGCCTGCGCGAGTTCTTCGGCACGGAGACCCACGACCGTTCGGGCCCCGCTCTGCTCGAGTCCATCCAGGACATGAGCCGTTACGACGCCGCGTCCGGCAACTTCCAGGTCGTCGTGGACCTGGAGAAGGACGCGAAGTACCTCCCGGACGCGCTCCGCGGCACCCGCACCCTGTACGTCGGGGCGGGCACGGTCGACGCCTACGTCGACCTCGGCAAGGTCGGCGACAAGGACGTGACGGTCAACGGCGACCGCACCACGGCCACGCTCAAGCTGCCCCACGCCAAGCTCGGCACTCCGGCCCTCGACCCGGACCGCTCCTACGCGGTCTCCAAGCAACGCGGGCTCCTCGACCGGCTGGGCGACCTCTTCTCGGACAACCCCAACGGCGAGCAGGCCGTGCAGAAACTCGCGGTCAAGCACATCGGCGAGGCGGCGAAGGACAGCGAACTGACCGCGCGCGCCGAGAAGAACACCACCGACATGCTCGAAGGGCTGCTGCACTCCCTCGGCTTCAAGGAGGTGACGGTGTCCTACGGCACCTGAGGGCGCCGCATCGTCCGGCCTTGAGCGGGTAACCGCCCTGGGACGCAGGTAAGTTGAATACTGGAGGATCGCATGGCCCGTGCAGCCCTACGCCCCCGCTCCATGTTCCGCCTGCGCACCACCAAGGCCGAGACACCGCCCCCCGCCCCACCCGAGAAGAAGGCGAGCCCGAAGAAGGCGAGCCCGAAGGAGGCGGGGCCCAAGAAGCCGGGGCTGAACTTCAAGAGGCCGAGCCTGAAGAGGGCGGACGCGAAGAAGGGCGCTCCGGAGGGCACGGGGAAGGGCCGTGGGAAAGCCTCGCGCACCGCGGCCCGCTCCGGCCCCCGGCCGCTGCCGTTCCCCCTCCGCCTGCTCGCGATGCTGTGCGCGTTCGTCTTCATGGTCGGGTTCGCGATCGTGCTGGCCCGGCTGACGCTGGAGCCGTCGCCCGCCTCCGAGGCGCTCATCCACACCAACCTGCGGCCGGGCGACTCGCTGCGGGCCTACCTGGACCAGCCCGCGCTGCGCGACGCGGTGAAACAGATCGGCGGGAACCTGCTGCTCGGTGTGCCGTTCGGCGTCCTCGCACCGATCGTCGCGCCCCGGACACGCGGGCTGTTGCAGATCGTGCTGCTGACCGCGTCGGTCATGCTGCTGGTGGAGTTCGCGCAGGGCGCGCTCGTCACGGGCCGCGCCTTCGACATCGACGACGTCATCCTCAACACCGTGGGCGCCCTGATCGGCTATCTGCTGCTCGGCCGCCGGGTGAGCCGAGCGGTTCACGCGCGCGGCGAGCGGACCCGTTCCCGTTCCCGTACCCGCTAGCGGGGCTTCCAGGTGTAGCGGTCGCCGCCCACCCAGCGCACCACGTCCGGGTCGTCGAGGTCGTGGACGGTGATGCCGAACGCGGCGGCCGTCTCCAGGACGTCGGTGACGACACGCGCCGCACCGACCACTTCGCCGTCGATCTCCACGATCCGGAACGGAGGCGTGCCCGGCTGCACCCCGAGCACCATGATCCGTGGATGGGAGATGTAGGGGCTCGCGACTTCGGTCATGGAACGAGCGTAGAACGCAACCGGCGCCCCGACCTCCCCGGGCCCGGGCCCCGGCCCGAGATCGCCCGTCGTGCGGGGCGGGCCGAACCGGGGAACCCTGGATCCAGGAGGTGGCGAGGTGGCGATGGATCCCGTGGAGGCCCTGGAGCGGATCGCCTTCCTGCTGGAGCGTTCCCTGGCGCCGACCTATCGCGTACAGGCCTTCCGCACCGCGGCCCGGGTGCTCGCGGCGCTGCCCGAGGGGGAGGCCGGGGAGCGGGCGCGGGCCGGGACGCTGGAGTCGCTGAAGGGCGTGGGCCCCAAGACCGCGAAGGTGGCGACGGAGGCGCTGGCCGGGGAGGTACCGGCGTATCTGCGGACGCTGGAGGAGGATGCGGGGTCGCCGCTCACGGACGGGGCCGGGGCGGGGCTGCGGGCGCTGCTGCGCGGCGACTGCCATCTGCACTCCGACTGGTCCGACGGAGGCAGCCCGATCGAGGAGATGGGCCGTACGGCGGCTGCCCTCGGCCATGAGTGGGCCGCGCTGACCGACCACTCGCCGCGGCTGACGGTGGCGCGCGGGCTGTCGCCGGAGCGGTTGCGCCGGCAGTTGGAGATCGTCGAGGAGCTGAACGCGACCTGGGCGCCGTTCCGGCTGCTGACCGGCATCGAGTGCGACATCCTCGACGACGGCACCCTGGACCAGGACCCCGAGCTGCTGGACCGGCTGGACGTGGTCGTCGTGTCGGTCCACTCCAAGCTGCGGATGGACGCCCGCGCGATGACCCGCCGTATGGTGAAGGCCGTCCGCGATCCGCACGCGAACGTCCTCGGACACTGCACCGGACGGCTGCGGACGCGGCGGGGAGACCCGGAGGCGGTACGGACAGGCCGGGAGCCGGGGCGGAGACGGGCGGAGTCGCACGGGCGGCCGGAGTCGCAGTTCGACGCGGACGAGGTGTTCGCGGCGTGCGCGGAGTCGGGTACGGCCGTGGAGATCAACAGCCGGCCCGAGCGGCTCGACCCGCCGCGGCGGCTGCTGCGCCGGGCCGTGGCGGCGGGGACGCTGTTCTCGGTCGACACCGACGCGCACGCGCCCGGGCAGCTGGACTGGCAGATCCTCGGCTGCGCACGGGCGGAGGAGTGCGGGGTGCCGGCGGACCGGGTGGTGACGACCTGGCCGGTGGACCGCCTGCTGGAGTGGACCCGGGGACGGGCGCCCGTCACTTGACTTCGAGTGCACTCCAATTCGTAGCGTTCCGGACATGAGCAACAGCGACACGGCACAGCACAAGATCGGCTCGGGATTCGGTGCCACGAGCACCGCCGAGGACGTCCTGCGGGGCATCGACCTGACCGGGAACCTGGCGATCGTCACGGGCGGCTACTCCGGCATCGGCCTGGAGACCACCCGGGCCCTCACCAGGGCCGGCGCCCGGGTCGTGGTCCCCGCCCGCCGCCCTGACGCCGCACGGGAGGCGCTGGCCGGCCTCGACGGCGTCGAGGTGGCCGAACTCGACCTCGGCGACCTGAACAGCGTGGCCGCCTTCACGGACGGCTTCCTCGCGACCGGCCGCACCCTCGACCTCGTCCTCGACAACGCGGGGATCATGGCCTGCCCCGAGACCCGCGTCGGGCCCGGCTGGGAGGCCCAGTTCGCCACGAACCACCTCGGCCACTTCGCCCTCGTCAACCGTCTGTGGCCGGCGATCGAGCCCGGCGGCGCCCGGGTCGTCTCCGTCTCCTCGCGCGGCCACCACTTCTCCGGCATCCGCTGGGACGACGTGCACTGGCGCCAGGGATACGACAAGTGGCAGGCGTACGGGCAGGCGAAGACCGCGAACGTCCTGTTCGCCGTCCACCTGGACGCGCTCGCCCGTGACCGCGGCGTACGGGCCTTCGCCCTGCACCCCGGCGGCATCCTCACGCCCCTCCAGCGGCATCTGCCCAGGGAGGAGATGATGGCGAACGGCTGGATCGACGAGGACGGCAACCCGATCCCGCAGCCTGGCCTCAAGACCCCCGAGCAGGGCGCGGCCACCCAGCTCTGGGCGGCGACCTCCCCCCAGCTCGACGGCATGGGAGGCGTCTACCTGGAGGACTGCGACATCGCCGAACCGGCGCCCGAGAACGGCGACCGTACCGGCGTCAAGCCCTGGGCCACGGAACGCGACCAGGCGTCCCGCCTGTGGGACCTGTCGGCGGAACTGACGGGCGTGAACGCCTTCGCCCGCTAGCGTCCGCGCTCGGGCTCAGGCGGACGGTTCGTCCGGGACCGGCTGGTCCGGGTGGGTGCCGGACGCGTGCACGGTGCCGCGACGGCCGGTGCCGGCCTCGTCGGTGTCGGGGACGTCGTCGTCGGGGGCGCGGTCCGAGTCCGGTACGTCCCAGGGGTCGTCGCCCGCCCCTGCCTGCTGGTCCTGTGGGTCCCGGGGAGTCGGTCGGGGCTTCTCCTCGGGCTCGCTATGGCGGGGGTCGGTCACGGCGCGCTTCCTTCGTTCGTCCGGTGCGGTCCTTGCGAGTACCTCCGGCGCGGGCGGTGAAACCTCGGCGCCGAGACTCCGCGACTCCGCGTCACTAGGCTGCTCGGATGACCGCCGTCTTCGACACACTGTCCATCGCCCTGGCCGAGACGTCCGATCCCCCGTTGCTGCCGCTGCCCGCGGATGTCGCCGCGCTGCTCGCCGACGTCGGGGCGCCGCCCCGGCTCGTCGCCCATCTGCGGGCCGTGCACGATGTCGCCGCGCAGCTCCTGGAGTGGCTGGGGCGGCACTGTCCCGGACTGACCGTGGACCGGGCGGCGGTCCTGTTCGGCGCGGCCACGCACGACATCGGCAAGGTGCTGCACACCGGGGAGCTGTCCGGTCCGGGCGCCCGGCACGAGGAGGCCGGACGGGAGCTGCTGCTGGCGCGCGGGGTGCCCCCGGAGCTGGCCCGCTTCGCCGGCGGCCACGCCTCCTGGGACGGGCCGGGCGTCGGCGTCGAGGACCTGCTGGTGAGCCTCGCCGACAAGGTGTGGAAGAACAAGCGCGTCGCCGATCTGGAGGACCTGGTGGTGGCGGAGCTGTCGCGGGCGTCCGCGCGGCCGGCCTGGCAGGAGTTCCTCGCCCTGGACGAGTTCCTGACGGCAGTCGGCGACCACGCGGACCGCCGCCTGGCCTGGCAGGCGACGCACCCGCTGACTCCGGTCCTGCGGGGCTGACCTTGTACGCCGGGGGCGGGTGAGCTGTGGCCGGTCGCGCCCACGCGGCGGAGCCCCGCGCCCCTGGGTGGGCTGCACTCACGTGTCCTTCAAGGGGCGCGGGGAACTGCGCGACCAGCCCCCACCCACCCGCACCCGACAACGCACCCAAGCCCGTCCAAGCCACGCGAACTCGCCTAGCGCACGCGGACCGCGCCCGTGTCGGCGTGGGATCGCTCGATCGCGCCCTCCGTCGACTCGGCCGTGCCGGCCCCTCGCGGTGCCCCGAAGCGGGCCAGGGTGTGCCAGACCATCTTGAGGTCCTGGAGCGCGTACCGTCCGCCGCGTGCCGCGTCGCCGATCACGCGCGGGGTGACGACACCGTCCTCGGCGATGCGGGCGCCCAGGTCGGCGTACTCCCGGCCCCGGTACTCGGCGTGCCGGTACAGCTCCGCGACGGTGATCCGGTAGCCGGGGTGCCACTCGACGGGGCAGGGCAGCGCGCGGGCGGCGGCCTCGACGGGGGTGTCGCGGTGGCTGGTGTCCAGGACCAGCGCCGTCACGTCCCGGGCGAGGTCGACTCCGCCGTGGACATGGGCCTCGATGTAGTCGTTGAGGGCGTCCCGCTGGTCCGACTCGGCCAGGGCGAGCAGGGACATGCCGGCCGCGACACCGAACTCGGCGGGCTCGGCCGCGCTGTCGGGGTAGCAGAAGGTCGACCGGTCGAGAGCGGCGGGCGTCAGCCGGAAGTGGGCCGAGCCGAACCTCGGGGCGGCGCCCACAACCTGGCGGCGGAAGTCGAGCGCGCCGTACACGGGCCGCTCGCGCGCGTCGGCGTCGTCGTACGCACCGCCGAAGATCCGGCTCTCCCAGCGCCAGCGGTCGCCGCCGGGGTGGGCGGTGAGGCCGCCGTTGCTGGTGCCGGTGACGAACTGCGAGTGGTAGGCGCCGTCGCGGGCGAGCGCCCGCAGGATCGGGGTTCCGCCGGAGTCGCGGTCCGGGTGGAAGTTGAGGGTGATCCGCAGGTCCGGGTCGAGGGCGGGGCCCGAGGAGCGGGTGGCGACGTGGCGCAAGGCGGCCCGGGCCCGTGGTGGCGGCGACACGTTGTCAGCGCCGGCGTCGGAAATCACTGGCTCTCCCCCACTCTCGCTATTTACCCTAGGTGCAAAGCTAGAGGTACTAGGTTCACTAGGTTCACCCCTCGCAGGCACCCCAGGAGGCTCCCATGAAGTCACTCGCCGAGCGCGACATCCGCACCTCGTTCGTCAACTGCTCGAAGGGCGAGGCGGCCCGGCTGTCGGTGCCCCGGGAGCTCGACCAACTGCCCTGGGGCGACCTGGACTTCCTGGGGTGGCGCGATCCCGGGGCGCCCGACCGGGGGTATCTGGTCGTCGAGCGGGAGGGGCGGCTCGTGGGGGTGACCCTGCGGCTGGCGTCGGCGCGGCGCGGGTCCTCGCACCGCAGCATGTGCTCGCTCTGCCTCACCACCCACCCGAGCGGCGGGGTCTCGCTGATGACGGCCCGCAAGGCGGGCGCGCCGGGCCGCGAGGGCAACTCGGTCGGCCTGTACATGTGCACCGACCTGGCCTGTTCGCTGTACGTACGCGGGCGCAAGGTCCCCGACGGAGGCAGCCGTATCGAGGAGAGCCTGACGGTGGAGGAGCAGATCGCCCGTACGACGGGCAACCTCTCCGCCTTCCTGGAGAAGCTGTACGCCTGAGCGGAGGACCCCGGCGGTCGGCGTGTGCACCCTGGTGGCAGCGGAAACGTTCGGGCGCCACGGGGAAGGGGAATTGGTCCGGGATGGCAGAGGTACGTGAGCAGGCGGCGCGGTTCGTACGGCGCAGCAGGGAACCCGTGGTCGTCCAGGCCCTGCGGTCCACCGCGGCGGCGACGGTCGCGTACGTCGTCGCGCTGCGCCTGAGCCCCGAGCCGGCGCCCCTCACCTCACCGCTGACCGCGCTGCTCGTCGTCCAGGTCACCCTGTACGCCACCCTCACCAACAGCATCCGGCGGGTCAACGCGGTCGTCGCCGGTGTTCTGGTCGCCATCGCGTTCAGTCTGCTGGTGGGGCTGACCTGGTGGAGTCTGGCGCTGCTGATCCTGGCCGCGCTGGCGGTCGGGCACCTGGTGCGGGTCGACGAGTACGTGCCCGAGGTGGCGATCAGCGCCATGCTGGTGCTCGGGGTGACCACCGTCGGGGACACGGCGTGGGCGCGGGTGGTGGAGACGCTGATCGGCGCGGTCGTCGGCCTCGGCTGCAATCTGCTGCTGCCTCCCCCGGTGTGGATCGAGGAGGCGGGCGAGTCGATCGAGGGGCTGGCCCGGCGGGTGCGGCAGCTGATGCTGCGGGTCGGCGAGGAGGCCGCGGGCCGTCCGGCGGTCGAGGAGGCGACGGCGAGCCTGCACGAGGCGCGCCGGCTCGACCACGACATCGTGGGGGTGGACGCGGCGCTGCGGCAGGCCGAGGACAGTCTGCGGCTGAATCCGCGGGTGCGGGAAGGGCTGCTGCGCCGGGTGGTGCTGCGTACCGGCCTGGACACCCTGGAGATCTGCACGGTCGTGCTGCGGGTGCTTGCGCGTACCTTCACCGACCTCGCCAAGGAGCGCGAGCCGGAGCCGCTGTTCGCGGCCGGGACCGGCGAGGTGGTGGAGCGGCTGCTGTCGGAGATCGCCGACGCGGTGGTCAGCTTCGCGGTGCTGGTGACCACCCCGGTCACTCTCAGCGCGGACGCGGCCGAGGCCCGGCTCACCGCCGAGCTGCGGCAGGCCTCCGCCACCCGCGACAAGCTGGCCCAGCTCCTGCTGGAGCAGCTCCAGCACGACGCCCGGCAGTGGCAGCTGCACGGCGCGGTGCTGACCGAGGTCAACCGCATCCTCGACGAGCTCGACACCGAGCACCGCACCCGCCGGCTCCTGGAGGAGCTGGACCGGGTGTCACGGGAACAGCGCGACCGGATGCCGCGGCTGACCCGGCTGCGCGAGCGCCTGGGCATTCAGGAGCAGCTGTGGCGGAACCGGACGGGGATCGGCACGCGTTACCTCTGAGGGAGCGCCGGGGCGGGGCCGGCGCGGGACGCGAGGGAGCGGGCCGATGACCGACGCCGGCGTACGGATCGACGGGGACACGCTGAGGCTGCCGGGCGGGGTGGCGGTGCGGTTCATGCGGACACTGCGGCTGCCGGAGAAGGGCACGCACGACCTGCCGCCCGGCCTCGGCACGTTCCCCGTCCGCCGGGTCTCCGACCACGCGGACACCGTGCCCGCCGATTGGCTGGCGCGCGGCGGGGTGATGCTGCCGGTGTACCTGCGCGAGGCCATGTGGCTGGGCTTCGGGGGTTCGACCGAGCCGGCCGCGCTACAGATCGGCGCGGGCAAGGTGTGCGCGGTCTCCGGGAAGCCCTGGAGCGACCGGCTCTCCCGCGATCCGCAGAACTATGTGGCACTGCCCCGGCAGCCCTGGCTGGACGGCATCAACTCCGGCAGGGGCACGGTGCGCCAGTTCGTGGCGGTGCCGCTGGGCATGGGCGCGACCGTGGAGGGCCAGGTCACCGGCGAGGAGGTGTGGGGCGGCGTCCAGCTGCAGTCCTTCCCGCTGAACGAGACCAGGCGTGCGGAGTGGCGGGAGGCGGAGCGCCGGCGCCTGCTGGAGACACGGAGCGTGAAGTCGGTGCGGGCCCGCGGCTACGGCGGGCCCGCCGCGCCCGGTGCGATGCCCGCCATGCCGGCCATGCCCGCCGCTGCCGGCGCCGCGCCGGGCGGTGCGCCCCGGGCCGCCGCGGCGATGGGGCTCGGCGTGGGCGGATCGATGCGGCAGGAGGTCTACGACGACGTCCGCGCGGTCGCGGACTACGCGGCGGAACCGGCCGGCCGGGTCTTCGTCCACCTGGTGACGCCGCCGGAGTGGCGCCGCATCACCGGCGAGGCGCCGCCGCCGAGCCCGGTGGACCGCGCCGCGTACACCAAGGCGGGCCTGCCCTGGTACGACTACTACGACAACGACGCGGCCGATGTCGCCCCGAGCGACACCCTGGCCGCCGTGCAGCCGGTCGGCGAGTGGCTCGGCACCGACCTGGAGCCGTGGGAGCAGCCCGCGCCCGGCCAGGTGCACCACCTCAAGGACACGCCGGGAGAGCCGGTGGAGGACGGCGACTGGTAGCCCCTGGCCCCTCTCCCCAGGTTTTGCGTTCGACGGCACTTCCGGGTCAAGGTGCTGTGGTGGACGACGAGGTGCGGGCGATGACCGGCGGGACGGATTCGGCGGGCGGCTGGAGCAGGCGCCGCTTCGTCGGGGTGCTGGGAGGTGCGGCGGCGGCCTCGGCCCTGGCGGGCTGCGGCAGTGGGTCGCCGGATGCGCGGGAGGACGTCCAGGAGGCCGCGCCGCCCCCGCAGGCGTCCCCGTCCGCCTCGGCGCGCACCGGTGAGAGCGCTTCCGGCCCCCGGCCCCTGTACGTCGGCACCTACACCTCCGCCGAGGGCGGCGGGAAAGGGATCACCGTCGCGTCGTACGACCCCTCTTCCGGGCGGATCACCCGGCGGGGCACGATCACCGGCGTCCCGGACCCGTCGTATCTGGCGGTGCACCCGGACGGGAAGACGCTGTACGCGGTGAACGAGCGGGAGCAGGGCGCCGTGACCGCCGTACGGCTGTCGGACCGGAAGGTGCTCGGCAGCCGGGCGACCGGCGGGTCGGCGACCTGCCAGCTCTCCGTGCACCCGGGCGGGCGGTGGCTGCTGAGCGCCGACTACGGCTCGGGGAGTGTGGCGGTGCACCCGATCGGCGCGTCGGGGGCGCTCGGCGAGCGCACGGACATGGTGACGCACCGCAGTCCGGCGCCCGGGCCGGGTCAGCAGGGCCCGCACGCGCACCAGTTCGTCACCGCGCCGGACGGCGGGCACGTCCTCGCGGTCGACCTGGGCACGGACACGGTGTACAGCTACCGGCTGGACGAGAAGGCGGGCACGCTCGCCGAGGTCGCTCAGGCGCACACCCGGGCGGGCGCCGGTCCGCGCCACCTCACGTTCCATCCCGGTGGGCGGTACGCCTACCTCGCCGACGAGGCGGACGACACGGTCACGGTCTGCGCCTACGACGCCGCCACCGGCGGGCTCACGATCGGCACCCCGCAGTCCACGGGCGCGAAGGCGGACCCCAACTACCCGGCGCAGGTGGCGGTCACTCCGGACGGCGCGTACGCGTTCCTGGCCAACCGGGGGGACAACACGCTCGCCCGGTACGCGGTGGAGGCGGACGGGGCGCGGCTGCGGCTGCTGGGCACGGTGCCGGTGGAGGGGGACTTTCCCCGGCAGATCGGGCTGTCGCCGGACGGCGGTCTGCTGTTCGCGGCGAACCAGCGCTCCGGCACGGTCAGTGTCTTCCGGGTGGACGGCGCGAGCGGTGAACTGCGGCTCGCGGGCGAGCCGTTCGCCTCACCCGTCGCCGTCTGTGCGCTGCCGCAGTAGGGCGGCGCGGGCGCAGGAGGCGGTGGCGGCCTGGGTGAGCAGGACGTGCATGCGCTCGGTGAGCTGTCCGACGTCGCCGGCGGGCGCGTGGAAGGGCAGGCGTACGTCGCCGTGGGCGCGGGCGCGCTCGATGCGCAGCGTCAGTCCGTGCCGGTCGACGGCGAGCGGCTGGACCTTGACGGCGCCGTGCAGGCTGTCGCGCCGGACCAGCCGGGTGAGCTGCTCGACGGCGTCGGGATGGGCGTCGGCGAGGTGGGTGAGCAGGTGGGCCTCGGCGGTCGCGAGCGGGTCGGGCTCGGCGGAGGCGAACTCGTCGAGGGGGACGACGACCGCGCCGGTGGGCTGTTTCAGCACCACGCGGGTGGCGTGGAAGGCGAGTCCGCCGTCCTCGGGGGAGAACCAGCCGGCGAGCCAGAGCCGGGCGCGGATGCGGCTTCGTACCGGGACGGGCGCGACGTCGGCGAACTCCAGCACGGCGGACGGCTCGCCCCGGGGCGCGCAGATCGCGGCCGTGAGCAGGGCGCTGTCCTCGGGCACGTCGATGATCACCCGGCCGTTGTCGTCGACGGTGTGCGCGCCGACGAACTCCTCGCGTCCGCCGTCCGCGGTCACCGCGCAGGACCACGCGGCGGCCAGAATCGACCGGGCCCGCTCGCCCGCGCCGGGCGCGGCCGTCCAGCTTGGGCCGTCATCCATGCCCCGGCTGTCACCGTTTCCCCGGCTGTCGCCCATACCTTGGCTGTCACCCATCCCAGAACCTCCTTAGGTAAGCCTTGCCTAACCTATCGAAGATCCGGGCTCGCGCCAACCATCGGAGCCGATCCTGTGGGACACGCGACCGGACAGGTCAGCGTGCGATGACCCCCAGCAGCGCCCGCGCGCACAGCTCCCGCACCTGCTCCCGGGTCAGGTCCGGGCCGCGCAGCCACTCCAGACAGACGGCTGTCGTGAACGCCAGCCAGCCGCGTACCGCGAGGCGTACGTCGGGGCGGTGCTCGAAGAGGGGGCCGAACTCCGGGTCGGCGGCCAGGGCGGCGAGGATCTGGCCCTCCTGTGCGGCCAGCGCGCGCTGGTAGACGCGACGCACGGACTGGTCGCCGGCCGCGTCCGCGCGATGGAAGGCGCGGTAGCCGTGGGCGTGGGTCTCCACGTACTCCAGATAGATGTCGAGGCCCGCCGCGAGCTGTTCGCGGACGGGGACGCCCGGCACGGCGGCCGTCATCCGCAGCATCCGCTCGCTCTCCCGCTCGACGACCGCGGCGAAGAACTCCCGCTTGGTCGGGAAGTAGTGGTAGAGCAGCCCGCGCGAGACCCCGGCGATCTCGGCGACCTGCTCGATCCACACGTCGTCGTACGGACTCTCCGAGAACAGCCGCGCGCCCACCGTCAGAAGCTGCTCCCTGCGCTCCTCGGTGCTGAGTCGGCGCCGGGTGCGTTCACCCTGGTTCGCGGCCATGCCCGCACTTTACTTGACTCCGGTTCAGCGGCGGGACGAAACTGGGCGCGTTATTGAACCCACGTACAACAAGTACAGGGAGATGGCGTCATGGCGGAGCCGGGGACCACGACACAGGACGCTCTGCCCAAGGGGTTCCGCAGCGCGGAGCAGGGCTGGCCCGAACTGCGCCGCATCCCGCATCCGCCGTACCGGATACCCCTGCTCGGCGACCTCCTCGGCGCGAGCCGGCGCACTCCCGTGCAGGACTCCCTGAAGTACGCGGAGCAGTTGGGGCCGATCTTCCGGCGCAAGGTGTTCGGCCGGGAGTTCGTGTTCGTGGGGGGCGCGGGACTTGCCGCGGACATGGCGGACGAGACACGGTTCGCGAAGCATGTGGGGCTGGGCATCGCCAATCTGCGGCCGGTGGTCGGGGACGCGCTGTTCACGGCGTACAACCACGAGCCCAACTGGCAGCTGGCGCACGACGTCCTCGCGCCGGGTTTCAGCCGGGAGGCCATGGCGGCCTACCACCCGATGATGCTGGACGTGGCGGAACGGCTGACCGGGCACTGGGACCGGGAGCTGACGGCGGGGCGGGCCGTGGACGTGCCCGGGGACATGACCAAGCTGACCCTGGAGACCATCGCCCGCACCGGCTTCGGTCATGACTTCGGCTCCTTCGAACGCGCCCGGCCGCACCCCTTCGTGACCGCCATGGTGGGCACCCTCACCTACGCCCAGCGCCTCAACACCGTTCCGCATCCGGCGCTGTTGAGGGACGCCACCCGGCGCAACGAGGCCGACATCGCCCATCTCCACGACACGGTCGGCGAACTCGTCCAGGCCCGTCGCAGCGGGGGCGGCGGGGACGGTGATCTGCTCGACCGGATGCTCGACACGGCCCATCCCGAGACGGGCGAGCGGCTGTCCGCGGAGAACGTGCGCCGGCAGGTGATCACCTTTCTGGTCGCCGGACACGAGACCACCTCCGGTGCGCTCTCCTTCGCTCTGCACTACCTCTCCCTCGACCCGCGGATCGCGGCCCGCGCCCGGGACGAGGTGGACCGGGTGTGGGGTGACACGGCCGTACCCGGTTACGACCAGGTGGCCAGGCTTCGCTATGTGCGCAAGGTGCTCGACGAGGCGCTGCGGCTGTGGCCCACGGCGCCCGCGTTCGCCCGGGAGGCCCGCGAGGACACGGTGCTGGGCGGGGAGCATCCGATGCGGCGCGGAGCCTGGGCGCTGGTGCTGATCTCGATGCTGCACCGCGACCGGGAGGTGTGGGGCCCGGACGCCGAACGGTTCGATCCGGACCGCTTCGACGCGGCGGCCGTCCGTGCGCGTGCCCCGCACACCTTCAAGCCGTTCGGCACCGGGGCACGGGCCTGCATCGGACGCCAGTTCGCCCTGCACGAGGCCACGCTGGTGCTGGGGCTGCTGCTGCGCCGCTACGAGCTACGGCCCGACCCGGCATACCGGCTGCGGGTCACCGAGCGGCTGACGCTGATGCCGGAGGGGCTGCGGCTGTACCTCGACCGACGGCACCCGGCTCCTACGGCGTCCAGGGTGCCCGTGCCTGACGAGGTTCCGTCAGACTCCGGCTGTCCAGTGCACCGGGCGGGTGACTGAGCCCGGCAGCCCGGTGCCGGCGCTCCCCCGGGCCGCGTTCACCTGCGGCTGGGTCAGGAAGAGCGCGCCGGTCAGGTCGGCGTCCGTGAGGTCGGCGTCGCGCAGGTCGGCGCCTATCAGGTCCGCCGTGCGCAGGTCGGCCCCCGCGAGGTCGGCGGCTATCAGGCAGGCGCCGCGCAGGTTCGCGCCCCGCAGGTCGGCCTTCTGGAGGCGGGCGCCCATCAGGTCGGCGCCCCGGTGGTTCTTCCTACGGCCGGGTATGCCGGCGCGGACCAGTTCGCTCGTCCTGAGCAGCAGGGCGTTGAGGTCGGCGCGGTGGGCCGGCACGTCGAGCACGGCCAGTTCCGGTGCCGGCAGCCGGGTCAGCTCCTCGGTGCGCTCCAGGGCCGCGCGCAGATCCCGGTGTATCGAACGGGCGGCGGGGAGGGTGAGGGCCTCGGTGAGGTAGCGGAGCAGCTCGTGGAGTTGCCGGACGACCGGGAACACCTCGAACATACGGCGGGACTCGGCGGGCGGTGCGGTGCGCCAGTCCCGGCCGCCGAAGGTGACCTGCGAGACGTGCTGGCCCGCGCCGAAACAGTCGTAGACCGTACAGCCGGTGAAGCCCTGCGGCCGGAGCCGGTCGTGGATACCGCAGCGATGGTCCGACGCCAGGTTGGGGCAGGGCCGGCCCGCGGGCTTGTCGAGCGCGAAGTCCGCCGACCGGGCGAAGGCCAGCGCGACACAGCACAGCCCGAAACAGTTCGCGCAGTCGCCGCGCAGTTCACTCAACACCGTTCTGATCCCCCATCGGCCCGCAGACTCAACGACTGAACAACTCGAACGCCACCGCCGGTCTACCGCCGAAGCGCTCCCCCACCGAATTCGCCACCTCGGTCAGGAAGCCGCGTACATACGCCTCAGGCTCCTCGTCCGTCAGCGCCGCGATATACGCACGATGCTCCAGCAACGACCCCACCGCCCGCTCCAGGCCCGACGCCGCCTCGACCGCGTGCGTGGGCGTGGCAGACCCCGCGACGGCAACCCACCGCACCCCGTCCCACGGCTGGAGCCCCCGCTCCGCGAGTTCCGGGAAGATCCAGCGGTTTCCCGCGTCCCCCGCGGCGTCGAGGGTGGCACGGCCGACGGCGACATGGTCCGGGGTGTTCCAGGCGACGCCGCCCCACGTGTCGCGGTGGTTGAGGGTGATGACGAGTTCGGGACGGTGACGCCGGATGGCGGCGGCGATGTCCCGGCGCAGGGCGGGGCCGTACTCGACGACCCCGTCCCGGTGATCGAGGAACTCGACCGAGGACACGCCCACGACGGCCGCGCTCGCCCGCTGTTCCCGCTCCCGCAGCGGGCCGCACTCGGCGGGCGGGACGGTGTCGATGCCCGCCTCGCCGCGGGTCGCCAGGACATAGGAGACCTCGCGGCCGGCGTCGGTCCAGGCGGCGACCGCCGCCGAGCAGCCGTACTCCAGGTCGTCGGGGTGGGCCACCACGGCGAGGGCACGCTGCCAGTCCTCCGGCATGGGCCGGAGCTGGGAGATCGTCGGCTCGGTCATGCCTGAAGACTAATCCGTGACACTGACATCACACCGCGTCACGCGTCTTCACGCGTCGTCACACCTCATCGCGGGCGAGGGCGAGCAGCCGGTCCAGGACGCGGGGCCCGCCGGCCCGGACGCCGTCGTGTTCGAACTCGTCGGTGACCCAGGTGCGCAGGCCCCGGACGGCTCGCGCGGTGCGCAGGGAGTGCGCGGTGTCGACGTAGAGGTCGTCGTGGTAGACGGCGGCGGCGACCGGGACCTCGTTGGCGGCGAGGCGCGCGGGGTCGTACAGGGGCGTCCAGTCGGTGCGGTCGGCGAGCAGGTGGGCGGTCTCGCGCAGGGGCCGCAGCGCGGGGTCGGTGTCGAACATCCAGGGGTGGATCGTTTCGCCTGTGAGCGGCAGCGGTCCGTCGCCCGCGAGGGTCTTGCCCGCGTCGAACTGCGGGAACTCGGCACGCACCCGCTCGGCCGCCCAGGCGGTGGGCCGGGCGTCCTGGCCGTAGGTCGCCTCGTGGAGGACGGCGTACAGGGGGTGGCCGGCGAACGACAGCAGGCCCCGGATCTCCTCCTGGAAGGCGTCGGAGAGCCGGGGGCCGTCCGTGGTGGGGACGAAGGCGTGTTCGAGGAGGTGGTGCAGCCGGTGGCTGCCGTCGCCGGAGCCGAGCATGATGCCGACGGTCTGGAAGGCCTCGACGGTGAGCCGGTAACCGCCCGGGAGGGTGACCTCGTGCTGGAGCAGATGGTCGGCGATCGCACGGGCCCGTTCGACGTCCTGCGGGTAGCGGGCGTAGTGCGCGGCGGCCTTGCGCTCCATGCGCGGGTAGGCGGCGCGGTAGACGTCGTCTGCGTGGGCGTCGAGGGACGGCAGTCCGCCGGTGATCAGGGCGGCGGCCAGGCCCTCGGGGGCGGTGGAGAGATAGCTGACCGCGCAGAAGCCGCCGAAGCTCTGGCCGAGGACGGTCCAGGGGGCGCCGCCGGTGACCTCGCGGCGGATCAGCTCGCAGTCCCGGACGATGGAGTCGGCGCGGAAGTGCGTGAGGTAGTCGGCCTGTTCGGCCGGGCCGCCGCGCAGCGGGAGCGTCTGGCGGTTGGCGGGCGTGGAGTGGCCGGTGCCGCGCTGGTCGAGGAGCAGGACACGGAACTCCTGGAGCGCGCGCCCCAGCCAGGCCGGTCTGCCGACGAAGCGGTGGGCGCCGAATCCGGGGCCGCCCTGGAGGAAGAGCAGCCAGGGCAGACCCTGCCCCGCCTTCTCGCTCGCGACGACCTCACGGGCGTAGACGCCGATCGTCTCCCCCGCCGGGTCGGTGTGGTCGAGGGGCACGGTGAAGCGGCGGTCGGTGAGTACGACGCCGGGCTGGCGGTAGCTGAGGGACAACAGGGGTCTCCTGGGACGCTCGATGTACGGGCCGCGACCCAGTTCAGCACATGCCCGGGCGGCAGCGGAGCCCGGGGGATCATGAACGGTTACTGAACGGCGGCTCAGCGCGCGGAGAGACTGGAGCGGCGCACCACCAGTTCGGGCTGGAGCACCACACGCCGGTGCTCGTGCGGGCGGGACCCGCCCTCCTCCGTCTCCTCGAGGAGCAGCTCGGCGGCCAGGGCGCCCATGGTGACGGCGGGCTGGCGGACCGAGGTGAGGGGGACGGCCGCGGCGGCGGCGAACTCGATGTCGTCGTAGCCGACGATGGCCAGGTCGTCCGGCACTCCGACACCGGCCGCGTACATGGCCTGGAGGACGCCGAGGGCGAGCAGGTCGTTGGCGCAGAACACGGCGGTCGGGCGGTCGGCCAGGCCGAGGAGGCGGGCGCCGGCGTCCCGCCCCGCGGCGACGTCGAGCCGCTCGGTGGGCAGTTCGCGCAGGTGTTCCGGGCCCAGGCCCGCCTCGGCGAGCGCGTTGAGAGCGCCGGTGCGGCGGTCGCGGACCTGGGTGAAGCCGGGCGGCCCGCTGACGTACGCGATGGAGCGGTGTCCGGCGTCGATCAGATGCCGTACGGCGAGCGCCCCGCCCGCGACGTCGTCCACGGAGACCGAGCACTCGGTGGTGCCCTCGGAGACCCGGTCGACCAGCACGAACGGGATGCCGTGGCGGCGGAAGGACTCGATGTTGCGGCCGGTGGCGTCGGCCGGGGTGAGCAGCACGCCCCGCACCCGCTGTTCGGCGAAGAGGGAGAGGTACTCGGCCTCCTCGCCGGAGCTCTCGGCGCTGTTGCAGACCATCACGCCGAGCCCGGCGTCCCGGGCGGCCCGCTCGGCGCCGCGCGCGACGTCCACGAAGAAGGGGTTGCCCATGTCGAGGACGAGCAGCCCCATGATCCGGGAGCGGCCGGCGCGCAGCTGGCGCGCGGACTCGCTGCGGACGTAGCCGAGCCGGTCTATCGCGGACAGCACCCGGGCCCGGGTCTCCGTGGCGACGGTGTCCGGGCGGTTGATGACGTTGGACACCGTGCCGACGGAGACTCCGGCGGCACGGGCGACGTCCTTGATACCCACCGAATGGGCCATCAGGCGGGAACCTCCAGGTGAACGGGGCACGGCGGGACGGCCTTCACATTACCGTCACGCCGCGCCCGGGCCGTGCGGGTGGTACGGGTCATGCGGGCAGCGCGAAGTCGACGACGTGGAGCGCCGAGGGGGTCGTCCCGTTCGACTTCTCCTGGTACATGAACGACAGCGTGTTGTCGGCCTTGACCCGCAGCTCGTCGATGACGACCTCCCCGAAGGCGTTCAGCCCGCTCCCGTCGAAGAGCACCGTCCAGTCGGTGTACCCGGAGGCCTTCGACGCGCCGGCGATCCGCCCGAAGGGGAAGATCGCGTAGGCGTTGTCGTACTTGTCCAGGATCAGCTTGGTGCGCTGGCTGGAGCCGAGGACGACGGGGATCTCCGTCTTCTGCCAGGTGCCGGAGGAGTTCCTGCGGACGTGGAAGGCTCGGCCGTTGGCGGTGCGGTCGCTGACGTAGTTCGTGGTGCACTGGCCGAAGCGGCCGGGGACGTAGCTGATGATCGCGTGCGGGCGGCCGGCCGCGTCGGTGGACTGGCTCTCCTGGTTCATCAGCGAGTGGTCGGGGTTGAGGGAGTCGACGACGAGTCCGGAGTCGGTGACGGCGACCGTGTCGGAGGTGCCGGTCGTGCCGACGAGCGTGCCCGCGTTGTTGCGCCAGGTCCGGCCCCGGTCGTCGGAGTAGACGTAACCGGTGTCGTGGTTGGTGATCCCGCCGCTGGAGCACATCACGGCGCCGTTCTGCTCACGCCAGGTGAAGAAGGAGTGCAGCCGGCCGTTGACGTCGTAGTCGATGCCGTGGAGGTACATGTTGCGGACGGTCGAGGAGCCGTGCTCGCTGGTGTACGTCCCGGTGGAGCTGGACCACTCCCCCAGCGCGGTCCACGCCGAACCGTCGTACTCGGCAAGGGCGTTGCGCCCGTTGCCGGAGATCCCGACCCGGTAGCTCAGCTGGAGCCTGCCCTCCGGCGTGGAGACGAACTGGGGGTAGGTGAACTGCGAGGTGAGTGACAGTCCGTCAAGTGTGGTCTGTACGGCCCCGAAGACGGCGGACGTCCAGGAGGTCGCCGCCGGGCTGTCGAGGAGTCCGGCGACCGACTTCACGTAGAAGAAGCCGTCGCTGTGGGAGTCCATGTTGAGGTGGAGCCGGCCGTCGGTCCTGGAGACGCCCATGGAGATGACGTTGTGGGAGTCGCTCGCCTTGAGTTTGTGGGTGAGGGTGACGGTCGACCAGGTGGCCCCGCCCAGCACCCGTCTGGCCACCACGGCATATCCGGTGGAGGTGTACCAGGCGGCGTACTGGTAGCCCTTGTAGGTCAACAGGCCGTTCTTCTGGAACGAGTTGTTGTTGACCAGGCCGTCGTAGGAGACGAAGAAGACGGCTGTGGCGTCGAGTTGTGTGGTGCCGGTGCGGGTGACCGAGGGGCCGGGGTCGGCGGCGCGTGCGGTGCCTGCGGCCAGGGTGGGGGTCACCACGGCACCGGCGAGGGCCGCGCCGAGCAGCGTACGTCTGTTCATCTCGAGGACTCCGTCGTCAGGCGAGGTGGAACACTTCGGTGAGCGGTTTCATCGTTTCGTCGGGGCGGGCCCCGTCGAGGGACTCGAAGTAGGGGGACATCTCCGCCTGCCAGCGGGCGTTGACGTCCGTGGCCTCCATGCCGGCGAGGGCGGCGTCGAAGTCCTCGGTCTCCAGGTAGCCGACGAGCAGCCCGTCGTCCCGGAGGAAGAGGGAGTAGTTGTGCCAGCCGGTGGCCGAGAGCGCTTCGAGCATCTCGGGCCACACGGCGGCGTGTCGTTCGCGGTACTCGGCGAGGCGGTCCTGGCGGACCTTGAGCAGGAAGCACACGCGCTGCATGAAGTACCGCTCCCGTGCTAGAAGTTGAACTGGTCGATGTTCTTGGCGTTGAAGACGGTGGGCTTGCCGAGGCTGATCACGCCGTCCTTGCCGATGGTGTACGAGCCCATGTCGCCGGCCGTGAAGGTCTCGCCCTCCTTGCCGGTGATCTGTCCCGACACCATCGCGACCGCGGTACGGGCGGCCAGCTCGCCCAGCTTCGCCGGGTCCCACAGCTCGAACGCCTCGACGGTGCCGTTCTTGACGTACGTACGCATGTCGTTGGGGGTGCCGAGGCCGGTCAGCTTGACCTTGCCCTTGTACTTGGAGCCGGACAGGTACTGGGCGGCGGCCTTGATGCCGACGGTGGTCGGGGAGATGATCCCCTTCAGGTTCGGGTACTGCTGGAGCAGGCCCTGGGTCTGCTGGAAGGACTGCTGGGCGTCGTCATTGCCGTAGGCGACCTTGACCAGCTTGACGTCCTTGTACTTCGGGTTCTTGAGTTCGTCCTTCATGAACTCGATCCAGGTGTTCTGGTTGGTCGCGGTCTGCGCGGCGGACAGGATCGCGATCTCGCCCTTGTAGCCGATCTGCTCGGCCAGCAGCTGCACCTCGGTACGGCCCAGGTCCTCGGCCGAGGCCTGCGACACGAAGGCGTTGCGGCAGCCGACGTTGGTGTCGGAGTCGTAGGTGACGACCTTGATGCCGTTGCTCATGGCCTGCTTCAGCGCCGTGCACAGCGCGCCCGGGTCCTGTGCGGACACGGCCATCGCGTTCACCTGCTGCTGGGTGAGGGTGTTGACGTACGACACCTGCCCGGCGGTGTCGGTCGCGCTGGACGGCCCGACCTCCTTGTAGCTGGACCCCAGCTCCTTGACGGCCGTCTCGCCGCCCTTGTCGGCGGACGTGAAGTAGGGGTTGTTGACCGCCTTGGGCAGGAAGCCGACGGTGAGTCCCTTCTTCAACTCGGCGTTCGGATCGGCCTTCCCGGAGGAGACGGCCGACCCGGTGCTCTCGTTCTTCACGTCCTCCTTGGTGGTACCGCCACACGCGGTGGCGGCGAGGGCAAGGGAGGAAACAGCGGCCAGTGCCACACAGGCACGACGGAGCGACGACTTGGACATGGCAGTCCTTCTCGAGAGAGGTTCAGGTGAAGCGCCCCAAGGGGCGCGGGGAACTGCGGGACCAGCCATAACGGACCCGCAGCTTCGATCTGGCCTATCCAGCGGCGCGTGCCGCCCGGGCAACGGAAACCTGACGAGCGACCCGAGGCCCAAGCACCGAGACGACCAGCAACACACCGGTCACAACGATCTGCGACTGCGCGGAGACGTTCAGCAGACTCATCACGTTCTGCAGCGCCCCGAGCAGAAACACCCCGGCGATGGCGCCACCCAGCGTGCCCTTGCCGCCGTCGAAGTCGATCCCGCCGAGCAACACGGCGGCGACGACGGAGAGTTCGAGCCCGGTGGCGTTGTCGTAGCGGGCGCTGGCGTAGTGCAGGGCCCAGAAGATCCCGGTGAGGGAGGCCAGCAGGCCGGTCACCGTGAAGAGGATCAGTTTCTGCCGCTTGACGCGGACGCCGGAGAACCGTGCCGCCTCCTCGCTGGCGCCGGTCGCGAACAGCGAGCGGCCGAACGGGGTGGCGTGCAGGACGACGACCGCGATGGCGAGCAGGACGAGGAAGGGCAGGAACGCCTGCGGGAGGAAGCTGTCGCCGATGCGTCCCGAGGCGAAGTCGAGGTACTGGGTGGGGAAGTCGGTGACCGCGTCGGAGCCGAGCACGATCTGTGCGATGCCCCGGTAGGCGGCCAGGGTGCCGATGGTGACGGCGAGGGACGGCAGCCCGAGGCGGGTCACGAGCAGGCCGTTGACCAGCCCGCACACCACGCCGAGCAGCAGACAGATCGGGATGATCGCCTCGATGGTCATGCCCTGGTTCCACAGGGCGCCCATCACCGAGCCGGACAGGCCCGCCGTGGAGGCGACGGACAGGTCGATCTCCCCGGAGACCACCAGCAGCGTCATCGGCAGCGCGATCAGCGCGATGGGCAGGGTGTTGCCGATCAGGAACGACAGATTGAGCGAGTTCCCGAAGCCGTCCACGAAGGAGAAGGACAGCAGGAGCAGGACGATCAGCAGGGCCCCGACGACGGTGTCCCAGCGGATCGCGCGATGCGCGAGGAATCCGGACTCAGGCACGGGCCTCCCCCTTCGCTACGGCCGGCCGTGCGGAGGCCGACTTCTTCTTCAGGGCGGTCGCCACCCGCAGTGCCACGACCCGGTCGACGGCGATGGCGAGCAGGAGCAGGACGCCGTTGATGGCGAGCACCCACACCGAGCTGACGCCGAGGGCGGGCAGGACGCTGTTGATGGAGGTCAGCAGCAGTGCGCCGAGGGCGGCGCCGTAGACGCTGCCGGAGCCGCCGGTGAAGACGACACCACCGACCACGACCGCGCTGACGACGGTGAGTTCGTAGCCGTTGCCGGTCCCGGAGTCGACGTTGCCGAACCGGGCGAGGTACATCGCCCCGGCGAGGCCGGCGAGGCCGCCGCAGAAGGTGTACGCGGCGAGGATCCGCTTGCGCACCGGGATACCGGCGAGCCGTGCGGCCTCGGGGTTGGAGCCCAGCGCGTACAGTTCGCGCCCGCTGCCGTAGTGCTTGAGGTAGTAGGCCGTCGCGACCAGTACGACGAGCGCGATCAGCGCGAGATACGGCACCGCGGAGAGGCCGCCGGAGCCGAAGTCCACGAAGGAGTCGGGCAGGTCGGCCGCGGTGATCTGGCGGGAGCCGACCCAGATCGAGTCGATGCCGCGGATGATGTAGAGGGTGCCGAGGGTGACGACGAGGGCGGGCACCTGGCCGAGGCTGACGAGCAGACCGTTCAGCAGGCCGAAGCCGATGCCCAGCAGTACCGCCAGGACGATCGCGATCACCGGGTTGCCGCCGCCGTGCAGATAGGTGCCGGCGGCGAAGGCGCTGATGCCGAGGGTGGAGCCGACCGAGAGGTCGACGTTCCTCGTGATCACCACCAGGGACTGGCCGGTGGCGACCAGCACCAGGATCGTCGCGTTCAGCAGCAGGTCCTTGATGCCCTGCTCGGACAGGAACTCGCTGTTGCCGGCCTGGGTGACGGCGATCATCACCAGGAACACGGCCAGGATGGCGAGTTCCCGCATCCTGAACACCCGGTCGACGAGGCGGGTGCCACCGGACTTGGATGCCTCGGCGACGGGGGCCTTGTCGGGAGTGGTCACCGTCATGCGGCGGCCCTCCCGGTGGCTGCGGCCATCACGGTCTCCTCGGTGGCGTCGGTGCGGGAGATCTCCGCGGCCAGCCGGCCCTCGTGCATCACCAGCACGCGGTCGGCCATGCCGAGGATCTCGGGCAGATCGGAAGAGATCATCAGGACGGCGACGCCGTCGGCGGCCAGCTCGCTCAGCAGCCGGTGCACCTCGGCCTTGGTCCCGACGTCGATTCCGCGCGTGGGCTCGTCCACGATCAGCACCTTGGGGCTCGTCGCGAGCCACTTGGCCAGGACGACCTTCTGCTGGTTGCCGCCGGACAGCGTGTTGACGGTGTCGGCGAGCCGGGCGTACTTCACCTGGAGCTTCACCGCCCAGTCCAGCGAGCGGCTGCGCTCGGCGCCCCGGTCCATCAGCCCGGCCCTCACGGTCGTACGCAGGCCGGTCAGGCCGATGTTGCGTTCGATGGACATGTCCATCACCAGGCCCTGGGCGCGCCGGTCCTCCGGGACCAGGGCGAGGCCGGCGGCCATCGCGGTGGAGGGTGCGCCGTTGGTGAGCGGACGGCCGTCGACCGTGACCTCGCCGGCGTCCCAGCGGTCGATGCCGAACACCGCCCGGGCGACCTCGGTGCGTCCGGCGCCGACGAGTCCGGCCAGGCCGACGATCTCGCCGCGCCGGACCTCGAAGGAGACGTCGGTGAAGACGCCCTCCCGGGTCAGGCGGCGCACGCTGAGGGCCACCTCGCCGGGGGTGACGTCCTGCTTGGGGTAGAGCTCGTCGAGGTCGCGGCCGACCATCCGCCGGACCAGGTCGTCCTCGGTCATGCCCTCGATCGGCTCGCTGGCGATCCAGGCGCCGTCGCGCAGGGTCGTCACCCGCCGGCAGATCTCGAAGATCTCCTCCAGGCGGTGGGAGATGAACAGCACGGCCGCGCCCTGGTCACGCAGGGTGCGCACGACTCCGAAGAGACGGGCGACCTCGCTGCCGGTGAGGGCCGCGGTGGGCTCGTCCATGATCAGGACACGGGCGTCGAAGGAGAGCGCCTTGGCGATCTCGACGATCTGCTGGTCGGCGATGGACAGCCCGCGCGCCGGACGGTCGGGGTCGAGATCGACACCCAGACGCGCCATCAGCGCGGCGGTGGCCGCACGGGTGGCCCTGTGGTCGATCCGGCCCAGAGAGCGCCGGGGCCGGCGGCCCATGAAGATGTTCTCCGCGATCGAAAGGTCGGGGAAGAGAGTCGGTTCCTGGTAGATCACGGCGATGCCGGCGTCGCGGGCGTCGCCGGGTCCGTGGAAGACGACGGGCTCGCCGTCGAGCAGCACCTGACCGGCATCCGGTCGGTGCACCCCGGCGAGCGCCTTGATCAGGGTCGACTTGCCCGCGCCGTTCTCCCCGGCGAGCGCGTGCACCTCACCGGGGAACAGCTCCATGGAGACGCCCCGCAGCGCACGCACGGCGCCGAAGGACTTGACGACGTCCCGCAGCGCCAGCACCGGGGGCGGACCCGCGTCGGACGGGTGGGTCATGAGTGGCTCCTCAACAACGCCCGGAACGAGGCCCTGAGGGGCTGTCACGGCGTCGTGAAAGGTTTCAACTGGATTGCCGGGACGTTAGGCACGCAGGGCATGTCACGTCAATGGGTCCGTCTCGAAAAGTTTTCGATAGCCGAAGGTCACGCGGCGGTCACGGACAACAGCCCTGGACGAAGGGGTTGACACTGCTTCGGCAGCCTCATAGCTTCCCGTTCTGAATCGTTTCATCCGGCAGCTGTTCCGGACCGATGTCACAGGAGCCCGAAGTGACCGACCTCGCCGCGGTGAAAGCCGCGCTGAAGACCCAGGCCGTCGAGACGCCGTCGTGGGCGTACGGGAACTCGGGGACCCGCTTCAAGGTGTTCGCCCAGGAGGGCGTCCCGCGCACCCCGCAGGAGAAGCTCGACGACGCGGCGCAGGTGCACGCGGTCACCGGCGTGGCCCCGACCGTGGCGCTGCACATCCCGTGGGACAAGGTGGAGGACTACTCCGCACTCGCGAAGCACGCCGAGGACCGGGGTGTGCGGCTCGGGGCGATCAACTCCAACACCTTCCAGGACGACGCGTACCGGTTGGGGAGCATCTGTCACCCCGACGCGGCGGTGCGCAGGAAGGCCGTCGATCATCTGCTGGAGTGCATCGACATCATGGACGCGACGGGCTCCGCCGACCTCAAGCTGTGGTTCGCCGACGGTACGAACTATCCCGGTCAGGACGACATCCGCGAGCGGCAGGACCGGCTGGCGGAGGGGCTGGCCGAGGTGTACGCACGGCTCGGGGACGGGCAGCGGATGCTGCTGGAGTACAAGCTGTTCGAGCCGGCCTTCTACACGACCGATGTGCCGGACTGGGGGACCGCCTACGCCCACTGCCTCAAGCTCGGCGACAAGGCGCAGGTCGTGGTGGACACCGGGCATCACGCGCCGGGGACCAACATCGAGTTCATCGTCGCCACGCTGCTGCGGGAGGGGAAGCTCGGGGCGTTCGACTTCAACTCGCGGTTCTACGCCGACGACGACCTCATGGTGGGCTCCGCCGATCCGTTCCAGTTGTTCCGGATCATGTACGAGGTGGTGCGCGGGGGTGGGTTCACCTCCGAGGTGGCGTTCATGCTGGACCAGTGCCACAACATCGAGGCGAAGATTCCGGCGATCATCCGGTCCGTGATGAATGTGCAGGAGGCCACGGCCAAGTCTTTGCTGGTGGATCGCTCGGCGCTGGCCGCGGCACAGGCGTCCGGGGATGTGCTCGAAGCGAATGCGGTGCTGATGGACGCGTACAACTCGGACGTGCGTCCGCTTCTTCGTGAGGTGCGGGAGGAGATGGGGCTGGACCCGGATCCTATGGGGGCTTATCGGCGGTCCGGGTGGGCCGAGAAGATCGTTGCCGAGCGGGTTGGAGGGGAGCAGGCCGGTTGGGGCGCGTGAGCGTCTGCCTGGATCTGTTTCATTGCGGGGTGCGGGCCGGTTGTGGCTGGTCGCGCCCACGCGGCGGAGCCGCATATCGATGCAGCCCCGCGCCCCTTTGGGGCGCTCCACTCACCCGTGTTCGAAAAGTAAGGAATCTCCATGTCCACCCATCCCGAAGCCGCCGCTCTGCTTGCCCGGTCCCGTCGGCTTGGCGCTGATCCTCGTAACACCAACTACGCCGGTGGCAATGCCTCGGCCAAGGGCACCGATGTCGATCCCGTCACCGGTGGGGATGTCGAGTTGATGTGGGTGAAGGGGTCCGGTGGGGATCTCGGGACGCTCACCGAGGCGGGGCTTGCCGTGTTGCGGCTGGACCGGCTGCGGGGGCTTGTCGAGGTCTATCCGGGGGTCGGGCGTGAGGACGAGATGGTCGCCGCGTTCGACTACTGCCTGCACGGCAAGGGCGGGGCGGCGCCGTCCATCGACACCGCCATGCACGGCCTCGTCGACGCCGCCCACGTGGATCATCTGCACCCCGACTCCGGGATCGCGCTCGCCTGCGCCGCCGACGGGGAGAAGCTGACCGCCGAGTGCTTCGGGGACACCGTGGCCTGGGTGCCCTGGCGCAGGCCCGGGTTCCAGCTGGGGCTGGACATCGCCGCCGTCAAGGCCGCCAACCCGCAGGCCATCGGCGTGATCCTCGGCGGACACGGCATCACCGCCTGGGGCGACAGCGCCGAGGAGTGCGAGCGCAACTCCCTCCACATCATCCGCACGGCGGAGGCGTTCCTGGCGGAGAAGGGCAGGGCCGAGCCGTTCGGGTCCGTCATCGACGGGTACGGCGCGCTGCCCGAGGGTGAGCGGCGGGAGCGGGCCGCCGCGCTCGCGCCGTACGTACGCGCCGTCGCCTCCCAGGACCGGCCGCAGGTCGGGCACTTCGACGACTCCGACGTCGTCCTCGACTTCCTCGCCCGCGCCGAGCACCCGCGCCTCGCCGCGCTCGGTACGTCGTGTCCGGACCACTTCCTGCGCACCAAGGTACGGCCCCTCGTGCTCGACCTGCCGCCGAGCGCCCCCCTGGAGGACGCGGTCGCGCGGCTGAAGGAGCTGCACGCCGGCTACCGCGAGGAGTATGCCGCCTACTACCAGCGGCACGCCGAGCCCGACTCCCCCGCCATGCGCGGCGCCGACCCGGCCATCGTCCTCGTCCCCGGGGTCGGCATGTTCTCCTTCGGCAAGGACAAGCAGACCGCCCGGGTCGCCGGCGAGTTCTACGTCAACGCCGTCAACGTCATGCGGGGCGCGGAGTCGGTGTCGTCGTACGCGCCGATCGAGGAGTCGGAGAAGTTCCGCATCGAGTACTGGGCGCTGGAGGAGGCCAAGCTCCAGCGGATGCCCAGGCCGAAGGCGCTGGCCACACGGGTGGCGCTGGTGACCGGGGCCGGCAGCGGGATCGGGAAGGCCATCGCCGGGCGGCTGGTCGCCGAGGGCGCGTGTGTCGTCGTCGCCGATCTCGACGCCGACAACGCCCAGGCTGTCGCGGAGGAGCTGGGCGGGGCGGACAAGGCCGTCGCCGTCACCGTCGACGTGACCTCCGAGGAGCAGATCGCCGACGCCTTCCGTGCCGCGGTGCTCGCCTTCGGCGGGGTCGACCTCGTCGTCAACAACGCCGGGATCTCGATCTCCAAGCCGCTCCTTGAGACCTCCGCCAAGGACTGGGACCTCCAGCACGACATCATGGCCCGGGGATCCTTCCTCGTCTCCCGCGAGGCCGCCCGGGTGATGACCGCGCAGGGGCTGGGCGGGGACATCGTCTACATCGCCTCGAAGAACGCCGTCTTCGCCGGGCCGAACAACATCGCCTACTCCGCCACCAAGGCCGACCAGGCCCACCAGGTGCGGCTGCTCGCCGCCGAGCTGGGCGAGCACGGGATCCGCGTCAACGGCGTCAACCCGGACGGGGTCGTGCGCGGGTCGGGCATCTTCGCCGGGGGGTGGGGGGCTCAGCGGGCCGCCGTGTACGGGGTGGAGGAGGCGAAGCTGGGCGAGTTCTACGCGCAGCGGACCATCCTCAAGCGGGAGGTCCTGCCCGAGCATGTCGCGAACGCCGTGTTCGCGCTGACCGGCGGGGAGCTGACCCACACCACCGGGCTGCACATCCCCGTCGACGCGGGTGTGGCGGCCGCGTTCCTCCGGTGACCGCCGTGCGGTCGTACGCCGCTGTCGACCTCGGCGCCTCCAGCGGGCGGGTGATGGTCGGGCGGGTGAGCCCTCACTCGCTGGAGCTGGCGGAGGCGCACCGGTTCGTGAACCGGCCGGTGCGGGTGCCGGAGGGGCTGCGCTGGGATGTGCTGTCGCTGTACGCCGGTGTCCTGGACGGGCTGCGGGCGGCCGGGCAGGTCGACTCCGTCGGTATCGACAGCTGGGCCGTGGACTACGGGCTGCTGGACGGCGACGGGGTCCTGCTGGGCAACCCCGTGCACTACCGCGACGCCCGTACGGACGGGGTCGCGGAGAAGGTGTGGGCGACCGTGCCGGCCGCCGAGCTGTACGCGGCGACCGGGCTGCAGTACGCGCCCTTCAACACCCTGTACCAGTTGACGGCGGCGCGTGGGACAAGCCAACTGGCGAATGCCGAGCGGCTGTTGCTCATCCCCGACCTGCTGTCGTACTGGCTGACCGGGGAGCAGGGCACCGAGCTGACCAACGCCTCCACCACCCAGCTCGTCGATCCCCGGACGCGCGAGTGGTCGTACGACGTCGCCGACCGGCTCGGGATCGACCTCGGCCTGTTCGCGCCGCTGCGGCAGCCCGGCGATCCGGCCGGGGTGCTCAGGCCCGGGGTGCTGGAGGAGACCGGGCTCACGGGACCGGTGCCGGTGACGGCCGTCGGCTCGCACGACACCGCCTCCGCCGTGGCCGCCGTCCCGGCCACCGGGGAGCGGTTCGCCTACATCTGTACCGGCACCTGGTCCCTCGCCGGGCTGGAGCTGGAGGCGCCCGTGCTGACCGAGGACAGCCGCGCCGCCAACTTCACCAACGAGCTGGGCCTGGACGGCACGGTCCGCTATCTGCGCAACATCATGGGGCTCTGGCTGCTCCAGGAGTGCGTACGGGCCTGGGGCGAACCGGAGTTGGGCGGGCTGCTGCGGGAGGCGGCGGCCGTACCGGCGCTGCGGTCGGTCGTGGACGCGGGGGACGCCGCGTTCCTCGCACCGGGGCGGATGCCGGAGCGGATCGCCGAGGCGTGCCGCGCTTCGGGGCAGCCGGTGCCGCGGACGCCCGCCGAGATCACGCGCTGCATCCTCGACTCCCTGGCGCTGGCCCACCGGCGGGCGGTCGAGGAGGCCCAGCGGCTCGCGGACCATCCCGTCGACGTCGTCCATGTCGTCGGGGGCGGCACCCGCAACGCGTTGCTGTGCCAGCTCACCGCCGACGCCTGCGGGCTGCCCGTGGTGGCCGGGCCGACCGAGGCCGCCGCACTCGGCAACGTCCTCGTACAGGCCCGGGCGCACGGGATGGTCGGCGACCGTGCCGCCATGCGCCGGCTGCTCGCCCGGACGCAGCCCCTGACCCGCTACGAACCGCAGGGCGGCACCGGCCGCTGGCGGGAGGCGGAGGCCCGGATCGCCACGCGGTGAGCCGGGGGCTCCCCGTGCGACTCCGCCCCGACTACGCTGCACTCATCCGATGACCGATCACTAGGAGCCGCGATGCGTGTCGCCCTGTTCCTGACCTGTGTCAACGACACGCTCTATCCCGATACCGGCCGTGCCGTGGTGAAACTCCTGACCAAGCTGGGTGTCGAGGTCGACTTCCCGATGGCGCAGACCTGCTGCGGGCAGGCGCACTACAACACCGGCTACCGTCATGAGGCCGAGCCGCTCGCCCGGCATTTCTCCGATGTCTTCGGGGAGTACGAGGCGATCGTCACGCCCTCCGGGTCGTGCGGGGCGATGGTGCGCGAGCTGTATCCGCGGATGGGTGAGCGGGCCCGGGCCGAGGGGCGCGGGGACACCCTCGCCGCGACCCTGGCGCCGGTGGTGCCCAAGACGTACGAGCTGACCGAGTTCCTGGTGGATGTGCTGGGGGTGACGGACGTCGGCGCGTACTACCCGCACACCGTCACCTACCACCCGACCTGTCACGGGCTGCGCGGGCTGGGGCTCGGGGACCGGCCCCTGCGGCTGCTGCGGGCGGTCAAGGGGCTGGAGCTGGTGGAGCTGCCGGGTGCGGACGAGTGCTGCGGCTTCGGCGGGACCTTCGCACTGAAGAACGCGGACGTCTCCGCGGCGATGGGCACGGACAAGGTGCGCAACGCCGAGTCGACGGGCGCCGAGGTGCTGTGCGCCGCCGACAACTCCTGTCTGATGCACATCGGCGGGACCATGACCCGGCTCAAGGCGGGCCTGCGGCCGGTGCACATCGCGGAGATCCTGGCGAGCACGGAGGAGGAACCGGCGGCATGAGCGGGCACAGTGGGCGGGAGGGCGACGCATGAGCGGCACATTCGTAGGAATGCCGTCCTTCCCCGAGGCCGCGCACGAAGCGGTCAACAATCCGATCCTGCGCGGCAACCTCCGCCACGCCACCCACACGATCCGTACGAAGCGGGCGAAGGCGGTCGCCGAACTCGACGACTGGGCGGAGCTGCGGGAGGCCGGGAAGCAGATCAAGGACCTTACGCTCCGTCATCTCGACCGCTATCTGGTGCAGTTGGAGGAGGCGGTCGTGGCGGCGGGCGGCACCGTCCACTGGGCAGCCGACGCCGACGAGGCCAACCGGATCGTGACCTACCTGGTCAAGGCGACCGGCGAGTCGGAGGTCGTCAAGGTCAAGTCCATGGCCACGCAGGAGATCGGGCTCAACGAGGCTCTGGAGGCCGAGGGGATCCGGGCGTACGAGACCGATCTCGCCGAGCTGATCGTGCAGTTGGGCGACGACCGGCCCTCCCACATCCTCGTCCCGGCCATCCACCGCAACCGGGGTGAGATCCGGGACATCTTCGCGAGCGAGATGAGCGAGTGGGGGCGTCCGGCCCCAGAAGGTCTCACCGACAAGCCCGCCGAGCTGGCCGAGGCGGCCCGGCTGCATCTGCGCGAGAAGTTCCTGCGGGCCAAGGTCGGCGTCTCCGGTGCCAACTTCATGGTCGCCGAGACCGGCACCCTGGTCGTCGTCGAGTCCGAGGGGAACGGGCGGATGTGCCTCACGCTCCCCGAGACGCTGATCTCGGTCGTCGGGATCGAGAAGATCGTGCCGACCTGGCGGGACCTGGAGGTGTTCCTGCAGACGCTGCCGCGCTCCTCGACGGCCGAGCGCATGAACCCGTACACGTCGACGTGGACCGGCACGACGGACGGCGACGGGCCGTCGACCTTCCATCTGGTGCTCCTCGACAACGGGCGCTCCGACACCCTCGCCGACGAGGTCGGCCGGCAGGCCCTGCGCTGCATCCGCTGCTCGGCCTGTCTGAACGTCTGCCCCGTCTACGAGCGGGCCGGCGGGCACGCCTACGGCTCCGTCTACCCCGGGCCGATCGGCGCGATCCTCAGCCCCCAGCTCCGGGGCACCGCCAGCGAGATCGACGCCTCCCTGCCGTACGCGTCGTCGCTGTGCGGCGCCTGCTACGAGGTGTGCCCGGTCGCCATCGACATCCCGGAGGTGCTGGTGCATCTGCGGGAACGGGTCGTCGAGGGCGGGCCGGTGGTCCGGGAGGGCAACAGGGTGGTGCTGAAGCCCGCCAAGGGACACGCCGCCGAGCGGGCGGCGATGCGCGCGGCACGCTGGGCGTTCGCGCACCCCGGCGCTCTGCGCACGGGGCAGCGGCTGGCGTCCCGGACGCGCCGTGTGCACCCCCGTACCCTGCCCGGACCGGGCCGGGCCTGGAGCGGCACACGAGACCTGCCCGCCGTCCCCGCCGAGCCGTTCCGCGACTGGTGGCAGCGTACGCAGGGCGGGAAGGGCGGGACGAAGTGAGCAGCAGGGAGCTGATCCTGGGCCGGGTGCGGCGCGCACTGGCCGATGTACGGGGTGAGGACGCGCCGGTCGAGCGCGCGTATCTGCGGGTGCACGGTGACCGCGGGGTCGAGGCGACGGTGGATCTGCTCGCGGAGAACCTGGCGGACTACCGGGCGCTGGTGCACCGGTGCGGGGAGGCCGAACTGGCCTCCGTGGTGGGCCGGTTGCTCGCCGAGCGGGGGTCGGGTTCGGTGGTCGCGCCGTCGGGGCTGGATCCGCGCTGGCTCTCGGAGACCGACGCGGAGCGGGTCGAGGATCTCGCCGGGAGCACCGCGCACGAACTCGACCGTGTCGACAGCGTGGTCACCGCGTGCGCGGTGGCGATCGCGGAGACGGGGACGATCGTGCTGGACGGCGGGCCGGACCAGGGCCGGCGCCGGATCACCCTGGTCCCCGACCACCACATCTGTGTGGTGCGGGTGCCGGACCAGGTCGTGTCGTCCGTCCCCCAGGCGCTCGAACGGATCGATCCCGGCCGCCCGTTGACCTGGATCTCGGGCCCCTCCGCGACCAGCGACATCGAGCTGGACCGGGTGGAGGGGGTGCACGGTCCGCGCACCCTCGAGGTGATCCTGGTGGAGCCGGTTCAGGAGTAGGTCAGCGCGCGGCCGTACCGCAGGGAGTACTGGGCGGCGCGCAGGTACACGGCCGTGTAGAACGCGGTGGTCAGGTCGTCGGCCCAGGGGCCCGGCCGGGCCGCCGCGGCCTGCTCCGCCTCGCCCTCCAGGAACCACAGGGTCAGTTCGAGGTTGCCGAAGGCCGCCGGTATCAGGTCCAGCGGCAGGCCGAGGGTCCCGGCGAGCCGTTCGGCGAGGGCGAGGACGCAGGGCGCCCCGACGACCAGCGTCTCGTCGGTGTACGCGGAGCCGACGGGCAGCTCGATGCCCTCCTCCAGCGCGAACGGGACCAGGAGCGACCAGCTGAGCAGGGTGTGCTCCTCCTCGGGGCTCAGCCGCGCCCGGCACAGCGCGGCGAAGCCGTCCATCGGCGGGCTCATCTTCTCCTCGAACCATCCCGGATCCTCGGGGGTTTTCGGTGTGTACGGCGGCAGCCCGCGCCGCTCCAGCTCCGTGTTCAGGGCGGAGGCGACGTCTCCGTAGCCGTCCTCCCCCGCCACCGACCAGTCCTGCGCAGCCACACTCACGAGATACACGCCCATGAGCGCAAGGTACCCGGCGCCACTGACAACATCGACAAGGCGCTGAACAAGCGCTTAGATATGTGCTCGGTGATCGGATCTGTCCGGCCGCGATCGACTTCCGGAGGCCCCGTTGTTCACATCCGTCGACGATGTCTCCACGCGTCTCGCCGAGACCGGCTATCTGGCCTCGCCGGCCGTCGCCACCAGCGTCTTCCTCGCCGGCCGGCTGGGCAAGCCGCTGCTCGTGGAGGGGCCCGCCGGGGTCGGCAAGACGGAGCTCGCCAAGGCCGTGGCGCAGATGACGCAGGCCCGGCTTGTGCGGCTGCAGTGCTACGAGGGGGTCGACGAGTCCCGGGCGCTGTACGAGTGGAACCACGCCAAGCAGCTGCTGCGGATCAGCGCCGGGCGCGGCGAGTCCTGGGACGAGACCCGCACGGACATCTTCAGCGAGGAGTTCCTGCTCCCGCGTCCGCTGCTGACCGCGATCCGCGGCGACGAGCCCACGGTCCTGCTGATCGACGAGACCGACAAGGCCGACGTCGAGGTGGAGGGCCTGCTGCTCGAAGTGCTGAGCGACTTCCAGGTGACCGTCCCCGAGCTGGGCACGATCACCGCGACCCGCCGCCCCTTCGTGGTCCTCACCTCGAACGCGAGCCGTGAGCTGTCGGAGGCGCTGCGCCGCCGCTGTCTCTTCCTCCACATCGGCTTCCCCGACGCCGAGTCGGAGCGGCGGATCGTCCGGCTGAAGGTTCCCGGACTGGACGCCGCCCTTGCCGACTCGGTGGTCCGGGTGGTGGGCGCGCTGCGGGCGATGGACCTGCGCAAGGTGCCCTCGGTCGCCGAGACCATCGACTGGGCGCGCACCCTGCTCGCGCTGGGTGCCGCCACCCTCGACGAGAGTGTCGTACGGGACACCCTGGGCGTGATCCTCAAGCACCAGGACGACGTCGTGAAGGCCGGTGCCAAGCTCGACCTGGACGCCGTGTGAGCGCGGACGCGGCCGAGCGGCTGACGTCCTTCGTCGCCGCGCTGCGCGCCCACGGCGTGCGGATCGGCACCGGCGAGACGGTGGACGCGGCCGAGGCGGTGGCGGTGCTCGGGCTCGCGGACCGGGGGCTGCTGCGCGAGGGGCTCGCGGCGACGCTGCTGCACAGCACGGACCAGCGGCGGCTGTTCGACACCGTCTTCGACCTGTACTTCCCGTACGGCGTCGGCGCGCCGCCGGGTGAACCGGGCGACCGGGACTCGCTGCGCGAACGGCTCGCCCAGGCGCTGGCCGCCGACGACCGTGCGCTGCTGGCGCGGTTGGCGATCGAGGCCGTGGACAGCCTGGGCGGGTACGGGAGTTCACCGGGGTCGGACGGCTGGTCGTCGTACCAGACGCTGGAACGGCTGCGTCCGCAGACGCTGTTGGCGCGGGTGCGGGACGAGATCCGGCGGAGTGGCGGTGGTTCGGGGGCGGGGTTCGCGGACCGGCTGCTGGAGGACGAGATCCGGCGGCGCATCGAGGAGTTCCGCACGCTGGTGGCGGTGGAGGCGCGGCGCCGGGTGGCGGAGCTGCGGGGGCGGGACGAGATCGCGCGGCGGGCGGTGGCGCCGACCGCGGACCGGGTCGACTTCCTCTACGCGGGGCGCGACCGGCTGGCCGAACTCCGGCGCACGGTGCAGCCGTTGGCCCGTAAACTCGCCACCCGGCTGGCAGCGCGCCGACGGCGTGCCGCGCGCGGCACGATCGATCTGCGGCGCACCCTGCGCGGTTCGCTCTCCACGGGCGGGGTGCCGATGCGGCCCGTGCTGCGCCGCCGGCGCCCGGCCCGGCCCGAACTGGTGCTGCTGTGCGATGTGTCGGGCTCGGTGTCAGGCTTCTCCGACTTCACGATGCTGCTGGTGCAGGCGCTGCACGACCAGTTCAGCAAGGTGCGGGTGTTCGCCTTCGTCAACCGGATCGACGAGGTGACCGGGCTGCTCGAACACGGCGCGGCGGACCCGGAGGGCCTTGGCGCCCGGATCCGGGCCGAGGCGCGGCTGACGGCGTATCACGGCAGCAGTGACTACGGCACCGCGCTGGGCGAGTTCGCGGAGCGGTACGGCGCCGCCGTGGGCCCTCGGACGACGGTGTTCGTGCTGGGCGACGCGCGCACGAACATGAGCGATCCGAACCCTTCGGCCGTCCGTGAGATCGCCGAACGGGCCCGGCGCGTCTACTGGTTGAACCCGGAGCCGCGCTCCCAGTGGGGCACGGGCGACTCGGCAGCGCCGGACTACGCCGAGCTGGTCGCGATGCACGAGTGCCGCAACGCCCACCAACTCGGCCTGCTGGTCGGCCGGTTGCTGCCCGTCTGACAGAACTCTTCCGAACTCCCTGGAATCTCCTAACCCTTCTTGGCCTTCGCGTAGTCCTTGGCCATCGCACCGGCGAAGTCGTGCACCACGCACTGTTCGTCGCCCACGGTCCAGGCGTCGTGCCCGGGCGGGACGACGAAGACGTCGCCGGGGCCCAGTTCGGCCTCGCCGCCGTCGTCCATGCGGATGTGCATCCGGCCGGAGACGACATAACCGTTGTGGTGGACCAAGCAGCTCTCGGTGCCGGCGATCGGTGCCACGGACTCGGACCACCGCCAGCCCGGCTCGAAGGTCCCTATGGCGAAGTCGAGCCCCGTCATATGGACGGCCTCGAGGTGTCCGCGGGGGAAATCACGCCGCTCGTCCGGCTTGTCGAGCGTCTTCACTTCCATCATGACGCGCCCTCCTTCTGGACGGGTGGGGCCAACGCCCCACCTGTTCCATCCTCCGCCGGAGCACGGGGAGCCGCCATTCGGGGTCTCAGGCGCCGCCGCCGCAGAGTTCGGCGAAGCGGCGGGCGTCGATGTTGCCGCCGGAGACGATCACTCCCACGCGCCGGGGCAGGGACGGCACCCGTCCGGCGAGCAGCGCGGCCAGCGGGGTGGCGCCGCTGGGCTCCACGACGATCTTCAGTCGTTCGAAGGCGAACCGCATGGCCGCGCGGATCTCGTCGTCGGAGACCAGGGCGATCTCGTCGACGAGCCGCTGGTTGACCGAGAACGTCAGCTCGCCGGGCGTGTGCAGGGCCTGGCCGTCGGCGATGGTGCGCGGCACCGGGATCTCGACGCGCCGGCCGGCCTCCAGGGACCGTTTGGTGTCGTCCCCGGTCTCCGGCTCGACGCCGACGATCCGGATGCCGGGGTGCAGTCCCTTGGCCGCCGTGGCGCTCCCGGCGATCAGCCCGCCACCGCCGACGGGCGCAAGGAGCGCATCCAACTCGCCTGCTTCTTCGAGGAGTTCGAGGGTGGCCGTGCCCTGTCCCGCCATGACGTGCGGGTGCTCGTAGGGCGGGATCAGGGTCAGGCCCCGCTCGGCGGCCAGCGCCTCGGCGATGGCCACCCGGTCACCGGCGTAGCGGTCGTAGGTGACGATCTCGGCGCCGTAGCCCTCGGTGGCGGCCCGCTTGGAGCGGGGGGCGTCCTCGGGCATGACGATCACCGCTGTCGCGCCCAGTTCCCGTGCGGCCAGGGCGACCGCCTGGGCGTGGTTGCCGGAGGAGTAGGCGGCGACGCCCCGGGCCAGCTGTCCGGGGGTCAGCCGGGAGACCGCGTTGTAGGCGCCGCGGAACTTGAAGGCGCCGACGCGCTGGAAGTTCTCGCACTTGAGGTGGATCTCGGCGCCGACGGCCGCGTCGAGGGTGCGCGAGCGCAGCACGGGGGTGCGGTGGGCGACGCCCTTCAGACGGGCGGCGGCGTCCTGTACGTCGTCGAGGGTGATCGGCGCGGGTGCGGTGGTCACGGGTGGGCTCCCTCGGAAGAGTCGGTGGTGGTGTCCCTGGCGCCGGCCCGCGCCTGGGAGAGGTAGCTGTAGGCGGAGGCGCGGGAGATGCCGAGCCGGGCGGCGACCTGTTCGATCGCCCGGCGCACGGCGAACACGCCCCGCTCGTCCAGGCCGCGGAAGATCGCGAGCCGCCTGGTCCGGTCGAGTCCGGCCCAGGTCTGGTCCTGGTGGCGCAGATGTGCGTCGAGGAGGGCGTCGACGACGGAGTCGATGTCGTCGCCGAAGGTGGTCACCGGTACGTCGGCGGCGGGTACGGCGATCCCGGCGAGGGCGCCGAGCAGACTGTGCGCCCGGTCGATCGCGGTGATGTCCACGTTGACGCACAGGGCGCCGAACACCTCGCCCGCGGAGTCGCGCAGCACCATCGTGGACGACTTCAACAGCTTGCCGGTGCCGGTCCGGGTGACGTAGTTCAGCTCGTCCTCGGCGTCGTCGCCCCTGGCCAGAACGCGCATGCCGATCTCACTCATCGCCCCGCCGACCGTCCGCCCGGTGACCGCTCCGGCGACGGCGAGGACCGACCGCTCCGGCCGCCGGTAGTCGTGCAGCACCACCTCGCACACCGGCCCGAACGTCGCCGCGATCCCTTCGACGACGGGGGCGAGCGCCCGCAGGATCGCGTCCCGCTCGGCTTCCCTGGAATCCATACTCGATTAGACCACACGTCCAGACACTGGACCAGGAGTCCAAGAAGGCCCGGAGCGCGGACACCTTCAGGGGAACCGTCGATCAAGGGGGTGGTGTGGCCAATTGGCCTTTCCCTAGGATGGGTTGGGATGTGATGTGGGCCGCGCCGGACCGGGGCGCGGCGGGGACTGGGGGAAGAGATGCAGCCTGGCAAGCCGCTGTCCACGAAGATCGACGCCGCGGTTCCGACGGCAGCGCGCATGTACGACCACTATCTGGGCGGCAAGGACAACTACGCGGCGGACCGGACCGCCTGCGCCGAACTCGACAAGGTGGTGCCGAGCACCCGCGCCCTGGCGCTGAACAACCGCCGTTTCCTGCAGCGGGTGGTGCAGACGCTGACGCAGGACCACGGCATCCGGCAGTTCCTGGACCACGGCTCCGGCCTGCCCACCCAGAACAACGTCCACCAGGTCGCCCAGCGCGTCGATCCGACGGCTCACGTCGTCTACGTGGACAACGACCCGATGGTCCTCGTGCACGGCCGCGCCCTGCTGGAGCAGGACGAGCGCACCACGGTCATCCACGCCGACCTGCGCGAGACCGAGGCGATCTTCGCCCACCCGGACACCGAGCGCCTGATCGACTTCTCGCAGCCGGTGGCCGTGCTGTTCAACTCGGTCTTCCACTGCATCCCGGACAGTGACACCGACGGCCCGCTCGATGTGATCCGCCGGGTGAGCGAACGACTCGCCCCCGGCAGCTGTCTGGTGATGTGTCAGCTGGTCAGCGAGGACGCCGAGGTCCGGGAGTTCGTCACGAACTTCATGGACCAGGCCACGCAGGGCCATTGGGGCCGGGTGCGACAGGAGAAGGACGTCGCGCAGTGGTTCGAGGGGCTGGAGATCCTCGAGCCGGGACTGGTGGAGGTCTCCACCTGGCGCCCCGACACCGAGGTGGTACACCGCCAACTCACCCAGGAGTGGATCGAGTTCGGCGGTGTGGGCCGGCTGGGCCGAGTCGGATGACGGCCCGTCAGGCGTAGCGGCTCTCCGCCGTGTCCGCCAGCAGGGCCAGGGACTCGCGTGGCTGAAGGGCCTCGTCGGCGAGCCGGTCCAGGGCCACCCGGTACTCCTCCGTCTCGTCCCGGTCCTCCAGGAAGGTGGCGCTCCTGATCTGCTCCAGGTACACGATGTCGGGCAGATCGGCGCCGGCGAACCGCAGATAGGTGACCGGTATGGACGGCGCGGAGGCGTGGGTGACGTCCAACGGGACGACCTGGACGGTGACATGGGGCAGCCGCGCGATGTGCACCAGGTGACGGAGCTGGTCGCGCATTACCTCACGGCTGCCCAGGACGCGCAGCAGCACCGACTCGTCGAGGATCGCCCACACCCGTGGGGCGTCGGCCCGGCCGAGCAGTTCGGTGCGCCGCGTCCGCAGCTCCACGCGGCGCTCCACCTCCCGCGATGACGCCGAGGGCAGCCCCCGCTCCACCACGGCACGCGTGTAGGCGGGGGTCTGCAACAGGCCCGGCACGTACTGGATCTCGAAGGTACGGATGGCGGTGGCCGCCTCCTGCAGTCCGACCAGCCGGTCGAACCACTCGGGCATCAGCCGCTTGTCGTACCGCTGCCACCAGCCCGGCTCCCCCGCCTGCCGCAGCAGCCGGAGCAGCACGGACGACTCGTGCTCGTCCGCCTCGTAGAGGGTCAGGAGGGCGCGGATGTCGCCCTCCGTGGGCGGACGACGGCCTTTGCCCGCCTCTATGCGCGACAGCTTCGCCGGGCTGAACCCGAGGGCCCGCGCGGCCTGGTCCTGGGCCATCCCGGCGTCCTCCCGCATACCCGCGAGTTGAACGCCGACCAGCATTTTCAGCAAGGTCGGGGCGGGCTCTGCCCGGTTCAGATACGGTTCGAGGCGGGAGACTCGAGGCGACTCGGCAGACATCCTGTGACTCCCCATGGACCGGCGGACGACAGACGCCAGTATCGCATCCGACGGCCTCCGACCGTATGGAGCACGGGAATTGAACCGCGCGCCGTTCACAACGCGCTGCTCAGAGCAGGTGGTCGAACTCCCCGTCCTTCGCCCCGGCGAGGAACGCCGCGATCTCGGCCGGCGTGTAGACCAGCGCCGGTCCGTCGGGGTCCCGGGAGTTGCGCAGCGCGACCCCGCCCCCGTCCAGCGGGGCGACCTCGACGCAGTTGCCCTCGGCGTTGCTGTGACTGCTCTTGGCCCAGCGGACGTGCAGCGAACTCGCCCGCACTCCGTTCGACACAGGCTCTTGTACTGACGGCTGTACTGACGGCTCCGGTACTGACGACACGGCAACTCTCCTCGCTCGTACGCGCAATTTCCCGTGAAATTGCACGCGGACATCGTCAGCGTGGATAATAGCCATGCCGTCAAGTGCCGTTCCGGCGGCCCGTCCTGACCTCGCCTCAGGGAGATGCACCATGTCATCACCTGCGCAGTTCCGGAGCCGCGAGTCCGTCCGCGACTCGTCCACAACTGCCGCGCTGCACCTCAGGGGCAGCCGGAAGGGCTTCACCGAGGCCCGGGACTTCACCCTCCGCACCCTCGGCGGCTGGTCCCTGGGCCACTGCGCGGACGACACGGCCACCGTCGTCACCGAACTCGCCGCCAACGCCGTCCTGCACGGACTCCCGTACCCCTCGACGGAGCACTTCGACGTACGGCTCAGACTCACCCTGCGCCGCCGTCACGTGATGTGCGCCGTCACCGACCCGAGCGACGCCCTGCCCGTCTACCTGCGGCCCGGAGACGATCTCCTCGGAGACGGCCTCCAGGAGCACGGCCGCGGGCTGCACATCGTCGAAGCCCTCTCGGAGCACTGGGGCTGGACCCGCCGCTCCCCCGTGGGCAAGACCGTCTGGGCCATGCTGCCGACCCGCACCCCCTGCTGAGATGACTGACATAGTCCGCACCGCACTCCTCGACGACCTGGGACATGTGCCGTGGCCCGAGATCCAGGACACCACCGGGTCCGCCGCGGCCATCCCCTCGCTGCTCACCGCCGTCGCCCGGGGCGACGCCGACACCGCGGGGCGCGCGCTGGGCCAACTGCGCCGCCGTATCTGCCGGTACGGCTTCGTCGTCGACCAGGCGACGGCGGCCACGGTCCCCTTCCTCTGGGAACTCGTCCGGCTCCCCCAGGTCACCTGCCGGGTGGAGATCCTGCGTCTGCTGAAGAGCATCGCCGACGCGCGCCAGTGGGAGACCACGGCCGCCGCCTACCCCAAGCTGCTGAGCCATCCCGGCGACCACGTGGCCTGGGAGCGCGAGGCCCGGCGCGCCGTCCGCGCCCAGCGCGCGGTACTGCGTGACCTGCTCTGCGAGCGGGACGCCGCACTCGTCCAGGCCGGCGCGGAACTCTCGGCGGCCCTCGACGACTGAGGCCCACTGAGCCCGGGGCCCGGAATCGCCACCGCGGTTCTGCGGACCCCCGCGCACGAGCGCTAGGTTGGCCGCATGAGCAACCTTGACCGTGCGCCCGTACCGAGTGTCTGCGGCGGCCGTGGATTCGTCGTCCCCGAACCCGTCCGCGAGCTGCTGAGCCCCCGGCAGGTGCGGCTCGGCGAGTCGACCGAGGTACGCCGACTGCTGCCGAACCTCGGCCGGCGCATGATCGGCGCCTGGGCCTTCGTCGACCACTACGGTCCCGACGACATCGCCGACGAGCCGGGCATGCAGGTGCCGCCGCACCCGCACATGGGGCTGCAGACCGTCAGCTGGCTGCACGAGGGCGAGGTGCTGCACCGCGACTCGACGGGCAGCCTGCAGACCATCCGGCCCCGTGAACTCGGCCTGATGACCTCGGGGCGCGCGATCAGCCACTCCGAGGAGAGCCCCAGGTCCCACGCCCGGCTCCTGCACGGCGCCCAGCTCTGGGTCGCCCTGCCCGACGCCCACCGCCACACCGAACCCCGCTTCGAACACCACGCCGGCCTGCCCACGGTCACCGCTCCCGGCCTGACCGCGACCGTGATCCTCGGCGACCTCGACGGCGCCGTCTCGCCCGGTACGGCGTACAGCCCGATCGTGGGCGCGGACCTCGCGCTGGGGCAGGGGGCCGACGTACGGCTGCCGCTCGTGCCCGACTTCGAGTACGGCGTGCTGGCGATGTCCGGGGAGGTGCACGTCGACGGTGTGCCGGTGCTGCCGGGTTCGATGCTCTACCTCGGCTGCGGCCGGACCGAACTGCCGCTGCGCGCCGAGTCCGACGCGGGGCTGATGCTGCTCGGCGGCGAGCCGTTCGAGGAGGAGCTGATCATGTGGTGGAACTTCGTCGGCCGGTCCCAGGAGGAGATCGTGCAGGCCCGCGAGGACTGGATGAAGGGCAACCGTTTCGGCGAGGTGCGGGGCTACGACGGGGCTCCGCTGCCCGCCCCGGAACTGCCGCCGGTGCCGCTGAAGCCGCGGGGAAGGGTGCGCTGACCTGGGAAGGGCTGGTTCTCCGACGCCGGGAGTTCGAGAGCATCCCACCGCCTGCCCTGCAATGATGATCTCTGGTTGCGCAGGCCCTCGAATGCCGCCGCTCAGGCGCCTCCGAGGCAGTCCGCGTTTCCAAGGTGTGGGCATCTGCGGGCAGCCTTGGCAGGACGGATGCTGACCCGATGCTGACTTTGCTGACGGCACGTCAGGGCCAGGCGAAGCGATGGGTTCGCCTCCGGGAGTAAGACTCAGGGACCAATTGACTGCATTGAGTGATCAGCCGGAGCTGCCTTCCGAAGACGATCGGTTCACGCGGGCAGTCGTCGCGTGCCCGTCACTCGGGTAACTGTAGGAACCCAACAGGTTCAGATGCAGCGGAGAAGCAGCCCGCCCCTATGCGACCAACTCCCACTACGGACAGTCCACTAATCTGCGCACTCCTGCCGGGCACGAAGCGCAGGGATGGCAGCAATCTTGGACGGCTCAAGGCGGTCCCAGATGATGCCGGACGGCCGATGTGGAGTACTGCAGGAGATGATCTCCTCTGGCGTCACAATGAGGTCGACATTCACGTCGTGCTCGGAGGAAGGCATAGGGTCGTCAACCACTTGGAGGCGATGCACTGTCGTGACGACAAGAGTCTGGGGGCCGACAAGGCCGGCCTCCGCGAGCAAGGCGAACTCGATGTCGGAGTACCCGGCACCCTTCCCGATCCGCACGCCGGTGCGATTTACCGCGACGCTGCCGAGGACCACAACGTCCACCGGGCGTAGAGCGTCGACTTCAACAGTCGGCGCGATCTCGGAAGCGACTCGGCTTGATGCAGCGTCGACAAATGGCACGTCAAGCGCTTCGGGATCCAGGAGATAGAACGGCTTGGCCGTGGCCAACTTGGGCACAGCCATGTAGACGAGCTTCCCCTCGGCCAGAGCGCGAGCCCTCACTGGCAATTGAGCCTTGTCCGGGACCGCCTTGATGACCTCGGCACTCCTCCACGCGTCCAGCTCCGCGAGCAGCTCTGCAGCTGCCTCGGAACCCCTGAAATTGGGGATGCGCCCATGGGCGGTTTCGTCGTACACCGCGCCCGCAGCATCGAGAGCGTCCCAGACCTGGGTCCGTACGAGTTGCTTGGGGTCGTCGTGCTTCGCGTGCACCCAGGTCTCCTTACACTTACGCCGTCGCCATCAGAGCAAACAGCCTGTCATGGACGTCGGCGACGCTCGGCTCGACACTCGACAGCAGCCCGAGCACATAGGCACAGGCGGTGGCCCGTGGCTCAACTCGGCCGAAGAGGCGTCCACACAACCCCCGATGATCACGCGGTGGCCGTACCCGTTCCCAGCCGGGTCCGCTGCAAGATCGCGAAACCAGACTGGAGTACTAGGGTCCGTCTTCAAACGGATCTTGCCCAGAGCAGGAATGACGCGAGACTGACCGCTGCCTCGTAAGAGGTGGCGGTCTTGTCGTATCTGGTGGCGATGCCACGAAAGCCCTTGAGGCGGTTGAA
>NZ_JBHSFK010000057.1:0-73879 GCF_042653945.1 Streptomyces vulcanius | reverse complement strand
GGCCCTGATCGCACTCGCCCGGCGCAAGGTCAACGTCCTCTACGCCATCCTGCGTGACCGTCGGCCCTTCGAAGCCCGGCCAACTCTTCGTCTCGTGGCTTGACTTCAGCATTAGGCAGCGGCCTCCAGGGGGGTGGTGGGCCAGCCCGGGGTGGTGACGACCGTGCCGTTCTGGGTGACCATGCGGGCCGGGAGACCGAGCCTGGTCAGCCAGCGCTCCGCTCCCTCGCCCTTGACCAGGGCCGCGGTGCTCGCCGCGTTGGCGTCGGCGCAGGTGGCGGCGGCGACGGAGACCGTCCGCCAGGGCGAGCGGACCGGCAGGCCGGTGCGGGGGTCGACGATGTGGTGCAGGTCGTGACCGCCGCGCCGCCAGCGGCGGGCCGTCGTACCGGAGGTGGCGAGACCGCCGGCGCGCATGCCGACGGTGGCGTGCGGGCCCTGGGCGGGCGTTTCGTCGACCGGCCCGGTGATGTCCTGGACGCGGATCTGCCAGCCGCCCGCCGGGGGCTCCCCCGCGACGGCAGTGTCGCCGCCCAGGCTCACCAGGACCCCGCAGCCGGCCGTCTCGGCCAGCAGGACGGCGGCCCGGTCGGCGGCCCAGGCCTTGGCGGTGGCGCCGAGGTCGAGGCGGACGCCCCGGGGAACGGTGACCGTACCGGTGGCGCGGTCGAGGGTCACCGTGCGCCAGCCGGGGGTGCGGCGCAGGGTGAGGCGGACCGGGCGGTCGTCCTCACGGACGAGGGTGAAGTCGCGGTCGTAGCCGATCGCGTCCATCGCGGAGCCGACGGTCGGGTCCACGGCGCCGTCGGTCGCCTCGGCGGCGCGCAGGGCCACGTCGAGGGCCTCGGCGAGCAGCGGGCTGACCCGGACCGGGCGGCCGGCGGTCTCGTCGAGGGCGGCCAGCTCGGAGTCGGGGCGGAAGCGGCTGCACGCGGCGTCGACCTCGGCGAGGTGCCGGGCGAGGAGCAGGTTGCAGGACTCCAGCAGGGCCGGGTCGGTGACGACCAGGCGGACCGTGGTGCCGAGGGCCCGCCATTCGGCCGCGGCCGTCGTACGGGTACGGGGCTTCAGGGGCGTGCTCATCACGACGCCCCGGAGGTGGAGTCGGCGGAGCCGCCGGAGGAGGAGGTGAGGCCGTTGTCCGCGCTGGACGAGGTGTCCGAGCTGTCCGTCGAGGTGTCCGTGCTGCTGGTGTCCGTACTGCTGGTGTCCGTACTGCTGGTGTCCGTACTGCTCGTGTCTGTACTGCTCGTGTCCGTGCTCGAACCGGAGCTGCTCGAACTCGAACTCGTACTGGAACTCGATTCGCTGCTGCTCGCTGTCGTGCTCGCGTCCGCCTGCATCGTGCCGACCAGGGCGAAGACCCCGGCTGCCGCGGCGAGCGTGACGGCTGCGGCGAGGGCCGCCGTACGCCGTGCGCCTCTGCGGACCGCCGCCGCGGCCCCCCGTTCCTCTTCCCTGGTCGTCATGGCCGTTCCCCTCCGTAGTGACGCTCTGTCACGCACTACGTTGGGGGAACGGCCTGAGAGAAGTCTGTGAGGCTCCCATACGCCTCCACAGAACTCTCTGAGAGATCCTTTAAATCATTCCGCGAGGCGGGCGATCGCCTCGTCCACCGTCAGCTCCTCGCGCTCACCGGTGCGCCGGTCCTTCAGCTCCAGGACGCCCTCGGCGGACCGGCGGCCAGCCACCAGGATCTTCGGTACGCCGATCAGCTCGGAGTCGGTGAACTTCACGCCCGGGGAGACCCCGGCCCGGTCGTCGACCAGGACGCGAAGTCCGGCCGCGCGCAGCTTCTCGGAGACCTCCAGGGCCAGCTCGGTCTGCAGGGCCTTGCCGGCGGCGACCACGTGCACGTCGGCCGGGGCGACCTCGGCCGGCCAGCACAGGCCCTTGTCGTCGGCGCTCTGCTCGGCGAGGGCCGCGACCGCGCGGGAGACGCCGATGCCGTAGGAGCCCATGGTGACGCGGACCGGCTTGCCCTGCTGGCCGAGGACGTCGAGCTTGAGCGCGTCCGCGTACTTGCGGCCGAGCTGGAAGATGTGGCCGATCTCGATGGCGCGGTCCAGCTTGAGGCCGGTGCCGCACTTCGGGCAGGGGTCGCCCTCCTGCACGACCACGACGTCGACGTACGTCCCGACCTCGAAGTCACGCCCCGCGACGACGTTCTTCGCGTGGACGCCGTCCTTGTTGGCGCCCGTGATCCAGGAGGTGCCCGGTGCCACGCGCGGGTCGGCGATGTAGGTGACCTTGTCGCCCAGGCCCTGCGGACCGACATAGCCGCGGACCAGGTCCGGGCGGCCCACGAAGTCCTCGGCGGTGACCAGTTCGACGGCGGCCGGGGCGAAGTGCGCCTCGACCTTGCCCAGGTCGACCTCGCGGTCACCCGGCACGCCCACGGCGACGATCTCGCCGTCGACCTTGACGAGGAGGTTCTTCAGGGTGGCGGAGGCCGGTACGCCGAGGTGGGCGGCGAGGGTCTCGATGGTCGGGGTGTCGGGGGTCGGGATCTCCTCCAGGGCCGGTACGGCGGAGGCGTCCTGGGGCTGGAGTTCGTAGGCGACCGCCTCGGTGTTGGCGGCGAAGTCGCAGTTCGGGCAGTCCGCGAAGGTGTCCTCGCCGGCCTCGGCCGGGGCCAGGAACTCCTCGGACTTGGAGCCGCCCATCGCGCCGGCGGTGGCCGCGCAGATGCGGTAGTCGAGGCCGAGGCGCTCGAACACCTTCTGGTACGCCTGGCGGTGCAGGGCGTAGGACTGGGCGAGGCCCTCGTCCTCCGTGTCGAAGGAGTACGAGTCCTTCATCAGGAACTCACGGCCGCGCAGGATGCCGGCCCGGGGGCGGGCCTCGTCCCGGAACTTGTTCTGGATCTGGTACAGGATGACCGGCAGGTCCTTGTACGACGTGCACTGGTCCTTGACCAGCAGGGTGAAGATCTCCTCGTGGGTCGGTCCGAGGAGGTAGTCGCCGCCCTTGCGGTCGTGGAGCCGGAACAGCTCGGCGCCGTACTCGTCCCAGCGGCCGGTCGCCTCGTACGGCTCCCTCGGCAGCAGGGCGGGGAGCAGCACCTCCTGGGCGCCGATCGCGTCCATCTCCTCACGGACGATCCGCTCGACGTTGGCCAGCACCTTCTTGCCGAGCGGCAGCCAGCTCCAGATGCCGGCGGCGGTGCGGCGGACGTAGCCGGCGCGGACGAGCAGCTTGTGGCTGAGGACCTCGGCGTCCGCCGGGTCGTCGCGCAGCGTCTTCGCCATCAACTGGGACATGCGCTGGACCGGTGCGTTGGCCATGTTCTCGAACTCCTGCGGCGGTAAGGGTGATGGCAGGAGGTTAGCCGTCAGCCCTGCGCGGCCGGAAATCCGTTATTGGCCGGCGGCGCAGGAGGGGCAGCGAGGCGCCCATGACCACGTACGGGCGCGGAGCGCTCGGGAAGAGGACGCGGCGGGCCAGATCCTGGTAGCCGAGGGAGCGGTAGAGGGCGCGGGCGGGGCTCTCGGTGTCGATCGCGGAGAGGATCGAGCGGGGCTGGGCCGCCGTGTCGGTGATGGTGGTGATCAGCCCACGGCCCGCGCCGCGGTTCTGGTAGGCGGGGTGGACGTGGAGTTCCGTGATGACGAAGGAGTCGTCGAGCCAGGCGTCGTTGCGGAGGGCGCGGAGGTAGGGCTCGACCACGGTGGACCACCAGTGGGCACGGTCGTTGGGCATGCCGTAGACGAAGCCGGCCAGCCGGCCGTCCGCCGTGCTCGCGCCGTACGCCCGGGCGCCGGGGCTCGCCATGTGGCGCAGGACGATCTGTCTGCGTACGGCGACCTCGTCCGGGCCGAGGCCGAAGGCGACCGCCTGCACCGCGAGGGCCTCGTCCACGTGGGCGGACAGGTCCAGGGGGCCGATGACGAGGTCCATGGCGGGAGCCTACAGGGGCCTCGGATCAGAAGAGCACGCTCATGAACGCGCCGATCTCCTTGAAGCCGACCCTCGTGTACGTCCTTCTCGCCGGGGTGTTGAAGTCGTTGACGTAGAGGCTGACGAGCGGGGCGACGTCCGCCAGCGCGTACTGGAGGACGGCCGCCATGCCGGAGGCGGCCAGGCCCATCCCCCGGTACTCGGGGGCCACCCACACGCCCTGGATCTGGCAGGCCTGCGAGGTGGCCGCGCCGATCTCCGCCTTGAAGACGACCCTGCCGCGGTCGTCGACCCGGGCGAACGAGCGGCCGGCGGCGACGAGTTCGGCGACCCGGGCCTGGTAGAGCAGGCCGCCGTCGCCGGCCATCGGGGAGACCCCGACCTCCTCGGTGAACATCGCCACACAGGCCGGCATGATCGTCTCCATCTCGTCCCGGCGGATGCGGCGGACGCCGGGATCCGGGGCGATGTCGGCGGACACGCGGTCGGTGACCATCAGCGGCTGGCGGGCGCGGACCTCGCGGGCGGGGCCCCAGTGGGGTTCCAGCAGGCGCCAGAGCTGGGCGGTGGCCTCGGCCGGGCCGACGACGGAGGAGCAGCGGCGGCCGGCTCTGCGGGCGCGGTCGGCGAAGGCGCGGACCGCGCGCGGAGTGGCGCAGATCGGGACCAGGTTGGCGCCCGCGTAGCAGAGGGACGTCAGCATGCCGTCCTCGTACCAGCCCCACATCTCGCCGCCGAGCCGCCACGGGTCCAGGCCCGCGACCTGGACACGGGAAGCGACGAAGGCGTTGGCCACCGGCTCGCGGTCGAGGACGGCGAGCGCGGCGTCCAGGTCGCTCGGTTCGAGGACCCGGGAGGTGGTCTGGGTCAACACGTACGGGGCCTCACAACTCAGGGCTGCTGATCCCCGCACTGTACCTGCGGAAGCTTTGGCGTGCCGCCCCCTGTTTGTCATGTGACCGTCGGCTGCGGTGAGCGCCCCCGGGGGCTGCCGCCCCGGGGCCGCCGCTTCGGCCCTGGACGGGCTCCGTCCTCGAACGCCGGACGGGCTGAAACACGCAAACCGGCGTCAGCCCGCCACCGACACCGAAGGCTCGCCCGACGCGATACCCGCCGCCTCCATCTGCTCGGCCAGCTTCATGGCCTCCTCGATGAGGGTCTCGACGATCTTCGACTCGGGGACGGTCTTGATGACCTCGCCCTTGACGAAGATCTGGCCCTTGCCGTTGCCGGAGGCGACACCGAGGTCGGCCTCGCGGGCCTCGCCGGGGCCGTTGACGACACAGCCCATGACGGCGACGCGGAGCGGGACCTCCATGCCGGTCAGGCCCGCGGTGACCTCCTCGGCCAGCTTGTAGACGTCGACCTGGGCGCGACCGCAGGACGGGCAGGAGACGATCTCCAGGCCGCGCTGCTTGAGGTTGAGGGACTCCAGGATCTGGTTGCCGACCTTGACCTCCTCGACCGGGGGAGCCGACAGCGAGACGCGGATCGTGTCGCCGATGCCCTGCGACAGCAGCGCGCCGAAGGCGACCGCCGACTTGATCGTGCCCTGGAAGGCCGGGCCGGCCTCGGTGACGCCGAGGTGGAGCGGGTAGTCGCACTGGGCGGCCAGCTGCCGGTAGGCCTCGATCATGACGACCGGGTCGTTGTGCTTGACGGAGATCTTGATGTCGCGGAAGTCGTACTCCTCGAAGAGGGACGCCTCCCACAGGGCGGACTCGACCAGCGCCTCCGGGGTGGCCTTGCCGTACTTCTGGAGCAGACGGCGGTCCAGGGAACCGGCGTTGACGCCGATGCGGATCGGGGTGCCGTGGTCGTTCGCGGCGCGCGCGATCTCCTTGACCTTGTCGTCGAACTGCTTGATGTTGCCGGGGTTCACGCGGACGGCGGCGCAGCCCGCCTCGATCGCGGCGAACACGTACTTCGGCTGGAAGTGGATGTCGGCGATCACCGGGAGCTGCGACTTGCGGGCGATGGTCGCGAGGGCGTCGGCGTCGTCCTGGGTCGGGCAGGCGACGCGGACGATCTGGCAGCCGGACGCCGTCAGCTCGGCGATCTGCTGGAGGGTCGCGCCGATGTCGGACGTACGCGTGGTGGTCATGGACTGGACCGAGACAGGTGCGTCGCCGCCGACCGCCACGGAGCCGACCTGGATCTGCCGGCTCTTGCGGCGCTCGGCGAGCTTGGTCGGAACGGACGGCATGCCGAGAGAAATCGCAGTCATCTGCTGTGCAACCCCAAGTCGTGGATCAAGGTCCAGGTCCCGTCGAGGCGGGTTCCAGGCTTCGAGATTACGGCACGGGCGCGGGCGCCGGCACATCACGGCCCTCGACCCACCCATGCGAAGGCGGCCTGGAACACATGGTCCCAGGCCGCCTTGAATGCGGGGTGGCTAGGAGATTCTCACCGGGTTGACCAAGTCGGCGACCAGTACCAGGAGCGTGAAGCAGACGAAGACCCCGGCGACCACGTAGGCCACCGGCATCAGCTTCGCCACGTCGAACGGACCCGGGTCGGGGCGGCGCAGCACCTTGGCGATGTTGCGGCGCAGCGACTCCCACAGGGCGCCCGCGATGTGCCCGCCGTCGAGCGGGAGCAGCGGGAGCATGTTGAACAGGAAGAGGGAGAGGTTGAAGCCGGCCAGGAGGAACACGAACATGGCGACCTGCTGGGAGGCCGGGATGTCCAGGGTGGCGATCTCGCCGGTGACCCGGGCGGCGCCGACGATGCCCATCGGGGAGTCCGGTTCGCGCGGGCCGTCGCCGAACGCGGCGTCCCACAGGGCGGGGACCTTCGCGGGGAGCGCGATGAGGGAGTCCACCGCGTCGCCGACCCGCTCGGTCATCCAGGTCACGGAGTCGCCGAAGTCCTGCTTGACCACGCCGGTGGCGGCGCTGAAGCCGAGGAAGCCGGCCTTGACGTACTCGCCCTGGACGTAGGCGCCGGCGGAGTCCTTCTTGGCGACCTGGTTGGTGGCGATGGTCGCGTGGAGGGTGACCTCCTTGCCGCCGCGGTCGACGATGATCGCGACGTCCTTGCCGCCGCTGACCCGGATGAGGTCGGAGAGCCTGTCCCAGTCGTCGGTGCGGACGCCGTCGAAGGAGACGATCTCGTCGCCCTTCTTCATACCGGCGGCCTCGGCCGGGGAGGGCTTGTCACCGGCCTTGCAGCTGTCGCGGTTCTCGCTCTGCGCGATGACGCAGGGGGAGACGGAGGCGACCGTGGTGGTCTGCTGCTGGATGCCGAAGCCCATGAGCACGGTCAGGAACAGGCCGAACGCGAGGACCAGGTTCATGAAGGGGCCCGCGAACATGACGATGACCCGCTGCCACGGCTTGCGCGTGTAGAACATGCGGGTCTCGTCGCCGGGCTGGAGCTCCTCGTAGGCGGCCGAGCGGGCGTCCTCGATCATGCCGCGCCACGGGGAGGTGGAGCGGGCGGTGATCCGGCCGTCCTCGCCTGGCGGGAACATGCCGATCATGCGGATGTAGCCGCCGAACGGGATGGCCTTGACGCCGTACTCGGTGTCACCCTTCTTCCGCGACCAGATGGTGGGGCCGAAGCCGACCATGTACTGGGGGACGCGGATGCCGAAGTGCTTCGCCGTGGAGAGATGGCCCAGCTCGTGCCAGGCGATGGAGATGAGCAGGCCCACCGCGAAGACCACTATGCCGAGGATGAACATCAGGGTCGTCATGCACGGGCCTCCGCCGTCTGTGCCGTCAGTTCCCGGGCGCGTGCGCGGGCCCAGGTCTCCGCTTCGAGGACGTCCGACACGGTGAGTGAAGTTCCCGTGCGGGGGGTGCCGTGCTCCTCGACCACCCTCGTCACGTTCTCCATGATCCCGTTGAACGGCAGCGCGCCCTCGCGGAACGCCTCCACGCTCTCCTCGTTGGCGGCATTGAACACCGCCGGGGCCGTGCCCGCGAGCTCGCCCACATGGCGGGCGAGGTTCACCGAGGGGAAGGCCTCGTTGTCGAGCGGGAAGAACTCCCACGTCGACGCCTTGCTCCAGTCGAAGGCGGGCGCGGCGTCGGGGACGCGCCCGGGCCAGCCGATGCCGATGGCGATGGGCCCGCGCATGTCGGGGGGCGTCGCCTGGGCCAGTGTCGATCCGTCCGTGAACTCAACCATCGAGTGGACATACGACTGCGGGTGCACGACCACCTCAATGCGGGAGAAGGGAATGTCGTAGAGCAGGTGTGCCTCGATGACCTCCAGCCCCTTGTTGACGAGGGTCGCGGAGTTGATCGTGATCACCGGGCCCATCGACCAGGTGGGATGGGCGAGGGCGTCCTCGACGGTGACGTCCGCCAGTTCCGCCTTGGTCCGGCCGCGGAAGGGGCCGCCGGACGCGGTGACGACCAGCTTGCGGACGTCGGCGCGGGTACCGGCGGCGAGGGACTGGAAGAGGGCCGCGTGCTCGGAGTCCACGGGGATGATCTGGCCGGGCTTGGCCAGCGCCTTCACCAGCGGGCCGCCGACGATGAGCGACTCCTTGTTGGCGAGCGCGAGGGTGCGGCCCGCCTCCAGGGCGGCGAGGGTGGGGGCGAGGCCGATGGAGCCCGTGATGCCGTTGAGGACGGTGTGACAGTCGGAGGCGGCGAGCTGGGTGGCCGCGTCCGGTCCGGCGAGTATCTCCGGAAGGGGCTCCCCCGTGCCGTACTGCGCGGCGAGCGCCTCGCGCAGTGCCGGTACGACGTCCTCGCGGGCGACCGCGACGGTCCGCACCCGCAGCCGGCGGGCCTGCTCGGCGAGGAGGGCGACCCGGCCGCCGTGGGCGGACAGGGCGGTGACGCGGAAGCGGTCCGGGTTGCGCAGCACGAGGTCGATGGCCTGGGTGCCGATCGATCCGGTGGAGCCGAGGACCACCACGTCCTTCGGGCCGTCGCCCGCGACGGGATCGTAGACGAGGTGCGGGTCGGCGAGGGGGGCAGGACTGTCGCTCATCCCCCCATTGTTGCCGCATCGGACGACCGGCGGGACAGGGCGTCCCTCAAAGGGGGACGCCCTGCGGCCGTGTGTGGGGTCTCTCACCCGATCGTGCGGTGGACGTTCTCCCGTTCGCTGGGGCCGGGGGTCGTGTCGGCGATCCACGGGCCCTCGCCCGACGGGTCGACGACGCCGTCCTCCAGCCACTCGTAGCTGCCCGCCATGACACCCTTGACGACCTTGCGGTCCAGGTCGTCGGTGTTGTTCCACAGGCGGGTGAAGAGTTCGTCGACGCGCAGCCGGGACTGGCGGCAGAAGGCGTCGGCGAGCTGGTAGGCCTCGCGGCCGTGTTCGCCTCGGGAGCGCAGCAGCTCGGCGCGGACGCAGGCGGCGCTCATCGCGAACAGTTCGGCGCCGATGTCGACGACCCGGCCGAGGAAGCCCTGTTTGGTCTCCATCCGGCCCTGCCAGCGGGACATGGCGTAGAAGGTGGAGCGGGCGAGCTTGCGGGCGTGCCGTTCGACGAACCTCAGGTGCGGCGAGAGGTCCACGCCGGCCTGCTTGAACTCGCTGTACGACGACGGCAGTTGGCCGGGACCCGCGACCAGCTTCGGCAGCCACTTGGCGTAGAAGACGCCTGCGCCCGCGCCCGCTTTCGCCTTGTCCTGGAGGGACTTGTCGGGGTCGATGAGGTCGCCGGCGACGGAGAGGTGGGCGTCGACGGCCTCGCGGGCGATGAGGAGGTGCATGATCTCCGTGGAGCCCTCGAAGATGCGGTTGATGCGCAGGTCGCGCAGCAACTGCTCGGCGGGGACGGCCCGTTCGCCGCGGGCGGCGAGGGACTCGGCGGTCTCGAAGCCGCGTCCGCCGCGGATCTGGACGAGTTCGTCGGCCATCCGCCAGCCCATCTCGGAGGCGATGAGCTTGGCCAGGGCGCCCTCGATGCGGATGTCGTTGCGGTTCTCGTCGGCCATCTGGGAGGAGAGGTCCAGTACGGCCTCCAGGGCGAACGTCGTCGCCGCGATGAAGGAGATCTTCGCCCCGACCGCCTCGTGGTGGGCGATCGGCTTGCCCCACTGCTCACGGGCCGCCGACCATTCGCGGGCGATCTTCAGGGACCACTTGCCGGCGGCCACGCAGGACGCGGGCAGGGAGAGCCGGCCGGTGTTGAGGGTGGTGAGGGCGATCTTCAGGCCCGTGCCCTCGGGGCCGATGCGGTTGGCGGCGGGCACCCGGACCTGGTGGAAACGGGTGACACCGTTCTCGATGCCGCGCAGGCCCATGAAGGAGTTGCGGTTCTCGACGGTGATCCCGGGCGAGGTCGCCTCCACGACGAAGGCGGTGATGCCGCCCTTGTGGCCCTCGCTTTTGGGGACCCGGGCCATCACGACCAGCAGGTCGGCGACCACGCCGTTGGTCGTCCACAGCTTCACGCCGTCGAGGACGTAGTCGTCCCCGTCGGGCACCGCGCTGGTGGCGAGCCGTGCCGGGTCGGAGCCCACGTCGGGCTCGGTGAGCAGGAAGGCGCTGATGTCGGTGCGGGCGCAGCGCGGCAGGAACCGCTGCTTCTGCTCGTCGGTGCCGAACAGCTTCAGCGGCTGCGGGACGCCGATCGACTGGTGCGCCGAGAGCAGCACCCCGACCGCCGGGCTGGCGGAGCCCACCAGGGCCAGCGCCTTGTTGTAGTACACCTGGGTCAGGCCGAGCCCGCCGTACTTGGGTTCGATCTTCATGCCGAGGGCGCCGAGTTCCTTGAGTCCGGCGACGACCTCGTCGGGGATCCTGGCCTCGCGCTCGATGAGCGCCCCGTCGACCTTCGTCTCACAGAAGTCGCGGAGCTTGCTCAGGAACTGCTCGCCGCGCCGTACGGCCTCGTCGGTGGGGAGCGGGTGGGGGTGGATGAGGTCGAGGCGGAAGCGGCCCAGGAACAGTTCCTTGGCGAAGCTGGGCTTGCGCCAGTCCTGTTCCCGCGCGGCCTCCGCCACTTGGCGGGCCTCACGTTCGGTGACGATCGGCTTCTTGAGGGGTGGTGCGGACATGAGGCTCACCTCGCCGCGAATCGGGATCATGAACCCATTCGGTTACCGATGGGTGCTACTCGATCGTTGGTACCCGATCCCGGGCGAGGTAGCCACCCCACGCGCGCCCCTTCAGCCGATGCGGACCGCGTACGACGTGGTGTCCAGCCGCCCGGTTCCCTTGAAGACCTCGGTCCCGGACTCGATACCGGAGACGTACTTGTCGTTTGTCAGCAGCTTGCGCCGGACGAGTGCCTGGGTGAAGTCGTCGAGGTCGAGTGCGGCCCGGGTGGTGTTGGCGCGGCGGACGAAGGAGTACACCTTCCAGCCGATGTCGCCCTGGTAGATGTCCCACATCGCGCCGCCGAGGCTGACGCTGCCGTACCTGGTGCCCAGCGGGCCCGCGCCGCCCTGCCGGTTGAGCCAGATCATGACCTCGTCGGTGGGCTGGTCCTGCCAGTCGGCGGTGCTCTTGGAGTGCAGCCACAGGTCGTAGGCGACGTTCATGGTGCCGGGGTCCGACGGCAGCGAGAACTCCCAGGTGGCCTTCACGGGCGTGCGGTCGCCGACCCGGACGGGCAGTCCCGTCCTCGCCCTGTCGACCTTCCAGCCCCAGTGCCAGCCGAGGACGGTGGAGGCGTACGACTTCACGTCCGAGTCGGTGCCCCTGGCGCTGTTGGCCCAGGTGTAGCCGGTGCCCCAGGAGACGGTGTCGCCGCTCGCGGAGTTGTCCCAGACGCACTGGCTGCCGGTGCCCTTGTCCTGGCCCCACAGGTTGTTGTTGACGTAGTACTTGCCGAGCGTGACCGTGTCGAAGGCCGTGCACCTCTTGCTCGACTCACCCGCCTGGGCGACGGTGATGCCGGCCGCGGCGGCCAGCGCGACCGCGGCGGCGGTCAGGGCCTTCGCCTTCTTCGACAGACGGGGGCGGCGGTGCTGCATGGGGGTCCTTCCGGGGCGGGTGGTGCTTGTGTGACTCCAGTCGCCGCCAGGTCCGGAAAAGGTTGCCGTACTCTCTCTCCACGAATCCCCCACAACTCGCTGTCGAAGCGCTTCGACAGACTCTGGACACCCACCCGCGCTGAAGCTACTGTCGAACCACTCTCTCACCCACCCTTCTTCGTTTCGCGCACTGTCGAAGCGCTTCACAAAACTTGGAGAGCTGGATGGTCACCCTCGCCGAGGTCGCCCAGCACGCCGGAGTCTCGGCGAGCACGGTGAGCTATGTCCTCAGCGGCAAGCGGTCCATCTCCGCGACCACCCGGCAGCGGGTCGAGCAGAGCATCCGCGACCTGGGCTACCACCCGAACGCGGGCGCGCGGGCGCTGGCCAGCAGCAGGTCGAACATCATCGCGCTGATGATCCCGCTGCGTACCGACATGTATGTGCCGGTGATGATGGAGATCGCCATCGCGGTGGCCACCACGGCCCGCACCCACGGCTACGACGTCCTGCTGCTCACCGGCGAGGAGGGCCCGGACGCGGTACGCCGGGTCACCGGCAGCGGGCTGGCCGACGCGATGATCCTGATGGACGTCCAACTCGACGACGAGCGGCTGCCGTTACTGCGGGAGACGGACCAGCCCTCGGTCCTGATCGGGCTGCCCTCCGACACCACCGGGCTCACCTGTGTCGACCTGGACTTCACGGCGACCGGCGCGCTGTGCGTGGAGCACCTCGCGAAGTTCGGCCACCGGGACATCGCTGTCATCGGCGAGGCCCCGGCGGTCTACGAGCGGCACACCGGCTTCGCCGAGCGCACCCTCGACGGACTGCGGTCGCGCTCCCGGGAGTTGGGCGTACGGCTGCTGCACCGGCCCTGCGAGGGCGGGTACGACGCGATGGCCCTGACCCTGGCCCGGATCCTCGACGAGCGCCCGGGCACCACCGGGTTCGTCGTGCAGAACGAGTCGGCGGTCGAGCCCCTGCTCGCGCTGCTGCGCCAGCAGGGGCGGGCGGTGCCCGAGGACGTCTCGGTGGTGGCGGTCTGCCCCGACCAGGTCGCCGTCCAGGCCTCGGTGCGGCTGACGTCGGTCGCCATCCCCGCCCAGGAGATGGGCCGGCACGCGGTGGCCCAACTGATCGCCAAGCTCGACGGCCGTGGAGCGGACGAAGTCGTGCTGATCGCACCGGAGTTGACGGTGCGGGCCAGCTCGGGTCCGGCCCCGTCCGGCACCTCCTGACCCAGCGTTCGCTGCCCTGCCGGGCACCTTCATGTCTTCGGGAGCACCCTTCGTGAACCAGCCTGCCGAAAACCAGACCCAGGTGAGCCTCGCGCAGTCGTCCCCCACCGTCGGCACCTTCCGGGAGCGGGACGGCGCGCTGGAGTGGAGCGGCCGTCAGGAGACGCTGCGGATCGAGCCGTGGGGGCCGGACGCGGTCCGGGTACGGGCCCGGCTCGGCGGTCCCCTGCTCGACGGGCTGCCGGGCGCCCTGCTCACGGACGCGCCGCCGACGTCGTACAGCGTCAAGACCGAAGGCGGACAGGGGCGGTTGACCGTCGGCGGGCTGACCGTCGAGGTGAACGCCGAGGGGCTGATCCGCTTCCTGCGGACCGACGACGGCTCCGAGCTGCTCGCCGAGGAGCGCGCCCACTTCTGGTGGCCGGGCTCCCGGCTCTACACGGCCGTCGGCAACGGCCACCACCGCCTGGAGCAGCGGTTCGCCGCCTACGACGACGAGAAGCTGTACGGCCTGGGCCAGCACCAGCACGGCCGGTTCGACCAGAAGGGCCTGGTCCTCGACCTGGTGCAGCGCAACGCGGAGGTCGGCATCCCGGTGCTCACCTCCAGCCGCGGCTACACCCTGCTCTGGAACAACCCGGCGATCGGCCGCGTGGAGCTCGCGCACAACGGCACCCGCTGGGTGGCCGACTCGGCCCGGCAGCTCGACTACTGGATCACCGCGGGCGCCCCGGCCGACGGCCAGCGCCGCTACAGCGCGGTGACGGGCCGGACGCCGATGCTGCCGGAGTGGGCGGCGGGCTTCTGGCAGTGCAAGCTGCGCTACCGCACCCAGGACGAACTCCTCGGCGTGGCAAGGGAGTACAAGCGGCGGGGCCTGCCCCTGTCCGCGATCGTCTGCGACTTCTTCCACTGGACCCACCTGGGCGACTGGAAGTTCGACCTGAAGGAATGGCCCGACCCGGCCGGGATGGTCCGTGAACTGGCAGACATGGGCGTCAAGTTGGTGGTCAGCGTCTGGCCGTCGGTCTCGCCGCTGAGCGAGAACCATCCGGTGATGGAACAGCGCGGCCACTTCATCGGCACCCAGTACGGTCCGACGGCGCACGCCGACTGGCCGGACAAGGAGGTCGCGTCGACCGTCCAGGTGGCGTTCTACGACGCGACGAACCCCGAGGCCCGGGAGTTCGTGTGGTCGCGCATCCGCGACAACTACCTTGTCCCGTACGGCATCACGGCCTTCTGGCTGGACGCCTGCGAGCCCGAGCTGAAGCCCGGCTTCCAGGAGAACCTGCGCTACTGGGCGGGCCCCGGCCTCGAGGTCGGCAACATGTACCCGGCCGAGAACTCCCGCACCTTCCACGAGGGCCTGAGCTCGGCCGGCGAGGATGTCATCACCCTCAACCGCTCGGCGTGGGCGGGCAGTCAGCGCTACGGCGCCGCCCTGTGGTCCGGTGACATCGGCACCGACTTCCCGACCCTGCGCCGCCAGATCGCGGCCGGCCTCAACACGGCGCTGTCCGGCATCCCCTGGTGGAACACGGACATCGGCGGCTTCCACGGCGGCGACCCGGACGACCCGGCCTACCGCGAGGTGATGGTCCGCTGGTTCCAGTTCGGCGCGCTGTCCCCGCTGATGCGCCTGCACGGCTTCCGCGACCCGGGCATGCCGCTGGGCCCCGACATGACCGGCGGCCCGAACGAGGTGTGGTCGTACGGCGAGCAGGCCGGCGCGGTCCTGGAGAAGTACCTGCGGCTGCGCGAGCGGCTCAGGCCGTACGTCCTCGACGTCATGCGGGAGGCCCACGAGGAGGGGCTGCCGCCGATGCGCCCGCTGTTCCTGGAGTTCCCGGACGACCCGGCGGCCTGGTCGGTCGACGACGCCTACCTGTTCGGCCGGGACCTCCTGGTCGCCCCGGTGCTGGAGGCGGGCGCCACGACCCGCACGGCGTATCTCCCGGCGGGCGCACGCTGGACGGACGCGTGGACGGGTGAGACGTTCGACGGCGGTACGGCCGTCACGGTCGACGCCCCCCTCGACCGCATCCCGCTGTTCCTGCGCGACGGGGCCGAGCTGCCGGTGGCCGAATAACCACCGTGCCGTGCGAACACCTTTGTGACAGAGGGGGGTTGCTGGGGTAAAGGGCTGACACCCCTGCCTCAGCCGCTCCACGAAAGGGTGTTCGCCTGTGCCTCCCACCACCGTCCCCCTCACCCTGGCCAATCTCCTCCTCCGGCCCGGATTCGCGTCCCGACACACACCCGACCGTGTCTTCGACCGCCTGGCCGCCCAAGCGGACCGGGCGGACGTGGACTTCAACGACGAGTTCCGGTCCCTGCTGTGCGAGTGGTCCCGGGACGAACACCTCACCCCGGTCGGCTGGTGGTCTGCGCAGGGGCATGTGCGCCGGCACCTGGACAACCGCGCCCGGGTGCGGCGGCTGATCGCCGGACATCCGGAGATCGCCCAGGAGCCCATCGAGCGGCCGGTGTTCGTCGTCGGACTGCCGCGCACCGCCACCACCCTCACCCACGGTGTGCTGTCCCTCTCCGAACAGCACCGATGTCCCCGCTTGTGGGAGTTGCTGACCCCGGACCTGGAGGGAACGCCCCGGCAGCGGAGGAACGCCGTCAGGGCGGCGCGCGCGATGGTCGGCGCGATCAACCTGTTCTCCCCGCGCTACCGCGACATCCACCCGATGACCGCGGAGGGCCCCGACGAGTGCACCTTCGCCCTCCCCCACACCGTCATGCCGCTGTCCCAGGCCCGTGTCCCCGGGTACCAGGCGCGGCACCGCACACGGGACTTCACCGCCGACTACGCGTACCTCAAGCAGATCTACCAGGTCCTCCAGTACGGCCGCCCGCGCCGCCGCTGGGTCCTGAAGTCCCCCCTGCACACCGAGCACCTCGACGCGCTGCTCGCCGTCTTCCCCGACGCGACGATCGTGTGGACGCACCGCGATCCGGCCGCCGTCGTACCGTCGTTCTGCAGCCTGATCGAGCACGGCATGGCCATCACCCTGCGCCCTCTGGACCTGCACGGACTCGGCGCCACCTGGCTGGAGCTGCTCAGCCGCGCCATGACCCGCGGCCTCGCCGCCCGCGCCGCGATCCCCCGCGAGGCGCTGGTCGACGTCCCGTACTCCTGGCTCGGCGCCGACCCGGCCACGGGCGCCCCCAAGCTCTACGACGCCGTCGGCGCCCGCTGGACCGAGGCCGACGCGGCCCGGCTCCCCGAGGTCGCCGCCCGCCCCGCGGGCACCCGGCCGCACCGCTACGACCTGGCCCGCTACGGTCTGACCCGCGCCGACGTCGACACGGCGTTCGCCGACTACAACGCGCTGCGCGCCGAGGTCGACCGGGCGTAGGGGCACCGGCCGACCTCGGCGCCGACGTCAGCTGCTGCTGACGGTCAGGCTGTTGGCCTGGAAGTCCAGGCCGCCGGAGGACGAGGTGATCTCGAAGCCGAACTGCACGTCACCGATGGTCTCGTTGCCGAACCAGCCCTTCGTGTCCTTGATCCACTTGAGGATCGGAAGGATGTTGACGGTGCCGGACGACGAGTCGGACGTGCGCAGGAACGAGAACACCTCGTTCGCGCCGTTGTTGCCCTTGTAGACGGTCCAGGTGTGACCGCCGAGGGTGACGGTCCCCTGGGAGGTGCCGAGGGGACCGACGGCGCCGTTGTAGTTCACCCAGAGCATGATCTCGTAGTCGTAGTCCGTGTCCCAGATGTCGTACGACGTGTTGTACGCGCCCGACGACGGGACCGTGACGTTGTAGCTGCTGGAGAGCGAACCGAGCGAGGTGATCGTCTTGTTGACCACCTTCTTGGAGTTGGGGTACGACTTGATGCCGCCGGTGTTGGGGTGGTTGGCCCACACTCCCCAGTTGGTACCGGAGTTGGCCCAGATGCACTGGCTGCCGGCGCCGGAGCCCCAGATGTTGTTGTAGAGGGTGTAGCCGTTCAGGCTGGTGTTGCCCCACTGGTCGCAGGAGTTCCAGACGGCGGCCGAGGCGGGCGAGGAGGCGAGGCCGACGGTGACGCCGAGGGCCAGGGCGGGGGCGAGCAGGGCCTTGGCGACCCTGCCGAGCGTGCGTGTTGCCATGGGGTCCCTTTCCATGGGTGGGGGGAGGAAGCTGGGCTACCGCGACCCCAGGGTGAGGACGCGGTCTTCTCCGGCGACGAGGTCGAGCGGCTCCGCGTCGCCGGCGGAAGTCCGGACTTCGATGCGGTGGGTGCGGGTGGGCCGGATGACGGCCGTGGCACGGTCGGGGCTCCAGGAGAGGTCGACCTGGGCGCCGAACCGGGTGCGCACGCCCCGCAGTTCACCCGCCGGCAGTGCGGGCGGGAGTGCGGGGAGCAGTACCAGCCGGTCGGGGGTGGAGTGGACGAGCGCCTCGATCAGCACGGCGGGCAGGGTGTGCGCGGCGTCGGCGTTGTAGACGTCGCGGTGGGGGTAGTGGGCGCTCATCAGGGAGGCGTGGAAGAAGTCGCCGTCGAGGACCTGCGCGAGGGCGTGGGCGACCCGGTGGCCGTCGCGCAGACGGGCGGCGATCAGCGCGTGGTGGAGATGGCCGTGCGCGGAGTCGTTCTCGGCGCCGCGCAGTTCGAGGGCCCGGTGGGCGGCGGCGGCCAGGCGCGGGGTGTCGTAGGGGTTGATCTCGTCGAGCGGCCAGACGGCGTAGAGGTGGCTGAGGTGGCGGTGGTCGTAGGTGTCGTCGAGGCCGGTCCTGGCCCATTCGGCGAGGGCGCCGTCGGCGTTGACGCGGTGCGGCGGGAGACGGTCGGCGAGGGCGCGCCATCGGGCGGCCTCCGCCGGGTGGTGGTCGGCCGCCGTGAGCAGCGCGTGCCGGGCGGCGGAGAGGTCCATGGCCGCGTCGACCGCGCCCCAACTCGCGTTCGCGGGGCGGTTCTCCGGTGAGTAGGAGGGGACGACGACGAGGTGGCCGTCCGGGTCGGTGCGGGTCAGGAAGTCCTCGTAGAACAGGGCGACTTCGGCGAGCGCGGCGGCGGTGTGCGGATCGCGGGTGCCATGCGTCTCGTCGTGGTCGACCAGGGGTTTGAGCAGCCAGTCGGCGCCGGCGGTCCACAGGTGCAGCGGGTATTCACGGCTGAAGTGGTACGACAACCCGGACTCGCCGTCGCTGTGCGCGGGAGCGACCGTGCCCCGGGTCCCGAAGACCGTGCGGGCGTTCTCCCGCCAGTCGTCGGCCTGACGATAAATCAAAGAGGCCAGTGCCACGGTGACTTCGGGAAGTGCGGCGGCGGTCGCGGAGGCCGTCTGAAGGTTGAGGTTGGCGTCGTTGGTGAACCCCCCGGACCAGGCGGTGTCCCAGTCGCCGGTCCACAGGCCGGTCAGGCGGGGCGGGTTGAGGCCGCTCGCGGAGAGCAGGTGGTAGCGGCCGGCGGCGAAGAGGCGCTCCAGGAGGGCCGTACTGCGCGGACGCTTGAGCAACTCCGAGCCGGACAGGGCGCGTTCGGCCGGGTCGGCGCGCAGGTCGAGGGTGACGCGCTGGTAGGCCGTGCGGTGGAGGGGGAGGTGCCGGGCGAGGAGGTCGTCGTAGGAGGGCGGCAGGCCGGTGAGGGCGCGCCGCTCCTCGGTGACGTCCAGTTCGCCGGTGTGCCGGCGCACCCTCGTGAGGAGGAGGACCGACTCGGCTCCGGTGACCCGCAGGCCCGGGAGCGTGAGGTCGGTGCGACCGCCGGTGACCACGACGAGGGTGGTGCCCGTGTACGCGCGGTCGCTGCCGGGGTAGCGGGCGCGCAGGGTGAGCAGCGCGCCGTCCGCGGTACGCGCCGCGCTGTGGCCGACGGCCAGGTCGGCGGGGGCGCCGGGCAGCCGGTGGTCGAGGGAGATCTCCAAGTCGGTGTCACCCAGGGTGACTTGCTGCACGATCACGTCGTCGGCGCGGGAGACGAAGACCCGGCTGGTCCGGCCGGCGCGGGTGGCGGTGGTCTCGCCGGTGGTGAAGTCGACGGCGCGGTGGTAGCGGTGCGCGTCGTGCTTCCGGGCGGCGGAGCGCAGTCGTACCTGGAAGGCGGGGTGGAAGGGCTGGACCCACTGCAGGGGGCGGTGATCGGTGAAGCTCTCGGCGGCGGTGAGGTCGCCGGCCAGCAATCTGTCCTGGAGGGCGGGGAGTTCGTCGGCGAGCCGCGGTGGGCGGGCGTGTTCGGCGCCGTTGGGGCGGACCAGGGTGTGATGGGTGACGATGACGCGTTCGTCGTTCGGTTCGCCGAACATGAGGGTGCCGTGGTGGCCGTTACCGCTGAGGTAGGCGTCCTCCCAGCGGGTGGCGGGGTGGGGCTCCCAGGTGCCGTGCACGGGATGAGTAGTGGCCTCGTCGGTCGTGGGGGCGTTGGTCATGGTCGCAACACCACCACGCCGTACCGGTCGAGGGTGGCCCGCTCGGTGATCTTGTCGCCGGTGAGCAGATCGGTGTGGGTGCCCGGGACGTCGACGGTCACCGGCTCGCGGCCGTGGTTCAGCAGGAAGAGCAGCTCACCGCGCCGGACCGCCTCGACCCGCTCCGGCAGAGCGTCGAGAACCGGGCGGACCCCGGCCCCGGCGGCGATCCGGACGAGGAGGCCGCGCAGCGCGTCGGGCTCGGGGAGGGTGGAGACGTACCAGGCGCGGTCGCGGCGCAGTACGGCGGGCAGGCCGTCGAGTTCGCCGCCCCGGTACGCGGCTTCGACGGCGGCCTCCTCGGTCTTCTCGATCTCCTCCGACCACAGGGTCCCGCGGAAGCCCTCGGCCTCGATGCTCTCCTCCGCCTCCAGCGGCCACCACTCGTGCAGGACCCGGATGCCGAACAGCTCGCGCAGCCGGGGGTCCATGCCGCCGGGGCGGACCCGGTCGTCCTCGTCGGCGACGCCGGTGAGGAAGCCGGCGACGAGGGTGCCGCCGCCCCGGACGTACCCGAGGAGGTTGTCGATCGCCGCGTCCGTCAGCGCGTACAACTGCGGTACGACGACCAGCCGGTAGCCGGTGAGGTCGTGCTCGGGGTGGGCGAAGTCGGTGGTGAGGTGGGCCTCCCACAGGGCGCGGTGCCAGGCGTGGAGTACGGCCGGGTGGTCGACGCGGGTGGAGGGGCGGCCGTCCTGGGCGGCGGCCCACCAGGCGTGCCAGTCGTGCAGGACCGCGATGTCGGCATGGATGTGGCTGCCCGTCACCTCGCCTGCGATGCGGGCGAGTTCCGCGCCCAGTCGCTTGACCTCCTGGAAGGTACGGCCCTGCTCCCCCGCGTGGCTGACCATCCCGGAGTGGAACTTCTCGGCGCCCTGGCGGGACTGGCGCCACTGGAAGTAGCAGACGGCGTCCGCGCCGCGGGCCACGGCCTGAAGGGACCAGAGACGGTTGAGGCCCCGCGGCTTGGGGTGGTTGACCCCGCGCCAGTTGACCGGTCCGGCCGCCTGCTCCATCAGCATCCAGGGACCGCGCGCCTGCGAGCGGGTCAAGTCCTGGACGAGGGCGCCGTGTTGGGCGCCGAGGGGGTCGCGCGGATCGGGGTAGAGGTCGACGGAGACGACGTCCTCCTCCTCGGCCCAGCGCCAGGCGTCCTGGCCGAAGAACAGCGGCATGAAGTTGGTGGTGACCGGGATGTGCGGGGTGTGCCGGGCGACGATGTCCCGCTCGGCGGTGTAACACTCCAGGAGCATGTCGGAGGTGAAGCGCCGGAAGTCCAGCACCTGGGTGGGGTTCCTCAGGTAGTGCGGGGTGCGGGGCGGCAGGATGCCGTCCCAGGTGTCGTAGCCCTGGCTCCAGAACGCCGTTCCCCAGGCGGTGTTGAGGGCGTCGAGGGTGCCGTACCGCGCGCGCAGCCAGCGGCGGAAGCGGACGGCGGCCTCGTCGCCGTGGTCGGCCGTGCAGTACTCGTTGTTGATGTGCCACATGGTGAGGGCGGGGTGTCCGGCGTAGCGGGCGGCGAGTTCCTCGGTGATGACGCGGGCGTGGCTGCGGTAGGCGGCGCTGGAGTGGGAGAAGTGCTGCCGGCCGCCCCACCACTCGACACGGCCGTCCTCGGTGCGGGGCAGGGAGTCGGGGTGGAGACGGCCCAGCCAGGGCGGCGGCGAGGAGGTGGGGGTGGCGAGGACGACGCCGATGCCGTTGTCGTGCATCAGGTCCATCAGCCGGTCCAGCCAGCCGAACTCCCGTGCTCCCGGCCGGGGTTCGAGCTTCGACCAGGAGAAGACGCCGAGGGTGACGGAGTTGACGCCGGCGTCGCGCATCAGGCGGGCGTCCTCGTGCCAGGTCTCCTCGGGCCACTGCTCGGGGTTGTAGTCGCCGCCGAAGAGGATGCGGCCACGGGTGGCGTCGGCGAGGCTCGGCTTTCCGCGGCCGGGCATTACACGGGCTCCCCGTACTGGATGCCACGGCCGTTGGTGGCGACGTAGACGCGGCCGTAGAGCCGCGGGTCGGCGGCGATGGTCGCGCCGATCCAGCCCCACTGGTGCTGGTCGTCGTTGACCCGCACCCAGCTCTTCGCGCCGTCGTCGGAGCGGTACACGGCGGTGATCGCCTCCGTGGCGCCGACCTGGTAGACCGCCGGATAGCCGGCGCCGTCGGCGGCCCTGCCGAAGGCCAGGGTGTACGAGGCCCAGCAGCTGGTCAGCCCGGTGAAGCTCGCGCCGCCGTCGGTGGACCGGTACAGGCCGTTCCACTTGGTGCTCAGCCACAGGTCACCGGAGCGCCCCGGGGCCGCGGCCAGCTGGAACTGGCTGTCGCCGGCGGGCAGTCCGCTCGCGCGCCCGGTGAAGGTGAGGCCGCTGTCGGTGCTGGCGAACAGGGTTCCGGTGTCGGTGTCGTAGGCGTAGAAGCGCGTCGGGTCGGCCGGGTCGGCGAGCGGGGTGGCGCCCTTGGGGAAGGAGGAGACCTCGGACCAGGTCGCTCCGTTGTCCGTGGAGCGCTGGGCGGGGTACTTGGTGCCGTCCCAGTGCACGAAGGTCCACAGCAGCACGCTGCCGTCGGTGTTGGTGGCGATCGGCCCGGGGGCGTCCTTGGCGAGGGCGGGCTGCGCCGCGAAGGGCACCCAGCTCTTCCCGCCGTCGTTCGAACAGGCGCCGTTGCCGTGGTCGCCCCAGCCGGTGCGCACGACGTACGAGGGCTTGGCGGCGGCCTGGGCGAGGCCGGTCACGGTCCCGAACACGGGGTTGGACGCCATGCCCCGGGACGGCGAGGCCGTGAGCCGCTCGTGGTACATCACACCGACGTCCCCGAGACCGCTGATCAGGTGTGCCTCCCCGGTGGGGGGCGAGATCAGCTGACGTACGGAGGTCTCCTCCAGGCCGCGGATCTGCGGGGCCCAGTGCTTCAGGTCCCGGGTGCCGTAGAGGGTGGCGCCGGTGCCGAAGACGATGTGCTTCGAGTCGTACGGGTCGACGGCGACGGCCTGGATCCACCAGCCGAACTTGGCCTCGTCGCCGCCGAAGGTCAGGAACGGGGTCTCGGACACGTCGAGGACCGCCGAGTCCTTCAGGGACGTCCAGGTGCGGCCGCCGTTCGTGGTCCGGTACAGGGTGTCGACCGCCGACCAGCGGTTGTTGGTGGAGACGACGACCGTGCCGGGGCGGCGGGCGTCCACGGCGGCGCCTCCGTAGCCGAAGGTGTCACTGCCCGCGGGCTTGACCGGGGTCACGTCGGTCCACTTGCCGCTCGTGGTCGCCAGCTTGTGCACGCTGCCGTCCGCCTGGTTGTTGGGGCCGGGGGCGTTCGCGTACGTCACGTACAGCTCGCGGGTATGGCAGTCGTACGCGACGCGGACCGGGACCTTGGCGGAGGTGCCGGTCGGCTGTCCGGGGACGGCTTCCCAGGTCGTGCCGCCGTCGGCGGTCCGGTAGAGGTTCACGGACCCCGCCGTGCCGTCGGAGTCGCCCCAGCCGGCGTAGAGGATGCGGCCGGCGGCGACGAGGAGGGTGACGCCCTGTCCGCTCGCGCTCGGGGTGGCGGGGAAGCCGTCGGCTGCCGCCCAGGTGGCGCCCCGGTCGGTCGACTTGAGCAGTCCGTCGTGCCGCGTCCCCAGCCACAGCGTGTCGCTGTCCCGCGGGTCGACGAGGAGGCGCTCTCCCGTGCCCCGGCCGTCCTCGTTGCCGCCGAGCTTCACGGTGAGGTCGGTGCGGGTCCAGGTGGCGCCGCGGTCCTCGGAGCGGAGGACCGCGCCGTTTCCGGCCCAGGACTGGGCGTAGGTGCCGAGGGCGAGGTAGAGCCGGTTGGGGTGGGCGGGGTCGACGGCGAGGGCCTCCACGCCGAGGAGGTTCCAGTCGTCCCAGCCGAGGTGGTCGGTGAGGGGGGTCCAGCGGGCGGATCTCTCGTCCCAGCGGTAGGCACCGCCGATGTCGGTGCGGGCGTAGGCCAGGCCGCGGACCGTGGGATGGAAGAGGACGCCGGTGACGAAGCCGGTGCCGCCGATGACCGCGTTGCGCCAGCGGTAGGCGGGGGTGCCTCCGGTGGTGGCTGCGGTTGCCTGCGCGGCGGGGAGGGCGGTGAGTGCGGCGGCGGCAGCGGTACCGGCGAGGACGGTGCGGCGGGTGACGTGCATGGGGGTACCTCGGGGGGTCGTAGAAAGTGAACGTGGGTTGCGCTGAGGGGGGTGCGCTCGCCCGCGCCGGCGGGGTACCGCTGCGCCCACCCGTGCCGCCTGGGGGTCCCCCCAGGCCCTTAAGGCACTGGGGGAGGCACGACTGCCCGCAGCTGAGTACCCAAGGGGCGCGGGGCTGTTCTCGACATGCGGCTCCGCCGCGTGGGCGCGACCAGCCCCCACCGGCCCGCAGCCGGGACTCAGCCCTTGACCGCCCCGGTGAGCATCCCCTTCTTGAAGTGCTTCTGGACGAACGGCGACAGCACGGCGACCGGCAGCAGTGCCATCACCATCACCGCCATCTGCACGGCCAGCCCCGACAGCTGCCCCGTCTTGATCGCCTGCCCCAGCCCGACCGGCGCCTCCTGCTTCTGCACCAGCTGGATCATGACGTTCTGCAGCGGCATCATGTCCTGGTCGTTGAGGTACAGCGACGCGTTGAACCAGGCGCTCCAGTACCCGACCGCGTAGAACAGCGTGATGACGGCCAGGACCGCCCTCGACAGCGGCATGACGATCTGCCAGAGGATCCGGAAGTCCCCCGCCCCGTCGATCCGCGCGCTGTCGATGAGCTCCTGCGAGATCCCCATGAAGAAGCCCCGCAGGACGAGGATGTTGAACACGCTGATCGCGCTGGGGAGGATCAGCGCGAGGTAGGAGTCCGTGAGGCCGAGCGACTGCACCAGCAGATAGGTCGGAATCAGGCCGGCGCTGAAGAACATCGTCGCCAGCAGGACCATCAGGATCCAGCGGTGGCCGAGGGATCCCGTGCGGGAGAGGCCGTAGGCGCACAGGACGGAGACGCCCATCGAGAAGAGCGTGCCGACAAGGGTGATCAGGACGCTGATGAGCGCGGCACGGGTGACCTGTCCGCCGCTGAGCAGTTCCCGGTAGGCGATGAAGGTGATCCCCTTGGGCACCATCACCAGGCCGCCGGCCTCGTCGATGGTCTTCCGCGGGGAGAGGCTGGTGACGACGACGATCCACAGCGGGAAGAGGATCGCCAGACAGGCGAAGGCCAGGGCGATGCCCTTGCCCGCGAGGCCGGCCCTGCTGGGCTCCTCCTCCCACGCGGGCCGCGGCGGCGGGGCCCACCGGTTGGGTGTGGGCACGGGCTTGTCGATCACGGCGGTCATTTCTTGTACACCCCCTGCTCGCCCATGAGATGGGCCACCTTGTTCGCGACGAGCACCAGGCCGAGGCTGATGACGCCCTTGATCAGACCGGCGGCGGCCGCGTAGCCGAAGTCCTGGTTGCGGACGCCGTTCCACCACACGAAGGTGTCGAGGACCTCCGACGCCCCTGGCCCGACCGCGTCGCGCTGGAGCAGGATCTGTTCGAAGCCGACCGTCAGCGCGTCACCCACCCGCAGCACCAGCAGCAGCGCGATCACCGGACGCAGGGCCGGAAGCGTCACGTGCCACATGCGGCGCCAGCGGTTCGCGCCGTCCATCGCGGCGGCCTCGTACAGGTCGGGGTTGACCGAGGCCAGCGCGGCGAGGAAGACGATGATGCCCCAGCCGGCGTCCTTCCAGACGCTCTGTGCGGTGATCAGGAACTTGAAGGTCTCCGGGTCGGTCATGATGTCGATGCCGTCGTACCCGTGCTGCCGCAGCAGCTGCGAGAGGATGCCCGCGCCGCCGAACAGCTGCTGGAACACGGCGATGACCAGTACCCAGGAGAAGAAGTGCGGCAGGTAGAGGATCGCCTGCGACACCGCCCGCACCCGGGGCCTGACCACGCTGTTGATGAGCAGCGCGAGCCCGATCGGGATCGGGAAGTAGAGCACGAGCTGGAGGAAGAACAGTACGAGGGTGTTCTGGACGGCACTCCAGAAGGCCGAGTCCTCGAAGAGCCGCTGGAAGTTCTCCAGCCCCACCCAGGGGCTGTGGAGGATGGAGACGATCCCGTTGTCGCTGATGTAGGGGTCGTAGTCCTGGAAGGCGACCACGTTGCCGAGGATCGGCAGGTAGTTGAAGAGCAGGAGCAGGGCGACCGCGGGCAGCGTCATCAGCAGCAGGACGCGGTCGCGTCTGAACCTGATCCGCAGACTCAGCTTCCCGGAGGACCGTTTCCTCTTCTTCCCCCCGGGGCCGGTGGCGCCGCCGGACGCCACCGGGGTCTTGTCCGTCTCGTCGGCCTCGGCCCTGCTCCGAGGCACCGTGCTGTGCGACACGGCCGTTCTCCTCGCCTCGCTGCCGTCAGCTCGTCGCCGTGCCGTTGTCGTCGAGCAGCTTCTGGTACCAGGCGCGCAGCTGGTCGCCGCCCTTGCTCTTCCAGTCGGAGACGGCCTGCTGCATGTCGCTGACCTTCTTGCGGCCGCGGACGATGTCGTCCTCCAGCTGCTCGAAGTCGTTGGAGAGGTTGGTCCATCGGTTGGGCTCGGTGATCTGCATGCCGTAGAAGGCGGACTTCTTGGTGAAGGCGCCCATCCGCTGCTGCCACTCGACCGCGCCCTTGGTGATGTCCGGGAAGTCGGGGTGGGCGATGGTCGGCGCCGGGCCCGCCACCATCACGAAGGCGTTGGCGACCTCCTGGTTGCCCTTGTCGTTCTTGACGGGCACCCCGTCCTTGACGGTGTAGTGCGTGCCCTCGACCCCGTAGTTGGTGAGCATGTACTCCTTGGTGCCGTACGGGGCGGCGGTGACGTTGGCGACGGCCAGCACGTCACGGATGACCGACTCGGAGGCCTTCTTGTTGACGAAGGCGAAGATGTTGGCCGGCTGGGTGGCGTAGATGACCGGGTCGGCGCCGCCGTGGCCGAAGATGTCCATGCCCCAGATCTGGAAGTCGGGGTTCTGGGCGGCCTGCGAGGCCTGCTGCCCCCACCAGCTGGAGATGTCGTTGTTGTAGATCAGGAACTCACCGGCGGCGAACTTGGTGCTCGGGTCGACGGCCTGGCTCTTGCCCAGCTTGAAGTCGGGGTGCACATACCCGGCGGCGAACAGCTTGCGGGTCCACTCCAGCGCTTCGAGGTAGGCGTCCAGCTCGATGCGGTTGACCAGCTTGCCGCCCTCAAGGATCCAGCCGAGCGGCTTCTCGCCGCCGGACGGCACCCCGAAGCTGTTGAAAGCGGTCCACTTCATGTCGCCGCAGGCCCACACCTTGGCCCTGGCGTTGGTGATGTCCTTGGCCAGCGCCGTGAACTCGTCCGTCGTCGTCGGGACCTCGTACCCCTCCTTGTCGAAGAGGTCCTTGCGGTAGAAGGGCACGATGTTGGTGACGTACGGGGACGGCATCGGCAGGCCGCGCAGCTTGCCGCCGAAGATCGAGCGCTGCCAGGCGTCGGTCGGGATCGCCGCGAGGTTCGGGTACTCCTTGACCTTGTCGCCGGACAGATAGGGGCCCAGGTCGGCGAACTTGCTGAGGATGGCGCTGGGTATCTTGCCGCCCATGTTCCAGCCGGGGACGACCACCACGTCGGGAACGTCGCTGGAGGCGAGGACCGCGCCGAGCTTCTGGTCGTAGGTGTTGCCGTCCTGGTTCTGCCAGGCGACGTCGACGCCTATGAGGCTGTTCATCGCCGTGTAGTAGGGGTTGCCGTCCTTCGGCGGCGAGCCCCAGAACGGCGACATGATGGTGACCTTGCCGCCCTTGCCGAGCTTCTTGGGCACCGAGGTCTTCAGGCCGGCCAGGTCGAGCTTGCTCATGAAGCCGACCGCGGAGCCGTTCTTGGACGGGATGTCGGGCGTCACCACGTTGGAGGCGACGTACACCGGGAGGATCTTCTTGGCGTCCTTGCCCGAGGTGGTGCCGTCGCGCGAGCCGCTGTCCGTGCCACCGCAGGCGGACAGCAGCGGCATCCCTCCCGCCACCGCTGCGGTGGCGACCGCCGTGGAGGCGAGGAAGCTTCTCCGGCTCGGGCCGGAGCCCGAAGAGGCGGAAGCGGCGTTCGGCGTCATTGCGTCAACCCTTCATGGCGCACCAGGACACCCGGCGGTGGCCGTCGGCTGCGGTGTCTCGAGTGGATCTGGCTGAGCTGAAGCGATTCTCCGCCCCAGACCTGACTGTCCTCGGGGCTCTTCGTCGAAGCGCTTCGATGTTGCTGCGAGGTTAAGTGAAGGGGAGGGGGCGCACAAGGGTCGTATCCAAGATTCCTCCGATGCATCGGGGGTGACCTGTTCTTATACGCCACTTGAAATAGCGGTGAGGTCTCTTGACACCCACCCCGCTGTCGAATGAGCATCGAAGCGCTTCGAAAGAGCCCTCCTCGCTCCAGCGCAAAGGGATCCCCACGTGACCGCACCCACGCCGCCCACGCCGCCTTTCCGCGATCCGCACCTGCCGTTCGCGAAGCGCATCGACGACCTGCTGTCGCGCCTGACCCTGGACGAGAAGGTCTCCTTCCTGCACCAGTTCGCGCCCGCCGTCGAACGGCTCGGCGTCGCCGCGTTCCGCACCGGCCAGGAAGCCCTGCACGGGGTGGCGTGGATGGGCCCGGCGACGGTGTTCCCGCAGGCGGTCGGGCTGGGCGCGACCTGGAACACCGATCTCGTACGACGGGTCGGCGAGGCGGTGTCCAGGGAGGCCCGGGCGATGCGCGCCCGCGACGAGCGGGTGGGCCTCAACGTCTGGTCCCCCACCGTGAACCTGCTGCGCCACCCGCTGTGGGGCCGTAACGAGGAGGGCTACTCCGAGGACCCGAGGCTGACCTCGGCCATCGCCACCGCGTACACGCACGGCCTGCGCGGCGAGCACCCGACGTACTGGCGCACGGCCCCGGTGCTCAAGCACTGGCTGGCCCACAACAACGAGACCGGCCGGGACGTCACCTCCTCCTCGGTCCGCCCGCGCGTGCTGCACGAGTACGACCTGCGGGCCTTCCGCGCGACCGTCGAGGCGGGCGCGGTGGCCGGGGTGATGCCCGCGTACAACCTGGTCAACGGCCGCCCCAACCATGTCTCCCCGTATCTGCGCGAGCAGTTGCGGGCCTGGACGGAGGAGGATCTGCTGGTCTGCTCGGACGCGGGCGCGCCCTCCAACCTGGTCGACTCCGAGCACTACTTCGGCACCCACGAGGAGGCGACGGCGGCGGCGCTCCAAGCCGGCGTCGACAGCTTCACCGACCACGGCACGGACGGCTCGAAGATCACTGGCCGGGTCAAGGGGGCCCTGGAACAGGGACTGCTGACGGAGGCCGACGTCGACACGGCGGTCCGTCGCCAGCTCTCGGTGCGCTTCCGGCTGGGCGAGTTCGACCCGCACTACGATCCGCACGCGGGTACCGGCGAGTTCGACACCCCGGCCCACCGGGTGCTGGCCGGGGAGGCCGCCGAGCAGGCGGTCGTCCTGCTGCGCAACGACGGTGTGCTGCCGCTGGCCGCCGACACCCGGATCGCGGTGGTCGGACTGCTCGCCGACGAGTGCAAGCTCGACTGGTACAGCGGCACCCTGATCCACCGCTCCACTCCCCTGGAGGGCCTGTACGAGCGGTTCGGCGCGGAGCGCGTGGAGTTCGCGGAGGGCGTGGACCGCGTCCGGCTGCGCACGTCCGCCGGTGTGTTCCTCAAGGTCCCGCCCGCCCCCGAGGCCGCCGACGAGGCGCGCGGCGCCGAGGGCGCGCTGGACCCGGCGCTGCTGGCCGGCCGTACCGACCTGCCGCCGCTGACCACGGACGCCACCGGCACCGAGTTCGCGCTCGTCGACTGGGGCGAGGGCGTGCTGACACTGCGCGCGCCCGACGGCCGCTACCTCTCCGTAGCCGAGGACGGCTACCTGCGCGCCTCCGCCGACCAGCCGGGCGGCTGGATCGTCCAGGAGACGTTCCGCCTGGAACCCCAAGGGTCTGAACCCCACGGGAACGGTCACCTCCTGAGGCATCTGGGCACGGATCACCACGTCTCTGTCGCCGCCGACGGCGTGAAGGTTGCCTCATCGGACGACGAGAATCCGGAGGTTCTCGAACTGGTCGTCGTCGAGCGCGGCGAGGCCGCGGTGGCCCGGATCGCGGCCGCGGCGGACGTGGTCGTGGTGGTGGCGGGCAACGACCCGCACCTGGGCGGCCGGGAGACGGAGGACCGCACGACGCTGCGGCTCCCCGCCCAGCAGGAGCGGATCCTGGAGGCGGCACGCGCCGCGAACCCGCGCACGGTGCTGGCGCTGGTGTCGGCGTACCCGTACGCCTTCGCACCGGCCCCGCTGAGCGCGGTCCTGTGGACGGCCCACGGCGGCCAGGCGGCGGGCACCGCCCTGGCCCGGGTCCTCGCCGGTGACGTCTCCCCCGCCGGCCGCCTCCCGCAGACCTGGTACGCCGACGACTCCGACCTCCCCGACCTGCTCGACTACGACGTGATCGGCGCCCGCCAGACGTACCTGTACTTCGAGGGCCGTCCCCTCTTCCCCTTCGGGCACGGCCTGTCGTACGCCTCCTTCGGGTACGCCGGCCTGGCGGTGGAGGTCGGGGAGGAGACGGCCCGGATCTCGTTCTCCGTCACCAACACCGGGGACATGACCGCCGACGAGGTCGCCCAGCTCTACACCCGTGCCGTGGACCCGTCGGTCACCCGCCCGCGCCGTGAGCTGCTCGACCACCGCCGGTTCACCCTCGCCCCCGGCGCCACGGCCGCGCTGACCTTCGAAGTCCCGCTGTCCGCCTTCGCGTTCTGGGACGTGGCGCGGCAGGCATGGCGCCTGGAGCCCGGCCCCTACGACGTCCTGGTCGGCGGATCGAGCGAGGACGTCCGGCTGCGCGGCACCGTCGTCCTCGGCGGCGAACCGGCCACCCCGCGCCCGGTCCGTCGACGCGCCCTCGCGGCAGCCGACTTCGACGAGCAGAGCGGTACGGAGCTGGTCGACCTGACGAAGGTGTCCGGCGACGCGGTGACGCCCGCGGCCGGCGACTCGGGCGAACTGGTCTACCGCGCCTGCGACTTCGGCGCCGATACGACGGGGGTGACGGTGACGGTGGCCGGGGAGGGCACGGTGGAGCTGTCACTCGGCGGCGGCGCGGCCACGGCCCGGCTGACCCTCGACACGCCGACTCCCGGACCCTACGACTACGTCACCCTCGACGCGCCCTTCGCCGCCCGGGGCGTACACGACCTGCGCATCGGACTGCGCGGCCCGCTACGGCTCGCGCACGTCGGCTTCTCCGGCTGAGGGTCCGAGAGGCCGACGGCAGGAAGGGGCCCGGCACCGGAAGGCATCGGTGCCGGACCCCTTCGGGGACGGCGTGTGAGCGCCGAGCACGAGACTATATGAAAATGGTTACCGTTTACTAGAGCGCGAGGCCCGTCAGGACCAGCACCCGCTCGTACGTGTAGTCCTCCATCGCGAACTTCACGCCCTCGCGGCCCACACCCGACTGCTTGGCTCCGCCGTACGGCATCTGGTCGGCGCGGTAGGAGGGCACGTCGCCGACGACGACACCGCCGACCTCCAGCGCGCGGTGGGCGCGGAAGGCGGCCTGGAGGTCGTGGGTGAACACGCCCGCCTGGAGGCCGTACTTGGAGGAGTTGACGGCGGCGAAGGCGGCGGCCTCGCCGTCCACCCGCTGCACGGTGAGGACCGGTCCGAAGACCTCCTCGCAGGCGAGGGTGGTGTCGGCCGGTACGTCGGTGAGGACGGTCGGCGCGTAGGAGGCTCCGTCGCGCTTGCCGCCGGCCAGGAGGGACGCGCCCGCCGCGACGGCCTCGTCCACCCAGGTCTCGACGCGCTTGGCCGCTTCCTCGCTGACCAGCGGCCCGACGTCGGTCTTGTCGTCGGCCGGGTCGCCGGTGACCTGGGCCTCGACGGCGGCGACGATACGCGGCAGCAGCCGGTCGTACACGGACGCGTCCGCGATGACCCGCTGCACGGAGATGCAGGACTGGCCGCCCTGGTAGTTGGAGAAGGTCGCGATGCGGGTCGCGGCCCAGTCGAGGTCGGCGTCGGAGGCGTAGTCGCCGAGGACGACGGCCGCGCCGTTGCCGCCCAGCTCCAGGGTGCAGTGCTTGCGCGGCACCGAGTCCATGATCGCGTAGCCGACCTTCTCGGAGCCGGTGAAGGAGATGACCGGCAGGCGCTCGTCCTGGACGAGGGAGGGCATGCGGTCGTTGGCGACCGGCAGGATCGACCAGGAACCGGCGGGCAGCCCGGTCTCGGCGAGCAGTTCGCCGATGAGCAGGCCGGAGAGCGGGGTGGCCGGGGCGGGCTTGAGGATGATCGGCACCCCGGCCGCGATGGCCGGCGCGATCTTGTGGGCGCACAGGTTCAGCGGGAAGTTGAAGGGCGCGATGCCGAGGACGACGCCCTTGGGGAAGCGGCGGGTGAGCGCGAGCCGCCCCTGGCCGCCGAGGTCGGTGTCGAGCCGCTGGGCCTCACCGCCGTTGAACCGCCGGGCCTCCTCGGCGGCGAACCGGAACACGGAGACGGCGCGCCCGACCTCGCCCCGCGCCCACTTGATCGGCTTGCCGTTCTCGGCGGAGATGAGCCGCGCGATCTCCTCGGTGCGCTCGACGAGCCGCTTGCCGGCCAGGTCGAGTGCGGCGGCGCGGACGTGGGCCGGGGTGGCGGCGAACTCCTCGCGCACCGCGTACGCGGCGGCCACGGCCTCCTCGACCTGCGCGTCCGTCGGTACGCCGACCTTGCCGACGAGACGTCCGTCCCACGGGGAGGTGACGTCGAAGGTGTCCTCGCCGGCGACCTGGCGGCCGGCGAGCCAGAAGGCGTGAGTCGAAGTCATTGTCGAGTTCCCGGCCCTTCCTCATCAGAGGGATGTGCGGTGGCTTTCGTGGTCCACGGTAGGCGCGGTACGGCGCGCGGACGTTTGTCCGAGTCGTACGGATGGACACCCGTCACACTACGGATTGGCGCGGTCGGCGCCCGCGCTCCGCAGGAGCAGCCACAGCCCACCGAGCAGCACCGCACACAGGCACCAGCTGGCCACGACGTCCAGCGGCCAGTGGTAGCCGCGCCGTACGAGCCCGTAGGACACGGCGAGGACGAGCACCGCCGCCGTGCCGAACGCGATCCGCCGGTCACGAACGGACCGCAGCCAGGGCAGCAGGATCAGCACGGCGGAGCCGTACGCGATGGCGGCCGTCGCCGTGTGTCCGGAGGGGTAGTACCCGGTGGCGGGCGGCACGGCGGGCGTGCCGGGCCGGTCGGTCCACTCCTTCAGGGGTACGACGATCAGCGGCACCAGCGTCATCAGCAGAAACGCGGCGACGGGCGGCACCCACCAGCGCACCGCGCCCGCCGCCTGCCCCCGCCACGCGACGTACACCGCGACCGCCACCAGTATCGGCACCGCGATCTGCACGTTCCCCAGGTCGGACAGCAGCTCGGAGAACCGGTCGGGATGCACCAGGGCCCGGCTGGCCCGCGTGTCCAGCCGCAGCAGCGGCCCGTCCACGGCGACCTGCCAGGTGATCAGCACGAAGAGGAGCAGGGGCAGGGGCAGACCGAGGAGAAGGGCGCGCGGGGCCGGGGCGCCCTGTGCGGGGGGCGCGTCCTCGGTCTGCTGGTCGGGGCGGGTCGGCATGCGCTCCAGCTTGTCAGGAACGGCCGAGGCTCCGGCCGCCGAGGCGGCGGCCCAGGCCGCCCAGCCTTCTGCGCATCTGCCGCCTGAGCCGCTTCGGCAGCCACTTCTCCCGCCGGCCCCGCGAGGCGGCGGTGACGTCCAGGCTGAGGTTGCCGTAACCCAGGGTGTAGTACGGCTTGACCTGGAGGCCTCCGCTGCGGCCGCCGGTGGCCGCGGCGGCGCCGTCCGCCTTGCGGGCGCCGAATCTGCGCCGCGTGCTCAGGCCCTGGGTGCGGACGTTCAGGTACACGTCCCACACGCCCTTCGGCAGCGGGGCACCGTCCAGGGCCCTGGTGAGGTCGATCTCGGCGGTGAAGCCCGCGAGCGCGTCGTCGAGGGCGTGGCCCGGGGCGGCGTCGGGCAGCGGTGCGGGGCGGGTGGGGAGGCGCACCTCGCGGCCGTCGTCGCGCAGTCGCAGCACCAGTTCGGTGGCCGGCTCAGTGGTGGGTACGTTCTCGATGCGGCCGTAGCCGCGCAGCCGGAGTACGCCGCCGCGCCGGATCCGGCGCCATTCCACGGCGTCCAGCCGGTCGTCCTGGCGTAATTCGCCGGTGATGTCGTAGCAGGAGTCGGGGATGCCGGCCGTTCCGTCGCGGAAGTAGGGGTAGGCCGCGTAGGCGCGCCCGCCGTCCACGATCACTGCGGGTGCCGGCCGGCGCCGGCTCCGCTCCTCCTTCAGGAACTCGATGATCTCGAGCAGCTCCCGGTGCAGTCCGTGCCGTGCGCAGTGGGCGAAGAGGCGGTGCGGCGCCGTCATCCGCGCATCGAGTTCCGGGGTGTAGAAGGCGTCCAGCTGCTCCTTGACCATGTCCATGGCCTCGCGCCGGTCGCTTTCGTCCAGCAGGGGGAAGCGCCAGGAGAAGGAGTCCAGTAAGCCGCCCCTGAAGGTCCGCAGCAGCGCGGCGTCGCGCACGGGTCCGGGTTCGCTGTGGACGGCGATCGCGGCCATCAGGCGCCGGCCGACCTCGAAACGTTTCATCAGGTCGCTGAAGCCGCTGGTGATGTTGCCCTGGTCGTCGCGCTTGACCTTGTAGTAGCAGTCCTCGCTGGCGAGCACGGAGATCGTGGAGGCCTGGAGATACGCCTTGGTGACGAAGAGACGGTCCTCGCCGATGCGGATGTCCTCGTCGAAGCGCAGCCCGCGTTCGTCGAGGAACGAACGCCGGAAGAGCTTGTGCGGCGCCAGGGCGTTCCAGACGCGGGAGGTCGCCAGGTCGACGACGTCCTGGTCGGCCTCGAACATGGAGGTGGGCACGTTGCAGTCGACGCCCACATACTTGCCGAGCACCACGTCGGAGTGGTTGCGCTCGGCCATGTCGATCATCCGGCGCAGGGCGTGCGGGCCGAGGTGGTCGTCGGCGTCGAGGAAGAAGACGTAGCGGCCCCGGGCCAGTCCGAGAGCGACGTTGCGCGGGCCGCTCGGCCCTCCGGAGTTCGGCTGGTGGACGACGCGCACGAGGCCGGGATGCCCGGCGGCGAAGCGGTCGAGTTCCTTGTCGGTGCCGTCCGTGGACCCGTCGTCGACGGCCAGGCACTCGATTGTGTAGGCGCCCGGCGACTGCTCGACCACCGACTCCAGACAGCGAGTCAGATAGGGCATCGCATTGTACGCGCCGATGACGACTGTGACTGTGGGTTCCGACACCAATTCCCCCCCAGGAACTGTTCAGGACAGCTTGGCCACAGTTTTACCTGTCGTTTAACGCCGACGCAAAGAGTTCAACTCCCCTCCACTTGTGAACAGTTGATTTCCCGTCAGCTCCAGTCGTCCGAGTGCTCCAGGATCGCCTCGGCCAGCGGGGCGTGCACCGTCCGGGGCAGGGCGTGCCCCATGCCGGGGACCTCGATCAGCCGGGCGCCCCGGATCGTCTGGACGAGGTGCTCGGGGTGGGGCGGCGGGTAAACGGGGTCAGCTGGAGCCGAGACGACGAGAACGGGCACGTCGTTGCGGGCCAGCGCCCCGGTACGGTCCATGCCGGAGACATCGGCGCGGGCGTGTGCGCTGCCGGCGCGATACCGGCCCGTTTGGGCGATGATCCGGCGTTCCCTGTCGCGGGCGTCGTCGGCGTCGAAGGGGAGCACGTCTCCGCCCAGCAGACGCCAGTGCTCGACGCGGCGGTCCAGCTCGGCCGCCGGGTCGATGTCGTCCGGTACCGGGCGGCTCCAGAACTCCAGCAGTGCGCGGTCGGGCCCCGGCAGCTGCTCGGCGGGGACGGACGTGCCGTCCGGGCGCCGGAACGCGGCGGAGCTCAGGGATCCCGTGCCGATCAGGGTGGCGGTGCGCAGCCTCTCGGGATGATCGGCGAGGAGGAGCTGGGCCAGCATCCCGCCCAGGGACATGCCGACGACATGCGCGCGGTCGACGCCCCAGGCGTCCAGGACGGCGACGGCGTCCTCGGCGAGCGCGGTGACGGGGTACGGCCGCTCGTCGTACCCCCAGGTGGAGCGGCCGGTGTCGCGATGGTCGTAGCGGATCACGCGGTGCCGGCGGGCGAGCAGGCCGACGAACTCGTCCGGCCAGCCGAGGGCGGGTGCCTGAGCGCCCATGATCAGCAGGAGCGGGGGCGCGTCGGCGGGACCGTGGGCCTCGGTCCAGAGGCGGACGCCGGGGGCGGCGTCGACGTAGCGGTCCATGGGCACTCCTCCGACGAAAACACGAGACGAGACGTATCGTATCGCTGTCTGCTCGAAAAAAAGACCCCGGCAAAAATGCGGGGTCAGTGGTCTGCACCGGAGAAGGAGGTCGGCCGCCCCGGAACAGGGGGGGTGGTTCCGGGGCGGCCGTCCGGATCGGGACGCCGGCCGCCCCGGGGGGTTTGGGGCGGGCGACCGTCCGATCGGTGAGGAGATTCCGGAGCCTGGGGCTCCGATTGTGTGCGCGAGGGCACGACCAGGTCGAAGCTGGGGAGGCCCCGGCCTGGGGTTCGCCCACAGTCCCCTGTGGGCGGGGTGTATCTCTCATCTGGGTAGAACGTACGGCAGTGACAGGCGGTGCGACAGACGGATTCGCGTCCCGCCATGCACCCCGCACACCTTCTTCACACGGCCTGCTGACCGTAGGAGTCAGCTGTGCGTCAGCACTGGCGGCAGGCTGCTCAGATACGCGCGAAGGCCTGCTCGATGATGTCGAGGCCCTCGTTCAGGAGGTCCTCGCCGATGACCAGCGGGGGCAGGAAACGCAGCACATTGCCGTAGGTGCCACAGGTAAGGACCAGCAGACCTTCCTGGTGGCAGGCCTTGGCGAGCGCGGCGGTGGCCTCGGGGGCCGGCTCCTTGGTGGTGCGGTCCTTGACCAGCTCGATGGCGATCATCGCGCCACGGCCGCGTACGTCACCGATGACCTCGAACTTCTCGGCCATGGCGGTCAGCCGGGCCTTCATCGTCACCTCGATGGCCTTCGCCCGCGCGTTGAGGTCGAGATCCCGCATCGTCTCGATCGCGCCGAGCGCACCCGCGCAGGCGACCGGGTTGCCGCCGTAGGTGCCGCCCAGGCCGCCCGCGTGCGCGGCGTCCATGATCTCGGCGCGGCCGGTCACGGCGGCGAGCGGGAGGCCGCCGGCGATGCCCTTGGCGGTGGTGATCAGGTCCGGGACGATGCCCTCGTCCTCGCAGGCGAACCACTGGCCGGTGCGGCAGAACCCGGACTGGATCTCGTCGGCGACGAAGACGATGCCGTTGGCGGCGGCGAAGTCACGAATGGCCGGAAGGAAGCCCTTGGCGGGCTCGATGAAGCCGCCCTCGCCGAGCAGCGGCTCGATGATGATCGCGGCCACGTTGTCCGGGCCGACCTGCTTGGTGATCTGGTCGATGGCCTGCGCGGCGGCCTCGGGCCCCGCGTTCTGCGGGCCGGTCGGCCAGCGGTAGCCGTAGGCGACCGGGACACGGTAGACCTCGGGCGCGAACGGCCCGAAGCCGTGCTTGTACGGCATGTTCTTCGACGTCAGCGCCATGGTGAGGTTCGTCCGGCCGTGGTAGCCGTGGTCGAAGACGACGACCGCCTGCCGCTTCGTATGGGCACGGGCGACCTTCACCGCGTTCTCGACGGCCTCCGCGCCGCTGTTGAACAGCGCGGACTTCTTGGCGTGGTCACCCGGGGTGAGCTCGGCGAGGGCCTCGGCGACCTCCACGTAGCCCTCGTAGGGGGTGACCATGAAACAGGTGTGGGTGAAGTCGGCGAGCTGCGCCGCGGCACGGCGTACGACGGCCTCGGCGGAGGCGCCGACACTCGTCACGGCGATGCCGGAGCCGAAGTCGATCAGACGGTTGCCGTCGACGTCCTCGATGATGCCGCCGCCCGCGCGCGCGGTGAACACCGGCAGCACGGAGCCCACGCCCTGCGCGACCGCGGCGGTACGGCGGGCCTGCAGCTCCTGCGACTTCGGGCCGGGGATGGCGGTGACGATCCGGCGCTCCTGCGGAAGGGCGGTCATGGCGGGCTCCTGGGTCTTCAGGGGGTCTTGCGGACGCCTTTTTCTCTCTTCTCGCAGGTTAGGACCGGGGGCGGAGGGTGGGCATGCTCCATGTGGGCGGTGTCGCGCGGGCGGCTTGTCCGCCTTGGACATAGCGGCCCGCGGAGGCATCACCGCAGGCCCGGCCGCGTAAGCGGTGAACTCCCCATGCGGGCGCGTTAGATTGCTCGCTGATGACGGACGGAACGGCTGCTCAGGGGGCAAGGGCGATGGACGGCGACGGCACGCGGGACGTACGCGGTACGCATGCGAACCCTGTGCCGCGCCCTGCGGGGCCCCCGCAGGTACCGCCCCGGCCCGCGGCGCCGCCCGCGCCGGCCGCCTCGGCCGTGGCCGACTGGCTCGACGCGCCCCGGCCCGAGGCCAAGCCGGGGATCTGGCGGTTCGGGTACCGGCTGCCGAAGGCCGACCGGCCCACCGGGCGGCTCTCGCCGGTCACGGTGGTCGGGATGCTGGTGCCGCTGGTGGTGGCGCTCGTGCTGTGGTCGCTGTGGCGGCGCGGCAGCCTGCCCTACCAGTTCACGCTGCTGCGGCTGTTCACCCCGGACGACTGGTGGTGGGGCGGCACGATCGCCTCCGCGAAGACCATGGAGGGCGCCGAGGCCCGGGTCGTCTACGACGGTGTGTTCTTCGCGGTCCTCGTCCTCTTCATGGGCCGGCTGGGCGGCTGGCCGGACGCGCTGCGGCACTTCGTCGGCCGTCGGCCGCAGCCCGCCCGCGCGCTGCTGGCCCTGCTGTGCGCGCTGGCCGCGCTGAGCGTCGTGTTCCCCGGCGCCTTCGGGGCCGGCTGGGACGCGCTGCCGGTGGTCGACCCGCTGTTCTCCCTGGTCGTGCTGGTCTCCGGCAGCTACGAGCTGTTCTCCTCCGTCCTGTTCACGGACACCCTGTACGCGGTCGTCACCGCGCTGGTGGTGTGGCCGTTCGCGAAGGTCGGCGGCTGGCTGCCGTACGCGAAGGAACGACTCGCCTCCCGTGGCCGCCCCGAGGCCGCCGCCCCCGTCGTCGAGCGACCGCGCGCCCAGTGGCCCGAGCTGCGGGACGCCGGGCAGTACGAGGCGGCCGAGCTGCTGACCGGCGAGGTGGCCGCCGGACGGATGAACGACGTGGACTGCGCACGGGTGCGCCGGGCCTGGACGGTGGGTCTGCCCGACTTCCGGGAGACCGTGCTGCGCCAGGGCGGCGCCGCCTGGACCCACCCGTCCGGCGCCCGTGACCTGCCCCACCGCACCACGCGCCACGACCTGCTCGACGGGCAGGTGCGCATCGGCCGCTGGGTGGCGTCCGAGCGCACCCCGCTCACCCACCACGACGCGGGCGCCGCGCTCGGCCCGGAGGTGCTGGGCACCTCGCTGCTCGCCGTCGGCCCGTCCGGCGCGGGCAAGACTCGCACGCTGGTCGAGCCGCTGACGGAGGCGCTGGCCCTGCAGGCGCTGACCGGCGGCTGCGCGGTCGTCGCGGTGTCGGCGCCGGGCGGCGGACGGCTCGGCGCCGACGCGTCCTTCGACGTGATCGTCCGGATCGGCGATCCGTCGTCCGTGTACGACCTCGACCCGTACGCCGAGTGCGACGACCCCGACGAGGCCGCCGCGATCCTCGCCGAGGCGCTGGTCGGCGACGTGGACACGGTGAGCGGACAGGGCGCCGCCACCGCGCTCGCCCAGCTCCTCGGCCCCTACCGGGCCGTGCACGGCCGCTTCCCCGCGCTGCCCGAGCTGCGCGAACTCCTGGAGGGCGAGCCGGGGGCGCTGGGCGAGCTGCGGGCCGCCGTCGCCGGGGACGACGTGATGCGCCGGGAACTGGAGGCGCGCGTACGGCAGAGCGGGGCGCCGGGCGACCCCGGGCGGGCCCTCGCCGACCGGCTTGCGCTGCTGAACCGGCCGGTGTTCGCCGACTTCTTCGGCGGCGGTGCCGGTCAGACCCATCGCGCGTTCTCGCTGCGCTCCGTCGCCCACCACCCCCTGCGGGTCCGCGTCGACCTGCCCGAGCGCGGGCACGAGGAGGCCGGACGGCTGATCACCCGGCTGGTCCTCGCCCAGTTCCACGCCGTCGTACGGGAGGGGCGGCGCGCCCACTTCGCCTGTCTGGTGCTGGACGACGCGACCGGGGCGGTGACCGTGGACTCGGTGCGCCGGATCCAGCGGCTGCGCTCGCAGAACGCGGGCGTGGTGCTGGCGCTGCGCACCATAGGGGACGTACCGGAGGCGCTGCACGGTCCGCTGTACGGGGCGGTGGGCTGCCGGATGGCCTTCTCGGGGATCACCACCTGGGACGGCGGCCGGTTCGCGCAGGCCTGGGGCACCGAGTGGGTGGAGACCACGGAGGTCGCCAAACACACGGTGTTCGCCGACCAGCCGATGACCCGGGCCATCCACGCCCTGCGCAAACTGGTCACGGGCAAGGCGGTGACCACGGACGCGGTGACCGTGCGCCAGGTCGAACGGGAGCGGTGGTCGCCGTCCCAGCTGGCGCACGAGGTTCCGCCGGGCCACGCGGTGCTGTCGCTGACGACCGTCGGGGGCGAGCACGCGCCGCCGCTGCTGGTGGACCTGCGGGGCTGAAGGGACGCGGGGGATCTCGCCGGTGAGGCAGAATCGGCTGTGGCCGTTCATACGCGACGGCCAAGAGATCTCCCCTCTTCGAAGGCACTGACGGCCCATGCCTCCCACGCTCGCCTCGCTCGTCCACCATTCCGCGCTGAAGCTGACCGTGCGGGCGGGCGAGGACCGCCTGGACGTGCCGGTGCGGTGGGCGCATGTCAGCGAGCTCGCGGACCCGGTGCCGTACATGGAGGGCGGGGAGCTGCTGCTGATCACCGCGCTGAAGCTGGACGCGGAGGACCCGCACACCATGCGGCGCTATGTGAAGCGGCTGGTGGGGGCGGGGGTGGTCGGGCTCGGCTTCGCGGTCGGCGTCAACTACGACGACATCCCGAAGGCCCTCCTCGAAGCCGCCGAGCGGGAGGGCCTCCCCCTGCTCGAGGTGCCGCGCCGCACCCCCTTCCTCGCGATCAGCAAGGCGGTGTCGGCGGCCATCGCGGCCGACCAGTACCGGGCGGTGACGGCGGGGTTCGCGGCCCAGCGGGAGCTGACCAGGCAGGCGCTGACGGACGGCCCGGAGGGGCTGCTGGCCGCGCTCGCCACGCAGGTCGACGGGTGGGCGGCGCTGTACGACGCCTCGGGCGCCGTCGTCGCGGCGGCGCCGGAGTGGGCGGGCCGGCGGGCGGCACGGCTCACCACGGAGGTGGAGCGGCTGCGGGACCGTCCGGCACCGGCGTCGGCGGTGGTCGCGGGGGCGCACTCCGCCGACTCGGCCGAGAACGCCGACCGGATCGAACTGCACACCCTGGGCACCGGCCGCCGCCCGCGCGCGACCCTCGCGGTCGGCACGGCGGCCGCCCCCGGCACGGCGGAGCGGTACGCCGTCCACTCGGCGATCGCCCTGCTCACCCTCACCACGGAACGCTCCCGCTCCCTGCGCGCGGCGGAACAACGCCTCGGCGCGGCCGTCCTGCGCATGCTCCTGGCCGGCGAACCCGACCACGCCCGAGCGGTCGCGGGCGACCTGTACGGCGAACTCCTCGACGCCCCCTTCCGGGTGATCGTGGCCGAACCGGCGTCCACCGCTCCCGGACAGGCCGGCGACCCCCTCGGTGGTCTCGCCGAAGTCTTCGAGTCGGCTGCCGCGCGGGCCGGGGAGGCGGTCCTGGTGGTGCCCGAAGGGGAGCGGCTGGTGGTGCTGGTCGCGGACGGCGGTGCGGCGGTGGCGGCGTGCGCCCGGTATGCGGCGGAGTGGGAGGGGACGCCTGGTGAGGAGCGCGCGGACGAGGGGCTGGTCGTCGGGCTTTCGGCACCGGCCGGGCCGATCGCGGCGGCAGCGGCGTACAAGCAGGCCCAGCAGGCGCTGTCGGTGGCGCGGCGCAGGGGCCGGGTCCTCGTGGAGCACGAGCGGCTGGCGGCCGGTTCGGTGCTGCCGCTTCTCGCGGACGACGCGGTGCAGGCGTTCGCGGACGGTCTGCTGCGGGCGCTGCGCGAGCACGACGCGACCGGCCGCGGTGATCTCGTCGCCTCCCTGCGCGCCTGGCTCTCCCGGCACGGCCAGTGGGACGCGGCGGCGGCCGACCTGGGCGTCCACCGCCACACCCTGCGCTACCGGATGCGCCGGGTGGAGGAGATCCTGGGCCGCTCGCTCGACGATCCGGACGTCCGCATGGAGTTGTGGCTGGCGCTGAAGGCGACGGCGCCGGAGTAGGCCGCGCCGGCCGCACGGGCGGCCGGCGTCGTCGGGAGCGTCGGGAGCGTCGGGAGCGTCGGGATGGGGGACGTCCGCTCGCCCGGACTGGTCCTAGTCGATGGTTCCGGTGGCCAGGCCCGCCGCCGCCTCGTGCATGGCGAGTTCGAGGAGCGCCGGGTCGGTGAGGGTGCCGGAGCCGTCGGGCGGGACCAGCCAGCGGACGCGGCCCGTGGAGCGGCCCGGGTACGGCACGACGATCCAGGTGCCGGCCCCGGCGGTGCGGACACCGGTGCCGATCCAGTGGGCGGCGGTGCCCGCCGGTACGAGGAAGCCCATGCGGTTCTCGCCGAAGTCGACGAGCACGGGCCCCGGTTGGTCGAGGATGCGGGTGAGCACGTCGAGCGTCCGACCGCCGAGTTCGCCCGGCAGGATGAGTACGTCCCAGGCCCTGCCCGCCGGCAGCAGCGCGACCCCCGCGGGGTTGCGCTCCCATTCCCAGCGGCAGGCCTCGGGATCCGGTGCGACGGATGTCAGCCATTCGACAGCCGTCTTCGCCCCAGCCATGAGAAGACCTCCCTCTCTCGTGGACGCGGTCGTCGCGTCACGGGGGAGAGGGAGGTCGGGGGCGAGCATTACGCGGGTTCGGACGCCTCGTTGGAGTGACCCGGCTCACCCGCCGCCGGCAGCCCTCAGCTGTCGAAACCCAGTCCCAGTCGGTCCATCGTCCTCAGCCAGAGGTTGCGCCGGCCGCCGTGCGCGTCCGCGCGGGCCAGCGACCACTTGGTGAGCGCGATCCCGGTCCAGGCGAACGGCTCCGGCGGGAAGGGAAGCGGCTTCCTGCGGACCATTTCCAGCCGGGTCCGCTCGGTGCTCTCCCCCGCGAGGAGGTCCAGCATCACCTCGGCGCCGAACCGGGTGGCCCCGACGCCCAGACCGGTGTACCCGGCCGCGTAGGCGACCTTCCCTTGGTGGGCGGTGCCGAAGAACGCCGAGAAGCGCGAGCAGGTGTCGATCGCGCCGCCCCACGCGTGCGTGAAGCGGACGCCCTCCAGCTGCGGGAAGCAGGTGAAGAAGTGCCCGGCGAGTTTGGCGTAGGTCTCGGGCCGGTCGTCGTACTCGGCCCGGACCCGGCCGCCGTACGGGTAGACCGCGTCGTAGCCGCCCCACAGGATCCGGTTGTCGGCGGACAGCCGGAAGTAGTGGAACTGGTTGGCGGAGTCGCCCAGGCCCTGGCGGTTCTTCCAGCCGATCGCGCCGAGCTGTTCGGCGCCGAGCGGCTCGGTCATCAGCGCGTAGTCGTAGACCGGGACGGTGTACGCCCGCACGCGTCTGACCAGGCTGGGGAAGATGTTCGTGCCGAGCGCGACCTGGCGGGCGCGGACCTGCCCGTAGGGCGTGCGTACGGCCATCCCGGCGCCGTACGGCTTCAGGTCCAGGGCGGGCGTGTGCTCGTACACCCGGACGCCGAGCCGCACGCACGCCTGCTTCAGGCCCCAGGCCAGCTTGGCGGGGTGGAGCATGGCCACCCCCCGGCGGTCGTACAGGCCGGCCTCGAAGGTGGGCGAGGCGACCTGTTCGCGGACGGCGTCGGTGTCGAGGAACTCGACGCCGTCGGCGAGGCCCCTGCGGTCGAGTTCCTCGTACCAGTCGCGCAGTTCCCACGCCTGGTAGGTCTCGGTGGCGACGTCGATCTCGCCGGTGCGTTCGAAGTCGCAGTCGATGCCGTGCCGGGCGATCGCCGCCTCGATCTCGTCGAGATTGCGGTGGCCCAGCTCCTGGAGGGTGTGGATCTCGTCGGGCCAGCGGGCCAGACCGTTGGGCAGCCCGTGGGTGAGGGAGGCCGCGCAGAAGCCTCCGTTGCGGCCCGAGGCGGCCCAGCCCACCTCGCGGCCCTCAAGCAGCAGCACGTCCCGCTGCGGTTCGCGCTCCTTGGCGACGAGCGCGGTCCACAGTCCGCTGTAGCCGCCGCCGACGACCAGCAGGTCACAGGTCTCGGCGCCGGTGAGCGCGGGCTCGGGGCGGGGCTTGCCGGGGTCCTCCAGCCAGTACGGGACCGGCTGGGCTTCGGAAAGTGCCTTTGTCCAACGGCTCATGGCGCTTGGGGCCATGATTTCAACTCCCTACGCTTTTTGTCGGTTACGGCGGTTGCCGATGACCATCGACATCAGGACGAGCAGGACGGCGACCAGGAACATGGCCGTTCCGATGACGTTGATCTGCACGGGAGTGCCGCGCTGTGCCGAACCCCAGACGAACATGGGGAAGGTGACGGTCGAACCCGCGTTGAAATTGGTGATGATGAAATCGTCGAAGGAGAGCGCGAAGGCGAGCAGCGCGCCCGCGGCGATTCCGGGGGCCGCGATGGGCAGGGTGACGCGCAGGAAGGTCTGCGCCGGTCCGGCGTAGAGGTCCTGGGCGGCCTGTTCCAGGCGCGGGTCCATCGACATGACGCGCGCCTTGACGGCCGTCACGACGAAGCTGAGGCAGAACATGATGTGCGCGATGAGGATCGTCCAGAAACCCAACTGTGCACCCAGGTTGAGGAACAGGGTGAGCAGCGAGGCGGCCATGACGACCTCGGGCATCGCCATCGGCAGGAAGATCAGCGAGTTGACCGAGCCCCGCGCGCGGAAGCGGTAGCGGACCAGGGCGAAGGCGATCATCGTGCCCAGCAGGGTCGCGCCGATGGTCGCCCAGATCGCGATCTGGAGGCTGAGCGAGAGCGAGCCGCACATTCCGGCGACTCCGCACGGGTCCTTCCAGGCGTCCGTGGAGAACTGCTGCCATTCGTAGTTGAAGCGGCCCTTCGGTTTGTTGAAGGAGAACACCGTGACGACGACGTTGGGCAGCAGCAGATAGCCGAGGGTGAGAAGTCCCGCGATGACGACGAGATTGCGTCTGAACCATTTGACGAAAGACATCACGACGGGCATTTAGACCAGCTCCTCCGTCCCGGACCTGCGGATGTAGAAGGTGACCATGAGCAGAATGGCGGCCATGAGGATGAAGGAGAGCGCCGCCGCCGTCGGATAGTCCAGTACGCGCAGGAACTGTGTCTGGATGACGTTTCCGATCATGCGGGTGTCGGTCGAGCCGAGGAGTTCGGCGTTGACGTAGTCGCCGGCCGCCGGGATGAAGGTCAGCAGCGTCCCGGAGACGACGCCGGGCATCGACAGCGGGAAGGTGACCTTGCGGAAGGTGGTGATCGGCTTGGCGTACAGATCGCCGGCCGCCTCGTGCAGCCGTCCGTCGATGCGTTCCAGCGAGGTGTAGAGCGGCAGGACCATGAACGGCAGGAAGTTGTACGTCAGACCGCAGACCACCGCCAGTGGGGTGGCGAGGACACGGTCGCCGGCGGTCCAGCCGAGCCAGTTGGTGACGTCCAGGACGTGCAGGGTGTTGAGGACTTCGACGACCGGGCCGCTGTCCGCGAGGATCGTCTTCCAGGCGAGGGTGCGGATCAGGAAGCTGGTGAAGAACGGCGCGATCACCAGGATCATGATCAGGTTCCGCCAGCGCCCGGCGCGGAAGGCGATCACGTAGGCCAGCGGATAGCCCAGGATCAGGCAGAGGATCGTCGCGGCGGCGGCGTAGAGGACCGAGCGGAAGAACTGCGGCCAGTACTCGCTCAGCGCGTCCCAGTAGGTCGCGAAGTGCCAGGTGACCTTGTAGCCCTCCTCCAGGGAGCCCGTCTGCACGGACGTGGAGGCCTGGTAGATCAGCGGCAGCGCGAAGAACACGATCAGCCAGAGCAGTCCGGGCAGCAGCAGCCAGTACGGCGTCATGCGCCCGCGTCTGCGCGGTGGCTTCTTCTCGGGCGCGGCCGGGGTCAGCGGCGGGGGCGCCTCGGTGAGCGTGGCCATCAGAGCGCCACCTGTTCGTCGATGCCGGCGTCGATGTCCTGCGCGGCGTCGAGGCCGAAGGTGTGGGCGGGCGCCCAGTGCAGGACGACGTCGGCGCCGGGGACCAGCCGGGTGTCCCGGTCGACGTTCTGTACGTAGACCTCGAACTCGGGGCAGACCGCGCTGTCGATGACGTACTGCGTGGAGACGCCGATGAACGACGAGTCGGCGATCTTCCCGGTGATCCGGTTGCGGTTCTCGGGGATCTCGCCGGCGGCGTCGGCGTGGACCAGGGAGATCTTCTCCGGGCGGACGCCGACCAGCACCTTGCCGCCGGCGGCCGTGGGCGCGGAACATCGCGCCTCGGGCAGGACCAGCTTGCCGCCACCCGCCTTCAGCACGATGTCGTCGCCGCTCTTGGTGTCGACCTCGGCCTCGATGAGGTTGGAGGTGCCGAGGAAGTTGGCGACGAACGTGGTCTGCGGGTTCTCGTACAGGTCGGCCGGGGAGCCGAGCTGCTCGACGCGTCCCGCGCTCATCACGGCGACCGTGTCGGCCATCGTCATGGCCTCCTCCTGGTCGTGCGTGACGTGCACGAAGGTGATGCCGACCTCGGTCTGGATGCGCTTGAGCTCCAGCTGCATCTGGCGGCGCAGCTTGAGGTCGAGGGCGCCGAGGGGCTCGTCGAGCAGGAGCACCTTGGGGGTGTTGATCAGCGCGCGGGCGACGGCGACGCGCTGCTGCTGGCCGCCGGAGAGCTGGTGCGGCTTCTTACGGGCCTGCTCGCCGAGCTGGACCAGCTCCAGCATGTCCTCGACCTGCTTCTTCACACTCCTGATGCCGCGTCGGCGCAGGCCGAAGGCGACGTTCTCGAAGATGTCGAGGTGCGGGAAGAGGGCGTAGGACTGGAAGACGGTGTTCACCGGGCGCTTGTAGGGCGGCAGGGCGGTGACGTCCTGGTCGCCGAGGTGGACGGTGCCGGAGGAAGGTTCCTCCAGACCGGCGATCATGCGCAGGGTGGTGGTCTTGCCGCAGCCGGAGGCGCCGAGCAGGGCGAAGAACGAGCCCTGTGGGACGGTCAGGTCGAGCGGCTGCACGGCGGTGAAGGAGCCGTAGGTCTTGCTGATCCCGGTGAGGCGAACGTCGCCGCTGCCGCTGTCGGTGGTCTTCATCGTCGTCACGCCCCAGTCAGCTTCGCGAACTTCGCCTCGTAGGCCGTCTCTTCCTTCGTGCTCAGCGAGCGGAAGGCGTGGGACTTCGCCTGCATGGCCTTGTCGGGGATGATCAGCGGGTTGTCCGCCGCGTCCTTGTCGATCTTCGCCAGCGCCGCCTGCACCCCGTCGACGGGACAGACGTAGTTGATGTACGCGGCGAGTTCGGCCGCCGGTTCGGGCTCGTAGTAGTAGTCCATGAGCCGTTCGGCGTTCGTCTTGTGCCGGGCCTTGTTGGGGACCAGCATGTTGTCGCTGGACGTCATGTAGCCGGAGTCCGGGATGACGAAGTCGACGTCGGGGCTGTCCGCCTTCAGCTGTACGACGTCGCCGGCCCAGGCGATACAGGCCGCGAAGTCGCCGCTGGTGATGTCGGACGTGTAGTCGTTGCCGGTGAAGCGGCGGATCTGGCCGTTGTCGACGCCCTTCTGGAGGCGGGCGATCGCGGCGTCGTAGTCGTCGTCGGTGAAGTTCGCCGGGTCCTTGCCCATGTCGAGCAGGGTCATGCCGATGCTGTCGCGCATCTCGGTGAGGAAGCCGACGCGGCCCTTGAGCCTGGGGTTGTCGAGGAGGTCGGAGACCGACTTCACCTCGACGCCGTCGAGCGCCTTCTTGTTGTAGGCGATGACCGTGGAGATGCCCTGCCAGGGATACGAGTACGCCCGGCCAGGGTCCCAGTCGGGGCTGCGGAACTGCTCCGAGAGGTTGGCGTAGGCGTGCGGCAGGTTGGACGCGTCCAGTTTCTGGACCCAGCCCAGGCGGATGAGACGGGCGGCCATCCAGTCGGTGAGCACGATGATGTCGCGGCCGGTGTCCTGGCCCGCGGCGAGCTGCGGCTTGATCTTGGCGAAGAACTCGCTGTTGTCGTTGATGTCCTCGGTGTACTTGACCTTGATGCCGGTGCGTTTGGTGAAGGCGTCGAGGGTGGGGTGGCGCTTGCCGCTGTCGTCGACGTCCATGTACTCGGTCCAGTTGGAGAAGTCGACGGTCTTCTCCTTGGCCGAGTGGTCCTCGGCGGACGTGCCGCCCTTGGCCTGGCCTGCCGCGGGGATCCCGCAGGCGCTCAGCGCCCCGAGGCCGCCCACGGTGAGCGCGCCGCCCGCGGAGGCGCGCAGCAGCGACCTGCGGGTCATGGCGGCCCTGCCGCTGCGGAAGCTGCGCCTGATCGCGGCCAGTTGGGCCGGGGACAGGCGTTCGGGCTCTTGGTGCTCCATGCGCGTGCTGCCCTTCGCTGTCGTCGCTTACGCGTCCCCGAAGACGGTGCGGTGCCAGGGCTTCCGGACAACCGCCGTGTTATCGAACATAACGTGCTTGATCTGGGTGTACTCCTCGAACGAGTACGCCGACATGTCCTTGCCGAAGCCGGAGGCCTTGTAACCCCCGTGGGGCATCTCGCTGATGATCGGGATGTGGTCGTTGATCCACACGCACCCGGCCCCGATCTCGCGGGTCGCCCGGTTGGCCCGGAAGACGTCCCGCGTCCAGGCGGAGGCGGCGAGACCGTAGGGGGTGTCGTTGGCGAGCCGCAGCCCTTCGTCGTCGCTGTCGAAGGGCAGGACGACCAGGACCGGGCCGAAGATCTCGGACTGGACGGCCTCGCTGTCCTGGGCCGCGTCCGCGATCAGGGTGGGCAGGTAGTACGCGCCCTTCTTCAGGTCCCCCTGCGGCGCCTCGCCGCCGGTCACCACGCGCGCGTAGCCGCGCGCCCGGTCGACGAAGGCGGCGACCCGGTCGCGCTGGGCGTGCGAGATCAGCGGGCCGAGGTCGGTACCGGCGGCGAAGGGGTCGCCGACCCGGACGGTCTCCATGAGGGCGGCGGTGCGCTCGACGAACGCCTCGTACAGAGGTCGCTGCACGTACGCGCGCGTGGCGGCCGTGCAGTCCTGACCGGTGTTGATCAGCGCGCCCGCGACGGCGCCGTTGACGGCGGCGTCGAGATCGGCGTCGTCGAAGACCACGAAGGGCGCCTTGCCGCCGAGCTCCAGGTGCAGGCGCTTGACGGTGGCGGTGGCGATCTCGGCGACGCGCCTGCCGACGGCGGTGGAGCCGGTGAAGGAGGTCATGACGACGTCCGGGTGACCGACGAGATGCTCACCCGCCTCCCTCCCGGTGCCGGTGACGATGTTGACGACACCGTCGGGGAGGCCCGCCCCGGTAGCCGCCTGCGCGAAGAGCAGCGAGGTGAGCGGGGTGAGCTCGGCGGGCTTCAGGACGATCGTGTTGCCCGCGGCGATCGCCGGGAGGATCTTCCAGGCGGCCATCTGGAGCGGGTAGTTCCAGGGGGCGATGGAGCCGACGACGCCGATGGGCTCGCGACGCACATAGGAGGTGTGGTCGCCGGAGTACTCCCCCGCGGACTGCCCGGCGAGGTGGCGGGCGGCGCCCGCGAAGAACGCGGTGTTGTCGATCGTCCCCGGGACGTCGAACTCGCGGGTCAGCTTCAGCGGCTTGCCGCACTGCAGCGACTCGGCACGGGCGAACTCCCCGGCACGGTCGGCGAGGACGGCGGCGAAGCGGTGCAGGGCGTCCGAGCGCTCGGCGGGCGTGGCGCCGGCCCAGGCCGGGAAGGCGGCGCGGGCGGCGGCGACGGCCGCGTCCACGTCGGCGGTGGACGCCAGCTCGTAGGTGTACACCTCTTCGCCGGTGGCCGGGTCGACGACGGCATGGGTACGGCCCGAGGTGCCCCGGGTGAGGCGGCCCTCGATGTACTGGGCGCCGTCCGCGAAACGTTCCTGTGCGGGGAACCGGTCCTGCATGTCGCTCTCCTCCGCCTTCGCCCCCTGCTCGTGGGGGTGGGTGGCGTAGCTTCGACCTGATTTGAGTGCCGATCCTGACAGAGCAAAGGCACACCAACAAGTGATTCCGTTGTTGCCTTTTGGTTACGCGACGGAATCTGTCGACCAGGTGTCGAGGAACGGCGGTAAAGGCAGGACGGATTGTCAGTGGTGCCTGCCATGCTGGCGTGCATGGAGAAGATCGATTCGTTGGACACCCTGGTCAGGGCCGTTCGGGCGGGGGTGTCGGTCAGGTATCTGCACTTCTGGGGGCACAGGCCGCTGCCGGACGGGCGGGTGGGCGCGAGCTGTCTGAGCCAGTGGTGGCCGTCACCGTTCGTGGTCGGGGGCGTCACCTACGCGACGGCCGAGCACTGGATGATGGCGGAGAAGGCCCGTCTCTTCGGCGACCCGGAGGCGGAGAAGCGGGCGCTGGCCGCCGGACACCCCTCCCAGGCGAAGAAGGCGGGGCGGCTGGTCCGTGGCTTCGACGACGACACGTGGCAGCGGGAGCGGTTCCGGATCGTCGTCGAGGGCAGCATCCACAAGTTCCGCTCGGACCCGGAGCTGAGCGCGTTCCTGCTCAACACGGGCGAGCGCGTTCTGGTGGAGGCGAGCCCCATGGACCGCATATGGGGCATCGGCCTCACGGCGAACGACGAGGCGGCGCAGGACCCCGAGCGGTGGCGCGGGGCGAATCTGCTGGGATTCGCGCTGATGGAGGCGCGCCGGCACCTCCGTGAGGACGGCACCCAGGTCGTTTCCTAGGGCCGCCCCGAGGGTCCGTGGTCTAGGACGGCAGGAAGGCGATCAGGGAGATCAGTCCGGCGCCGAGGGCGAACCCCGCGGCGCCGCAGATGATGCCCGCCAGGGCCTGTCCGGGGTTGCTCGCCTCGCCCCGCTTGGCCTTCTTGCGGCCGATCACGCCGAAGACGACCGCCAGGATGCCGAGGACGATCGCCAGCGGCCACAGGCAGAAGCCGACGGCCGAGACGATCCCGAGCACCATGGAGGTGATCCCCATCCCGTTCTGCTCCACGCGCGGCGCGCCGGGCCAGCCGTACGGGACCTGCGGGTGGGCGGGGTAGCCGTAGCCGCCGGGGTAGCCGTAGGGGACCTGGCCGGGGCCGTCCGGGGAGATGGGCGGCGGCGGAACCGGGCCGGTCTGGTGGACGGCCGGGGGCGCGAAGGGGTTCGGGGGCGGCGGACCACCGGCGGCGGTCGCGGGGTTCGGCGGCGGGTAGGAGCCGAGGGCACCGTTCACCGGCGGCGCGAAGGGGCTCGCCCAGGCCGGCGGGGTGCTGTCGGCGGGCGGCGACGACGCGTCGGGCAGGGAGACGACGGTGCGCTGGTCGTGGACGGAGGGAGGCGGAGCCTGGTCCTGCGGGACCTGGTCCTGCGGGGTGGCCCGGGCGGCCGGGCTCACCGGCTCCCCGGAGACGACGGTGTGGCCCGGACCGGACTGCTCGGCGTCGCCCGGCGCGGCCCAGGGGTTGAGGTCGCCGCCCTTGTCCAACGGCACCTGGGTCACCGCGTCCTCGTCCGAAGCGGGCGCGGGCTCGGGCCAGACATCGCGGCCGGCGTCACCGGTCGGATTCGGTGCGTCGTCGGACATGCAGGGGACCCCCTAGTCGAACATTCCGTCCTCGTTCGTTGCGTCATGCTACGGCCCGGGACGGCGGTGAGGGGCGCTCGCCTACGATGATCCTGACCCACCGATCAGCCGATCACCCGCGCCCCGTCCGCCCGAGCACGGCAGGGGACGCCGTCCCGGGGAGGACCCCTTGACCGAACTGAACGCCTTCATCGCCGGACTGCCCAAGGCCGAACTGCACGTCCACCACGTCGGCTCCGCCTCCCCGCGGATCGTCTCCGAGCTCGCCGCCCGGCACCCCGACTCCACGGTCCCCACCGACCCCGAGGCCCTGGCCGACTACTTCACGTTCACGGACTTCGCCCACTTCATCGAGGTGTACCTGTCCGTCGTGGACCTCATCCGCACCCCGGAGGACGTCCGGCTGCTGACGTACGAGGTGGCCCGGGACCTGGCCCGGCAGCAGGTGCGGTACGCGGAGCTGACGATCACCCCGTTCTCCTCGACGAGGCGCGGCATCGACGAACTGGCGTTCATGGACGCGATCGAGGACGCGCGCAAGGCGGCCGAGGCGGAGTTCGGGACCGTGCTGCGGTGGTGCTTCGACATACCCGGCGAGGCCGGTCTCGAGGCCGCCGAGGAGACCACGCGGCTCGCGACCGAGGACCGGGTGCGCCCCGAGGGGCTGGTCTCCTTCGGGCTCGGCGGTCCCGAGATCGGCGTACCGCGTCCGCAGTTCAAGCCGTACTTCGACCGGGCGATCGCCGCCGGGCTGCGGTCCGTCCCGCACGCGGGCGAGACGACAGGCCCGGAGACGGTCTGGGACGCGCTGACCCACCTGCGCGCCGAGCGCATCGGACACGGCACCGGCTCGGCGCGGGACGAGAAGCTCCTCGCGCACCTCGCGGAGCGGCGGATCGCGCTGGAGGTGTGCCCGACCTCCAACATCGCCACGCGCGCGGTGCGCACCCTCGACGAGCACCCGGTCAGGGAGTTCGTGAAGGCCGGTGTGCTGGTCACGATCAACTCGGACGACCCCCCGATGTTCGGCACCGACCTCAACAACGAGTACGCGGTCACCGCCCGCCTGCTCGGCCTCGACGAGCGCGGCCTGGCGGACCTGGCGAAGAACGCGGTCGAGGCGTCCTTCCTGGACGAGGCGGGCAAGGGCCGGATCCGCGACGAGATCGACACGTACACCGCCGCATGGCTCAGTGCCTGACCCGGACACAATGAGCCCATGCAGACGCTGACCGCCGTGGCCCATCGCGGCGACCCCTACCGCTTCCGTGAGAACACCCTCGGCTCGCTGCGTTCCGCGCTCGACCGGGGTGCGGACGCCGTCGAGTTCGACGTACGGCTCACCAGGGACGGTGTGCCCGTGCTGCTGCACGACGCGACGCTGAAGCGGCTGTGGGAGCTGGACCGGCCACTGCGGTCGCTGTCGGCGGCCGAGGTGCGCGGGCTCACGGCGGGCGGCGTGCCGACGCTCGCGGAGGCCCTCGCGGCGACCGGGGGCAGCCGGGTGATGGTGGACCTGCCGGGGATCTCGGACGTGCGGGCCGCGCGCCGGGTGGTGGACGCCGTACGGGAGGCGGGGGCGGCCGACCGCGCCTACTACTGCGCGGGCGCCGAGGAGATGCTCGCCGTCCGCGCGGCCGACCCGTCGGCCGAGATCGCCCTGACCCGCACCAGCCTGGCGCCTCCGCGCCCGGTCCTGCTCGACGCGGTGAAGCCGCGCTGGCTGAACTACCGCTTCTCCCTGGTGGACCGGGAGCTCGCCGCCCGTGTCCACCGCGGCGGCCATCTCCTGTCCGTGTGGACCCCCGACACCCGCCGCGCCATGCGCCGGCTCGCCGCCCTGGGCGTCGACTCGATCACCACCAACCGCATCGACGTCCTCTGCGCCGTGCGCGACACGCTAGACGCGTGAGCTCTGGGGCACCGTCGCCGGGTCGGCCGGGCTCTCGCGGGTGACGTACTGCGGGACCGGGGTGTCGTCGCCGCCGGTGTCGCGGACCAGGCCGTAGCGCCCGGCGCCCTGGGCGGGGCCGGTGGTGACGTCCTGCTCGACGGCGTCCCAGGTGGTCGGGAAGACGCTCACGCCGTAGTCGGCGCCCCGCTCGTTCACGGTGAGGGTGACGGTGCCGTCGACGTAGAAGTACTCGTTCTGCCACATCTGCTGGGTGCCGGACGGCGGGAGGGCGTACCCGGTGGCCGCGCTGCCCATGCCGGTGGCGGTGCTGTCGGTGGCGCTCACCGGGTCGTCCATCCGGCGTCCGCCGCCCGAGGCCACATGGAAGAGCTTGCCCTTCAGACCGGTCCAGGACGGCATGACCAGGCTGCCGGCCCGGTACTGCGGCGAGATCTGCCAGCGCACGAGGGCATAGCCCTGCCCATTGAGCGTCACGGCGTCCCCGCGGTGGTTCATCACGGCGTGCGCGCCGCCGGTGCTGGTGATCCCGGACGCGGGCCGGTGCGGAAGCGCGGCGGGCGGGGTGCCGGGATCCGGCGCCGTGTCGACGGCGTCGACGACACTGCCGTACTCGGCCGTCTTCCGCACGGTCTCGGACGGGGAGGGGGACGGGGACCCGGACGCAGACGCAGACGGTGAAGGCGTCGATGGCCGCAGGGTCGTGCTCGCCGCCGCCGTCGGAGTGATCACCGCACGCGGCTGCGGACGCTCGGGCGGGCGTACGGCGACGTAGGCGCCGCCCGCCACGAGGGTGGCCCCCGCCGTCACCGCGACGGCGGGCTTGGTCAGCGCGCCGAGCACCTTCGCGGACCAGCCCACGGAGGTGGTGCCCACCGCGGCCACGGCCGTCTTGCCGCCGAGGCCGAGGGCGAGGGTGAAGCCGACCGGGACGGGTACGAGCGCGATGCCGACGAGCAGCCGTTCCGCCGGGACGACCGACTCGGGGGTGTCGCCGCAGTAGCCGCAGCCCCGGATGTGCCGGGCCAGCCGCTTGCGCCAGACGGAGTCGGGGCGGCCGTCCCAGCGGGCGGCGGTCAGATCGCGCAGGTCGGGGCAGGCGCCGTCGAGGGCGCGCACGATGCCCCGGGAGACCTCCAGCCGCTCCTTCAGCCGCTGGACGCGCACGGCGGCGTGCTGTCTGCTGATGCCGACGGCCGCGGCCAGCTCCCGGCGGGTGAGTTCGCCCGCGACCTCCAGCCACCACAGGGACAGCAGCTGCCGGTCCTCCGCGTCCAGCCAGCGCGCCGCCTCCGCGACCTCCCGCCGCTGCCCCTCCAACTGGAGCCTGAGGACGGTGAGTTCGGCGAAGTCGGCGGTGCCGTCGTGGGCCGCGCTCTCGTCGAGGTGGCGGTCGGTCCGGCGGCGGGCCCGGTCGCGGATCTGCCGCATGGCGATGGCCACCAGCCAGGAGCGGAAGGCGTCGGGGTCGCGGAGGGAGCCGAGGTTGTCGACGGCACGCAGCATGGTCTCCTGGACGACGTCGTCGACATCGGCGTGGCCGTTCAGGGCGCGGCCGACGATGTTGTAGACGAGCGGGAGCCAGCCCGCCACCAGGTCGTCCAGTGCGTTCCGGTCACCGGCCTGCGCGGCGGCGATGGTGGCGCGCCAGTGCCGCCCGGCCTCGGCACCGGCGTCGGCGTACGTGCTCATGCCCGCACCCTCTCAGCCGGGACCCCGCTGTTGGCAATGTCGGAGATCACACCCGAGGGGACGCGTGCGGCGGCTCAGGGATAACACTTTTTCTCCCCTAGGGGGGATCCCTCTCAACTCCCCCAGTTTTCAAGGGGATTGATGAAAACACCCCTGCGCACGGCGAGGATCGTCCTGATCCCGATCCGGCCTTTCGATCCCTGGAGCCCTCGTATGCGCGCTCGTCGCCGCATCACCCTCGTCGCCGCCTCCCTGGTCCTCACCCTCACGGCGGCCGGGCCGCTGGCCGCCCCCGTGTTCGCCGCACCCGCGGCCGTCCAACGGGCGGGCGCGCTCGACACGGCGGCCCTCGCCGCCGCGCTGACCGGCCTCCCCGACGCCGACGCGACCGCCGCCCTCGTCCGGGTCGGCGGCACCGACGGCACCTGGCGCGGCAGCGCGGGCGTGCACGACCTGGCGAGCGGCGCGGCGGCGGACCCGGACGCCCGTTTCCGGGCCGGTTCGACGACGAAGGTGGTGACGGCGGCGGCCGTGCTGCGACTGGCGGCCCAGGGGCGGATAGACCTGAACACGCCCATCCAGCACTATCTGCCCGGACTGCTCGGCAAGCAGTTCCGGCCGATCACCGTACGGCAGCTGCTCAACCACACCAGCGGCATCCCGGTCGGCGTGAGCCTCGGCGACAGCTTCGCGGAGCTGTACGCCCACCGCTTCGAGACGCTCACCCCGCAGCGGGTCGCCGCGTCGGCGGGGGCGAAGAAGCCGGAGTTCCGCCCCGGGAAGAAGCAGCACTACCTCAACATCAACTACACGTTCCTCGGCCTGCTGATCGAGAAGGTGACCGGGCGGTCGTACGCCTCCCAGGCCACCCGGCTGGTGCTGGCGCCGGCCGGGATGCGGGACACGTACTTCCCGGGCACCGATCCGCGCATACTCGGCCCGCACAACCTCGGCTACCAGGCGGTGCAGCGGGCCGACGGGACGACGGAGTTCGTGGACGTCACCGAGTGGAACATGGCGGACCGGTTCGCGGCCGGGGACATGATCTCCACGACGGCCGACCTGGAGCGGCTGATCACCTCGCTCTTCCGGGGCCGGATCGTGCCGAAGCCGCAGCTCCAGGAGATGTTCACGGTCCCGGCGGGCATCGAGGGCGCCGCCTACAGCGCGGGACTCACGCGGTTCGAGGCCGACGGGAAGGTCTACTGGGTCAAGTCCGGCGGCCGGTACGGCTACAACTCGGCGGTCGCCGCCACCCGCGACCTCAGCCGGACCGTCGTCTACTCGGTCAACTCCACGGACGCGAAGAGCGAGGACGTGAACCCGGTCGTCAACCGGATCATCATGGCCGCGCTCAAGTAGCCGGTGCGGGTGTGTGGCTGGGCTGCATGGCGTGATACCCCCGAGGGGTATAGCATCGGCTGCATACCCCCCATAGGTATCCGGCAGCGAACGGGAGCCCGCGATGAACCCCCTCCAGAAGACCGCCGCCTTCACCGCCGCGCTCGCCGCGGTCTTCGGGGCCGCCTACGGAATCGGCGCGGCGGTCGGGCCGGGCTCGCCGCCACCCCGGCCCGCCGCCGCCCACGGGGAGGGTCACTCGGCGGAGTCCGAACCGATACACCTCACCCCGGCCGGACTCCAGGTCTCCGAGGGCGGCTACACCCTCGACCTGGCGACACGGACGCTGCCCGCCGGCCGGGCCGGCACCCTGCGCTTCACCGTCCGGGACGCACACGGCGACCCGGTCACCGCGTACGAGACCGAGCACACCAAGAAGCTCCACCTGATCCTGGCCTCCCGAGAGCTCACGGCCTTCCGCCACCTCCACCCCACCCGGGCCGCCGACGGCACCTGGAGCGCACAGGTCGACCTCCCGGCCGCCGGCGCCTACCGCGTCTTCGCGGACTTCCGCCCGGCCGGGGCGGCGGAGGGCCTCACCCTGGGCTCCGACCTCACCGTCACCGGCCGCTACACCGCGGCCGCACCGCCCCCGCCCTCCGCCACGACCAGCGTCGACGGCTACACCGTCACCCTCGGCGGGAGCCTCGAAGCGGGCGAGGAGAGCGACCTGACGTTCACCGTCCGCCGGGCGGGCGAACCGGTGCAGAGCCTCCAGCCCTACCTCGGCGCCTATGGCCACCTGGTCGCGCTGCGCTCCGGCGACCTCGCCTATCTGCACGTCCATCCGCACGACGAGGCCGAGGAGGGCCGTACGTCGGGCCCGTACATCTCCTTCGCCGCGACCACGCCCAGCGCGGGCACCTACCGGCTGTTCCTGGACTTCAAGGCGGGCGGCACGGTGCACACGGCGGCGTTCACCGTGCGCGCCCGCTGAGCCTCACGCCAGCGGCTCCTCCAGCGGCACGTTCCGTACCCCCGGCAGATGCCCGTCCAGTTCCCCCGGCTCGAACCGGCACATGCCGACCGCGTGCCAGAACTCGCCGGTGACGTCCCCCTCGTACTTGTAGCCGCCGGACGGCGCCAGCGCGGCCCAGCCGCCGGGCAGGCCGACGAGGGTGGCGCGCGGGGCCGGGGGGCCGTCGGCGGGGACGTCCCACAGCCGGACCGTGCCGTCCTCGCCGCCGCTGGCCAGCAGGGCGCCGTCCGGGCTGAAGGCGACCGCGAGGACCCGGCCCGTGTGGCCGCTCAGCACGGCCGTCCCGCGACCGGTGCGCGCGTCCCAGAGCCGGACCGTCCGGTCGTCCCCGGCCGTCGCGAGCAGCGGGCGCAGGGGGTGCGCGGCGGCCGCCCACAGCTTGCCGGTGTGTCCGGTCAGCCGGTGCGCGGCCACCCCGTCCCGCCAGATCACCGCGTGTCCGTCCCAGGAGGCGCTGGCCAGCCAGGATCCGTCGGGGGCGAACGTGACGGCGTACACCCGGTCGGTGTGGCCGTCGAGGACGGCGGTCACCCGGCGCTCGGCCAGGTCCCACACCCGCACCCTGCGGTCGTCGCAGCCGGTGGCGAGGGCCGCGCCGTCGGGCCGGAAGGCGATGGAGCGGACCCGGCCGTAGTGCTCGCCGATGGTGACGACGTGCGCTCCGGTGGCCCTGTACCAGAGGCACACGGTGTCGTCGTCCTGCGCGGTGGCGAGGAGTTCGGCGTCGGGGCTGAAGGCCTCGGCCCAGACGTGGTCGGTCTCGACATCCATCTCGCGCTGGTACTCGCCGGTGGCCGCGTTCCACAGGTACATGTCGCCGTCGCTGCTCGCGGTGGCCAGCAGCGGGCCGCCGGGGCTGAACACGGCCGAGACCAGCCGGTCGCTGCGGCCGGTCAGTTCACGCAGGTGACGTCCGGTGGCGGTGTCCCACAGCCGGATCACGCCGTCGTTGCCGCCGGCGGCGAGCATCGAGGAGTCGGCGTCGAAGGAGAGCGTGCAGATCCGCCGTCCGTGGCCGCGCAGGATGCGCCGGCCCTGGCCGGTGGCGGGGTCCCAGATGCGTACGACACCGTCGTTGCCGCCGGTCACCAGGAGGGAGCCGGTGTCGGGGGCGGGGCCGACGCCGGGCGGACGGAACTTGCACACCCAGACCGAGCCGCGGTGTTCCGAGGGCTGCCGGGTGAGCGGCACGGCGACCAGGGCGGAACGGCGCTCGGACTGCCGCCCCGACACGGCGACCGTGCCGGCCGAGGGCCCGCCGGACGCGGCGACGGGGTCGGTGGACCGCTCTCCGGCCCCGGCGGCCCCCGGCGCCGGCTCGGGGGCGACGCGCCAGAGCCGGACCACGCCCTGGCTGTCCCCGGCGGCCAGCAGGGTCCCGTCCGGGTCGAAGAGCACCTGGTAGACGGCGCCCCGGCAGCCGCCGAGCAGTCCGGCGGAGGTCCCCGTGGCCAGGTCCCACAGCCGTACCTCCCCCTCGGTGTCCCCGCTGACCAGGTACCGGCCGCCGGGATGGAAGTCGAGGGTGTAGACGCGCCCGGAGTGCCCGGTGAACTCGTGCTGCAGGCCGCGGCTCCCGAGGTCCCAGATCCGGATGGTTCCGTTCCGCTGTCCGTCGCCCCGGTCGCCGGTGGCCAGCAGACGGCCGTCCGGGCTGAACCGGGCCCGGTACACCGCGCCGCGGTGGCCGGGCAGTTCGCCGCTCCGCCGCCCGGTGGCGAGGTCCCACAGGCGTACGGCGGTGGAGGCGTCGCCGGTGACGAGGGTGGCGTTGCCCGGCCCGAAGGCCACGGTGTACACCGGCGCGGAGTGGCCGGGCAGCCGGTGCAGCGGGGTGCCGGAGGCGGTGTCCCAGACGGTGATCACGCCGTCCGCGTCGCCGGTGACCAGCAGGGAGCCGTCCGCGTCGAGGGCGAGGGGCCAGACCCCGCGCGGATGGACGTCCAGCACGTGCCGGCAGCGGCCGGAGACCGGGTCCCAGAGCCGGACGGTCCCGTCGGCACTGCCGGTGGCCAGCACCCGCGCCCGGAACTTCACGGCGTAGACCCGGTCGGTGTGGCCCTGGAGCGTGCGCAGGGCGGTGCCGGTGACGGCGTCGCAGACCAGCACCCCGCCGTCCTCGGCACCCACGGCGAGGAGTTCGCCGTCGGGGCTGTAGGAGATGGGTTCGGGCAGCCGGCTGGTCCGCATGTCGAAGCCGTACGGCACCCCGACCGCCGAGGGCCGGAAGCCGGAGTCGACGGCCATGCCGGGGGCGAGCGCGGCGGCGGCCAGTTCGGGGGCGTCGGGCAGTCCGGGCCCGGTGGTCGTGGCGATCAGCGCGGCCCGCTGCCAGCGCCCGCCCGCGACCCGCGCACCGGTCAGGTCGGAGCGGATCAGCCGGGCCCGCCGCAGGTCGGCGCCGCGCAGATCGGCGCCGGTGAGATCGGCGCCGTCGAGACGGGCACCGGTCAGCCGGGCGTCGCGCAGGACCGCGCCGGAGAGGTTGGCACCGATCAGCCGGGCGTCGGTGAGATCGGCGCGGGTGAGGTCGACGCCGGAGAAGTCGCGGTAGGAGAGGTCCTCCCCGGCGAGGGCGGCACCGCGCAGGTCGGTGTGGGAGGGCACCCGCAGCCGGGAGAGGATCTTCACGGCGTTGGCGTGGGCGGCCTCTTCGCCCTCACGCGTGAGCGCGCGTTCGGCCCACTGCTGGCAGGCGCGGTGGTCGGCGAGGTCGCACAGGAACTCCACGGCGAGCCGGCTGAGCTGCCGCCGGCCCAGCAGTGCGGTGTCGTCCTCGGCCAGCCTCCTCGCGCACTCGCGGGCGACCAGCCACTCCACCACCGAGCCGTGGATGAACCGGAACACGCCCTCCTCGCCGCGCACCAGCAGACTCCCGGAGCCGACGGCGTGCGCGGCCTGCCCCACGGACAGCCGGCTGTCGGCGAGCCCGGCGAGGGTCTCGGCGACATCGGTGAGCTCGTCGAGCCGCAGCGACTCCTGGCCGCTCTGCCACAGCCGCAGGGCGAGCGCGGTGACCGCGTTCCACATCTGGTCGAGGCTGAGTCCGGGGGCCCGGCCCGCTCCGCCGCCGGCGCGCTGCTGCTCGTAGGTCAGCCAGGCGGTCAGTACCTCCTGGTAGAGGCCTGCGGGGCTGAGGGCGCGGCCCGCTCCGGCGACCGCGCGCAGCTGGTCGTCGTCGAGATCGGCGACGAACCCGAGCAGCCGGGGGTTGCGGCACAGGGCGAGCAGGTCGGGGATGGCGTCCAGGAGGCGTACCCGGCGGTCGGCGGCGCGTTCGTCGCCGTCGTAGCGGTTGAGCAGGTAGGCGCGGATCTGCTGCGGGGTGAACTCCTGGACGGCGAGGACGCGCCGGTGCGGGAGCATCCCGACGCGTTCGCCGAGGGCGGTGAGGACCTGGCCCTGGGAGCGGAAGTGCTGGGTGCGGCTGCTGACGACGATCTTCGCGTGGTCGACGGCGGAGTCGAGGAGCACCTGGAGGCGCTCGGCGGCCCGGTCGTAGGTCACCCGGGTGACGAGTTCGTCGAAGCCGTCGAAGAGCAGCACGATCCGGCCCTGCTGCAGCATGTAGCGGAAGGCGCGCAGGTCGATGTTGTCGACGCCGTGCGCGGCGAGGTGGGCGGCGACCAGCCCCTCGAAGGAGTAGGCCCGGTCGAGTGCGTTCAGTTCCACCAGCAGCGGGACGAGGTGCGGGAGTTCGGCGGGGATCCGGCGGGCCAGCTCGCGCAGCGCGAAGGTCTTGCCGTGGCCGAAGTCGCCGAGCAGCAGCAGGAAGCGGCCCTGGTCGGAGTCGAGGAGGCGGAGCATGGCGTCGACCAAGCCGTCGCGGTCCTCGGCGTCGAGGCGCTCGATCTCCCGGTACCGCTGGGGCAGGTACATGCCCGGCGGGTAGCGGGGGTCGGTGCGCAGGCGTTCGCTCTGGGCGCCGACGTAGGCGCGCAGGTCGAGCAGGCCCTGGAACTCGGTGAAGCTGCGCACCCGGACGCCCCGGCGGCGGGCCAGGTCGCGCAGCTCGCGGGCGGGCGGCGGGCCGTCGTGGACGAGTTCCGCCTCGGTCTCGGAGTCCGCCGCGTGCACGAGGGCCACGATCCGGTCGACGTCCTGCGCGGTCGGGGTGCCGGTGTGCACGGCGACCCGCTGCTGGCGGACGAAGCCCGACTGGGTCCAGGTGACGAGGAGTTGGGGCACGGGTCCGGCGACCGGGCGGAGCTGGGCGCCCTCGTGCCGGGTGCGGCAGACCTCGGCGACACGGGCGAGCAGTAACTCGGCCGGGGACTGTAGGGCGCGGGGGTCGTCGTCCTGCGGGGTGGGCGCGGCCGGCCCACCGGGGCCGGTGTCGGTGTCGGGGGCTTCGTCGGGGGCGAACAGGCGGTGGGCGCGACGCCATTCGAGGGTGCTGCGCCGTGGCTCGCCGGGTCGCGGCCAGCTGGCGAGTCCGTCCCGGCCGACGCGCAGCAACTGGTGCCGGGCGGTTCCGAGCAGGGGGAGTTCGCCGGCGGGGGTGGTGAGCGCGGTGTGGGCGCCGGACCCGGCCGGGCCGTGCAGCAGCAGATGCAGCCGGGGTGCGGTGAGCCGGGTCAGCACCTCGGTGTCGCGCAGCGGCCCGGAGCCGTCCTGGGCCGCGCCGCGCGGGGCGGCTCCCGGCCGGGCGGCACCGGGAGCGTGCCGCAGCGCGCCGATCCTGAGCCAGCCCTCCTCCTCGTACGGCCGCAGGGCCTGCGCGAACCAGGCGGCCTGCTCGGGCCCGACCATGCCGTACTGGTCGTCGAGGCGATGGCTGTAGGCCAGGGAGGAGTTGAGGCCGGCGACGACGGTGTGCAGTTCGGGCACCGGGAACAGGGTCCACGGCTGATCGCTGTCGAAGACGACGTCGAGCCCCTGGTACAGCTCCTGGAAGAGCCGGGCGAAGTGGCGCCACTTGGGCCAGTAGGGCGGCCGGGGCGGCATCTCGTCGGCCTCGCAGGTGCTGAAGTAGGCCCGGCAGGCGGCCTGGTTGACGTCACGGCCGCCGGGGACGAGGGCGATCCGGTGCGGTTCGAGGCCGAGCAGGGCGCGCAGCCCGGTGAGGAAGGCGAGGGCCTGGTCGAACTCGCGGGGGCTGCCGGAGGCGGTGAGGTCCCCGGTGACGACGAGCAGGTCGGGCGCGGGCGCGCCCGCGTCCGTCAGCTCGACGAGATCCCCCCAGATGGCGGCCTGCAGCTCGGCCGGGTCCTGTCCCCGCCCGAAGGCGGGCCCGGCCAGTTGCAGCACGGTGACGGCCTCGCGGGCGGCCGGGTCTCCGGCGACCGGCGGATACCCGGGCGGCGCGGCGGGCCTGCGCCGCCCGGCCCACCCGGGACGGCCGAGCGGCCGTCCGGCGGAGGGCGCGGCGGGCGCCGGAGGCGGCGGGGGCGGCACGGGCTGCCCGCTGCCGCCCGGGTAGTCGGGCCGCAGACTGGGCCGGGCGCGCCCGTCGAGCGCCTGCCGGACCCGGGTGAGGAGCAGCTCGCGGGCTGCGACCGGATCGGCGACCGGCACCAGGTCCACGTAGGTGATGGTGGCGAGCAGCCCTTCCACCGGGATGTCCTGGACCCGCACGGTGATCAGCCGCCGCTCGGGCGCGTCCGGGTCGGCGCGCAGGGCGGCCTGCCACTCCATCCGCCCGTACCGGGACCGCTCGTAGTTCCTCGACAGTACGGCGATGACGGCCGCGGACTCGCTCACCCCCCGGTCCATGAAGTCCACGAAGTTCGTCCCCGGCACGAAGTCCCAGGCCTGAAGGACGGTCCGGTACCCGGCCTCCTCCAGCGTCCAGGCGATCCAGGACGCCCACCGCTCGTCGGCGGGCGAGTAACTGACGAAGAAGTCCAACGGCCCGGTGTCACCGGTCATCCGACGCGCCCCCATGTCCCCCGTGTCACGTATTCATGATGCATCGAGTCGGCAGCGATATGGGCTGTTTTCGCAGCAGTCCCTGGTCACAGCCGAGGACAAGTGTGCGACCCTTCCCTGCGTGTTTGTGTTGAGGCGTCTGCATGTGCTGGACCGGGTGGCGATCGGGCTGCTCGTGGTCGGCCTGGTCTGTGTGGCCTCGGGGCTGCTGCCGACCGCGTCCGCGGGCGACGCGATGACCCGGATCGCTCCGCTGCTGGCGTTCCTGGGCACGGTGATCGTGCTGGCCGAGCTGACCAGCAGGGCCGAGGTCTTCGACGTGGTGGCGGCGCGGGTGGCCCGGGCGGGCCGGGGAAGTTACGCGCTCCTGTTCCTGCTCTGCGTGGCCTTCGCCTCCGTCACGACGATCTCCCTCAACCTCGACACCACGGCCGTGCTCCTCACGCCCGTGATGCTGGCGCTGGCCGGCCGGGTCGGCATCGCGGTGGTCCCGCTGGCGATGACGACGGTGTGGCTCGCCAACACCGCGAGCCTCCTCCTCCCCGTCTCCAACCTGACGAACCTGCTGGCCGCGGACCGGGTGGCACTGTCCTCGCTGGGGCTGGCCGGTCGCATGTGGGCACCGCAGCTGGCGGCGATCCTGGTGACGATGGCCTGCCTGTGGGGGTTCTACTGGCGGCGCGGGCGGCGTACGACCGAGTCGGCGGTTCTGCCGGGGGACGGACCGGGGGCGGTGCGGGTGGCGGACGCCGTACAGCGCAAGGACGGCGTACAGCGCAAAGACGGCGTGCTGCGGCGGGACGGCGTGCGCCCGGAAGGCGCCGACCGCTACGAGCCGCCCGGAGTACACCGCCCCGCCGACCCCGTGCTGTTCCGTGTCTGTGCCCTGGCCTGCGCGGGATTCCTCGTGGCGATCCTGGTCGCCGACGTGGAGCTGTGGGTGGCGTCCGCGACGGCGGCGGCGGTGACCGTGGCCGTGTTCGCCCTGCGCGACCGCCCGGCGCTGCGGTGGTCGCTGGTGCCGTGGCGGCTGCTGGTGATGGTGCCGGGCATGTTCCTGGTCGTCGAGACGGTCAACGCGCACGGCCTGCACGACCTCCTGGCCGCCGCGGTCGGCGACGACGGCGGCGTGCTGGGCCAGTTCCGCGCGGCGGCGGTCGGCGGCGGGCTGTCGAACGTCCTCAACAACCTGCCCGTCTACCTGGCCGGCGAGTCCGCGGTCCCCGTCGCCAACCACGACCAGCTGCTCGCCCTCCTGATCGGCACCAACGCGGGCCCGGTGATCACCCCGTGGGCCTCCCTGGCGACCCTGCTCTGGTACGAGCGCTGCGTCGCGTACGGCGTCCGGATTCCGATGGGCCGGCTGATGGCCACGGGCGCGGTACTCGCGGTGACCTCGGTAGCGGCATCGGTGGCAGCGCTGTCGCTCACGCGTTAGCCGGAACCGGACACCCGCCGCGGACCCGGCTCGGCGGCACTCCGCCGGGCGCTGTCGCCGACGCGGCACGACCTGACCGGCCGGAGCCGGCCACCCGGCACGGACCCACCACCGGCGGCACTCCGCCGGTCGGCGGCCTCGGGCCCGCCCCGGAGCCCGGGTCCCGCGGCCCGCCGCCCCTGCCCGGACCGCGAGGCCCTCACCGACGCCGCCACACAGCCGAACAGCACAGCAGGCGGCACCTCGCCGAGCGGTGGCGCCGGGCCCGGCCCGGGGGTCCTGCGGCAAGCCGCGCGCCGCCCCGGTCGCTACGGCACCCCGCCGAGCAGTGGGGGTGCGCAGGCCACCAGGTCCAGGAGAGTGGGCAGGGTTTCCGGGCGGGCGGCGACGAAGGTGCGGTCGGTGTCGGGGCCGGTGTGGGTGGGGGTGAAGTCGCTGCCGTCCGGGCGGCACAGGGTGACCCCGGCCTCGCGGGCGAGCAGGGCGCCGGCCGGGAGGTCGATGGCCTCGGCGCGGTAGCCGACGAAGCCGTCGATGTCGCCCCGGGCCAGCATGGTCCAGGCGACGAGCGGGGCCCAGAGCTGGAGCAGTCGGCGGGAGCGGAGTTCCAGGGTGTGGCGCAGGGCGCGGGCGGCGGGGTCGTCGCGGCCCACGGCGTGCCCCTGGGTCCAGGCGAGGAGGGGGCCCGAGGAGGGCAACGGGCGCGCGCACGGGGTCAGCCGCCCGGTGGGGCCGTACGTGCCCGCGCCGCGCCGGGCCGACCAGGTGCGGCCGGTGACCGGGTCGTGGACCACGCCGACCACCGGTGCCCCGTCGATGCACAGAGCGATGCCGACGACGTAGACGGGCAGGCCGATCACCACGTTGTTGCTGCCGTCGAGGGGGTCCACCAGCCAGGTGCGGGCGCCGTCTCCGTCACCCGCGGCGGGCTCGCCCGTCTCCTCGGCGAGGATCCGGTCGTGCGGGTGGTCCGCGCGGATCCGGTCGACGACCAGCCGCTCGGCCAGCAGGTCCAGGTCGGTGACGACGTCGCCGAGCGGGCCCTTGGGACGGGCGGTGAAACCGTCGGGGAAGCGGGAGCGCAGCAGGGCCCCCGCCGCCTCGGCGGCGGCCACGGCCGTACGGCACTCGAAGCGGAAGTCATCCGGGGTCGGGGTCATGGATCCTCCTGAGGGCGGCCCGGGCGATCCGGGCGGTCTGGGCCGCGTCGCACATCCTGCGCACCACCCGGTGGCCGGGGGCGCGCAGGGGGCCGAGGGAGAGGTCCGCCCGGCCCGGCAGGGTCCGCCCCAGCACGAGGGTGGCGGTCGGACGGCCGTCCGGGACGACGGTGGTGTGGAACGCCCCCGCCGGAAGGGCGTACGTCTGGCCGCGGGAGCTGGTCTGTTCGGAGCCCGGCGAGCAGCGCACCAGCCGTCTGGTGGGGCGCAGTTCGTCCACTCCGGACGGTTCGCTGTGCACTTCGAACAGCCGGTGGGTGGGGGCGCCGACGCCCTCCTCGACGTCCATGTGCCGGTTGCTCAGCCGCCCGTAGAGCACGGTGCTGATCAGGTCCCAGCTGTGGGAGTGCACTTGATGGTCCGTCAGCAGCCGGTCCGTCGGGCCGAAGACGTGCACGCAGACGCCCTCCGCGCCGTCCCGCAGCACGGGCAGGCAGACGAACCCCAGTGGATGGCGCACCGCGCGCAGCACACGGCGGCCGGTGGCGACCTCTTCCAGTTCCGATGCGGCGTGCCGCACCAGCTCGGCGGTCTCACCCCGCCGGGCGGCCCGTTCCAGGGCCGGATAGTCCATCGCTCCCCCTTGTTGGCCCTTGTTCGCCCCGCGGCGCTCACCTGCGGTAGGGGTCCTCCGCGTGCAGCGCCTTGTCGATGATGTCGCCGACGTCGCGGTCGGTGAAGCTCGTCGGCAGCGGCAGACCGAGCCGGTCCAGGAAGCGTCTGACCTCGTCGACGGTGGGTTCCTCGCTCAGCGGGGTGGCGTCCCGCAGGTCGAGCTTGACCGCCTGTTCCCGGCTCTGGTGCAACTCGGTGACGTAGTAGTCGTACAGAGGGCGGTCCCGCTCCACGTACAGGCTGACGCGGCGCGGGTCGTCCTGGGTGATGATCAGGCAGGTGTCGGACAGGTCGAAGCGCAGGGCCGGCGCCACGGAGTTGAGGTGCACGTCGATCTCGAGGGTGTCCAGCCGCTGCCGGTACCAGCCGGCGGCCAGGACGGTGGCGTACGACTCCTTGCGGGTGCGCTCGGTGGTCCAGCCGGCGGTGCCCGCGCCGCCCTCGTGGCCGAAGGTGCGTCTGAAGCGGGCGTACGCCTCGCAGACACGGTCGTCGCCCGGGTTGACGATGTCGATCTTCATGCTGAGGGCGCGGCGCTGCCGCTGTGCCTCCAGCGCGCACTGCGGGAGCGTGACGGCCCGCAGATAGGTGCCGGTGCCGCCCTTGAACACCCAGCGGCCGGTGGAGCGTCTGGCCTGTTCGTGCGCCAGCCCCACCTCCGGGCCGGCCAGGGTGCGGACCATCGCCAGATCCTCGATCGCGCGGCCGGTCGCGGCGGTCGCGGCGCGGATGTCGGCCATCCGTCGCCGGCGCTCGGTCAGCGAGCCGTAGACCAGCGCGGCGAGAACGAGCAGCACGGAGCCGGTGACGATGTTGTCGTCGAAGTTCTTGTTCGTGATGTCCAGCAGGCCCACGGTCAGGGCGACCGCGATGGCCACGACCCCGTCCGCGTTCCGGACCGCCCAGGCGATCGAGTCCTCCAGCCGACGCCCCGACGGCTGCGGTGTACTGCGTGACACGTCCCCCACCCTCCCCCGACGGCGCCTTCCATGGTACGGGCGACCACCGACAGTCGGCTACGGTGCGTGAATCGGCCTCAACGGCGCGTATCCGCCGCCGAGGACGTGGTCGGGGCGGTACGGCGTTCCGCCGCCGTGCTCTGCTCGGAGGGGGCCTTGCTGGGGGCAGCGGTGTCGTCGCGGGCACCCGGCGTGCGGGTGTCGGGGACCGGGGTCACGGTCCCCACGGTAGGGGTGGGCTTCGCCGGGCGGGGCGAGTCTTCGGCGGGGGTGGTCGCACCGGCACTCGGGCTGCTCGCGGGGGGCGGGGCGAGCGGGACCGCCGGGGGCGCCTGGGTGTCGCGAGCCGTCATCCGCAGCGGCACCAGCACGGCGAGCGCGATGACGGCGCAGGTCAGTCCGGCTCCGGCGGCGGCCCGCAGGGTGCGGCGACGGGAGGCACCGCGGCGGATCTCCTCGTACCGTCCGGGGGGCGGGACGAGATGGCCGTGGGTGGACCGCAGGACGACGGTGAGCGGGTCGTCGGGGTCGGGTGCGTGGTCGGGTTCGAGTCGGTATCGGTATCCGGTGTCCGCGCCGTCGCCGAAGTCGTCGTCAGCGGGTGTGATCAAGGCTTCTCCTCAGATGGGCGCGGAGCAGTTCGCGGGCCGCGTGCAGGTCGGCCTTGACGGTTCCTTCCTTGCGCCCGGTCAGCACGGACACCTCCCGGATCGGCATGTCAGCGTAGTAGTGCAGCAGGATCGGGACGCGCAGCCGGTCCGGCAACGACTGCACGAGCAGCCGGACCGAGGGGTCGTCGGGCTGGGCGTCCGGGCTCACCGCGGCCTCGGCGGTCACCCGCCGTATCGCCCTGCGTTCGCGCTCCAGCTTGCGCCAGTGGTCGCGGACCAGGTTGGCGGCGGTGACATAGAGGAAGCCCTGGGGTTCGGCGACGGAGGTCCAGCGGGCCCAGAGGCGGGTGAACGCCTCCGAGGCGATCTCGTGGGCGGTCCCGTCGTCGTCGACGAGCCGGCGGCACCAGCCGGCGAGACGCGGGTAGAGGGCGGCGAACAGTTCGGACGCCGCCCTCTCCCGGGACCGAGAAGGCCGTTTCAACGTTCTCCCGCAGAACTCGCAGAGGTGAGGGCGGCGAAGACGATCACGTTGTCCCGGTAGCCGTCCCCGGTACGGGGCCCGCCGCACGTGATGAGACGGAGTTCCGGCCGGTCCACGTTCCCGTAGACGTCCTCGGTCGGGAACTCGCCCTTGTCGACGGTCCGCACGCCGGTGACGGCGAACTCGGCCGTACCGCCGTTCTCCAGGCGCGCCGCGATCCGGTCACCCGCGCGCAGCTGATCCAGGTGCCGGAAGACGCCGTCGCCGTACGTGCCGACCGTGACATGGGCGAGGATCACCGACGGTCCGGTCTGCCCCGGGGTCGGCGAGTTCTCGTACCAACCCGCCCGGTCGTGCGCCTCGACGGGAGGCACCTCGACCGTGCCGTCGGCGGCCAGCCCCAGCCGCATGACGGACGTGTCGACCCCGATCGCGGGGATCCGCAACCCGACCGGCACCGACCGCGCGAGGGAACGCGCGGCCGGGGACGGGGTGCTGTCGGCACCAGGGGTGCTGTGTCCACGGACGGCGGCCGTCGTGGCCCGGTCCCGGTCTCCCGGGTCCGCTGCGGGATGGCCGCCGCAGCCCACCAGCAGAGCCGTCAGGGCGACGGCGCCCAGGGCGCGCCTGGAGAGCGGGCTCATGCGCCGGTCGCCCTCCGGCGCCGTACGACGAAGAGGCCCGCGCCACCCGCGACGAGCACCGCGGCCGCGGCACCGCCGCCGACGAGCGTGCCGTTGCCGCCGGACGACTCCTGCGTGACACCGGTGTCGGCGGCACCCCGCGGGACGACACTGACCTGGTCGCGCGCGGGCTCGGTGCTCTCGCCCTCCGGCACCGCGCCCGGCGTGGGGGCGGTGGACTGGCCCTCGGCCACCTTGCTGGGCACGGGGGTGGGTGTCCCCCCGTCGGCGAACGCCGGCGCCGCCCCCGCCAGCAGGGCGGTACCCGTGAGGGCCAGGGCAGCGAGCCCGGTTCGGGACATGAATCGCATGTGTCGCTCTCTCTCGTCGGTCCATCGCCGACGGGCCGTTGGTCAGCGGCCCGTTGACGGATCGAGCGGAGAGACGAGGGGGCGGGGGGACAGGTTGTAAAGAGATGGCAAAGCCATGCCGGGGGTCAGCCCGTGGCCTCGTTGATCCACGGGTCGGAGCCGCACGCCCCGTGGCCCTTGGAGGTGTCGCGCATGTCGACGAAGAAGGCCGGCTCCTTGGCCTTGGACTTGATGTCCTTCTAGAGGCCCGCGAGCTCGGGGATCGTACTGCGGTTTGTCAGCCACGCCGTTCGGCCCCGTTCCAGGGGAAGTGACTTTCAGTTCCCGTGAATTGACTCTCGCACCCGCCGCATTGCCCGCGCCGTCCCGAACTACCTGCCCCCTTTTCCTTTCTCCCCTGGGCCCACGGACCGGTCCGCGGGGCAGGTGTGTCCGTCGTGCCGGTCGACGGTGCCGCGGCGATACCCCGGACACCGCCGTCGCAGACCCCCGAGCACGCGTGTTGTGCAATGCGAAATTTTGTGTTGCAGACGTGGTGCCCGGCCGGGGGTACCTCCTACGTTCCCCTCTCAACAGACCGGTCCTCACCGGGCGAACCGCCCTCCCACGACCGGAACAGTGATGTTCCGTGCGCGGACCCGGTGCCCTGCCCTCTCCCCAACTCACCTGTCATCCGGTGCCGTCCGGGCACCTTCGAGGGATTCGAGGAACTTCGATGAACGCACGTTCCGTACGTGGTGCGGTGGCGGTCGCCGCCTCCCTCTGTGCGCTGGCCGGGGTCACCGCCTGCGACGTCCAGAACAGTGACGACAGCAGCACGGCCGCGGCCGGCGCCAGTGGCTCCGCGAACGCCACGCAGGCCAAGGACCTCAAGGTCGGCTGGTCGACCATCTACCTCACCCCGTCGTGGATGCAGCAGACCCTGAAGATGCTGCAGACCGACGTGGACAAGCTGAAGTCGAGCGGCAAGGTGTCCGCGTTCAAGACGTTCAACGCCAACGGCGACACCTCGCAGCAGATCGCGCAGATCCGCGCCATGATCCAGCAGAAGTACGACGTGATCCTCGTCGACGCGGGCTCGTCCACCGCGCTCAACCCGGCGCTCGAGCAGGCCGTCGCCGCCGGGATCACCGTCGTCGCCTTCGACTCGTTGCCGACCAGCACGAAGGTGATCCGGGTCGGCACGGACCAGAAGGCCTGGGGTTCGATGATGGCCACCTGGCTGGCCAAGAAGCTGGACGGCAAGGGCAGCATCATCGCCATGAACGGGCCCGCCGGGGTCGCGGTGAGCGAGGACCGGTGGTCCGGTGCCGAGGCGGTGTTCAAGAAGTACCCCGGCATCAAGATCGTCAGCAATGTGCACAGCGAGTACAACCTCGCCCCGGCCGCCCAGGCCTTCGCCTCCGCCTACTCCGCCCACCCGGACATCGACGGCGTCTTCTCGCAGGGCGGCGCGCTGTCGGCGGCGGCGCTCCAGACGCTGGTCAAGCAGGACAAGAAGCTCGTCCCGATCACCGGCGAGAACTACAACGGCTTCCTCAAGATGTGGCAGACCAAGCAGAAGGAAGGTTTCTCCTCGATCGCCACCGCCCAGCCCAACTACCTGTCCGTGATCGCCCTGGAAGCCGCCGTCGCCAAGCGGGAGGGGGCCTCGGTCCCCCAGGACATCACCGTGCCGCTGCCCGAGATCACCGACAGCAACCTCGCCCAGTACGCCAAGCCCGACCAGCCGGACGACTCCTACCCGATCAACGACATCTCCCAGTCCGAGATCGACAAGCTCATCGGCAAGTGAGCGGGTGACGACCGTGGCGCTGCTGAGCGTGGAGAAGGTGTCGAAGTCGTTCGCGGGCAACCGGGTGCTCACGGACGTGAGTTTCGAGGTCGGGCCCGGGGAGGTGCTGGCCCTCGTCGGGGAGAACGGGGCCGGCAAGTCCACCGTGCTCTCCCTCATCACCGGGCTCCTGACACCCGACACAGGCCGCGTCGTCTTCGACGGCGTTCCGGTCGCCCGGGCGTGGTCTCCCCACCGCGCCCGGGCCGCCGGGATCGGCTCCGTGCACCAGGAGTTGAGCCTCAACCCGCACCAGAGCGTCGCGGAGAACGTCTTCCTCGGGTCCTGGCCCTCCCGGCGGGGGCTGGTCCGGGGCCGGGACCTCGCGGCCCGCGCCGAGCCGCTGCTCGCGCGGGTCGGCCTCGACGTCGACCCGCGCACGCCGGCCGGGCGGCTGCCGCTGGGCCGGCAGCAACTGGTCGAACTGGCCAAGGCGCTGGCGGGCGAGCCGCGTCTGCTCATCCTCGACGAGGCCACCTCCGCACTCGACGAGGACCAGGTCGCCGCCGTCTTCCGGGTGATCCGCGCCCTCCGCGACCAGGGCGGCTCGGTGATCCTGGTGAGCCACCGCATGGCCGAACTCTTCACCGCCAGCGACCGGTTGACCGTCCTGAAGGACGGCGCGGTGATGGCGACCCGGGAGCGCGGGCACACGGATCACGACGACATCGTGCGGCTGATGGTGGGCCGGGAGCTGTCGGACCTGTTCCCGGCGAAGCCGGCGCCCGCCACCGAGAAGGAGACCGGCGCCGAGAAGGAGACCGGCGCCAAGAAGACAGACACTCCCGCCCCCCTCCTCCGCGTCCGCGGACTCACCGTCCCCCGTGCCTGTTCCGGTGTCGACCTCGACCTGGTCCCCGGACGGATCACCGGACTCGGCGGCCTCCAGGGCCAGGGGCAGCGGGAGGTGCTGCGGGCGTTGTTCGGGCTGGTGCGGCACACCGGGGAGGTCGTCTTCGACGGGCGGCCGGTGCGGTTGTCCTCGCCGCGGGACGCGATCCGGCACCGTATCGCGTACGTGCCCGAGGACCGGAAGGTCGAGGGCGTCCACACCGTGCGCAGTGTGCGGGACAACCTCGCGCTGCCCAGCATGCGCGCCCTCGCCCCCGCCGGCCGGCTCACCACAGTCTCGCGTGGTGCCGAGGCCGCGCTGGTCGAGGAGTTGATCGAGCGGCTGCGCGTCAAGGCGGCCTCCCCCGCACAGGAGGTGCGTCGGCTCTCGGGCGGCAACCAGCAGAAGGTCGCGCTGGCCAAGTGGCTGCCGACCGGACCCCGCGTCCTGCTGCTCGCCGAGCCGACCCGGGGCATCGACATCGGCACCAAGCGCGAGATCTACCATCTGCTGCGCCGCCTGGCCGACGACGGCCTCGCGGTGCTCGTCACCTCCGGAGACACCATGGAACTGGTCGGCCTGTGCGACGAGGTGGCCGTCCTGTACGAGGGGACGGTCGTGGACCGCCTCAGCGGACCCGAGCTGACCGAGGAACGCCTGGTCAGGTCGTCGGTCATGGGGACGGCCGAAGCCGAGGGCACCGGGAGCGTGGTCCGTGCGTGAGCGCCTCACGGCTGCCGCGCGCGGCAACACCGACCTCCTCGCCCTGGCGGCACTGCTGCTGATGCTGCTGGTCGCCTACCAGCACTACGACTCCAGCCTGCTCACCCCCGCGTCGATCACCATCCTGTCCGCGCAGTTCCTGCCGCTGATCCTGGCCGCGGCCGGACAGACGACGGTCATGCTGCTCGGCGGGATCGACCTCTCGCTGGGTGCGGTGCTCGGGCTCGCCATGGCCGTCTTCGCGACGTACGACGCCCAGGGCGCGGGCGGGGTGGCGACGGCCGCGGTGCTCGCCCTGGCCGTGGCCGTCGCCGCCGGAGCCGTCAACGGCGCGCTCGTCGCGTACGCCGGACTGCCCCCGATCGTGGTGACGCTCGCCGCGTCGTTCCTCTGGGGCGGGGTCACCCTCGTGGTGCTGCCGCAGCCCGGCGGGAAGGTGCCGGGCGGGCTGGTGGACGCGTACAACAACGGGTGGAACGGGGTGGCCGTCCCCGCCGTGGCCGTCGCCGTCGTGCTCGTCGTCTGGAAGCTGGTGCGCACCACCCGGCACGGGCTCGCGCTCTACGCCGTCGGCGGCAACGAGCACGGCGCCTACGCCAGCGGGCTGCACACCCGGGCGGTGAAGATCTCGGGGTACGCCCTGGCCGGCGCGTTCACCGGGCTCGCCGGGATCGGGCTGGCCATCCAGACCGGCTCCGCCGACCCGACGATCGGCACCCCTTACACGCTCAACTCCATCGCCGCCTCGGTGCTCGGCGGCATCAGCTTCTTCGGCGGGGTCGGCCGGATGCGCGGCACCGTACTCGGCGCGCTGGTCATCGGCCTGCTGACCAACCTGCTGCTGTTCACGGGCATCTCGCCCTTCTACCAGCTCATCGTGCAGGGCGTGATTCTCGTCGTCGCCCTCGCCCTGAAGACGTATCTCACGAGGGAGGCCGCTGCCTAATGCTGAAGTCAAGCCACGAGACGAAGAGTTGGCCGGGCTTCGAAGGGCCGACGGTCACGCAGGATGGCGTAGAGGACGTTGACCTTGCGCCGGGCGAGTGCGATCAGGGCC
>NZ_JBHSFK010000056.1:0-77286 GCF_042653945.1 Streptomyces vulcanius | reverse complement strand
GGGGGAGGGGGGGGGGGGGGGGGGGGGGGGGGGGGGGGGGGGGGGGGGGGGGGGGGGGGGGGGGGGGGGGGGGGGGGGGTCGCGGCCACCGGGGGCGGGAACGGGGCGGAGGTCGAAGCCGCTGGCGGCGAGACCGGGAACGAAGCGGAGGTCGAGGCCGTCGGGGCCGAGGCCGGGAACGAGGCGGGCGTCGAAGCCGCTGGCGGCGAGACCGGGAACGAAGCGGAGGTCGAGGCCGTCGGGGCCGAGGCGGAAGCCGGGAACGAGCCGGGAGCCGGGGCCGCTGGCGGCGAAGCCGCGAACGAGGCGGGCGTCGAAGCCGCCGGAGCCGAGGTGCCCGGCACGAAGTTCGAGGCGTCCGCCCACCGCCCCTCGGAGTCGGCGGGCCGCGGAGCCGGTGAGGCGGCGGAAGCCGGCTGCCCCGGGTCACCGGCCGACCGCCGGAGCGGTGGGCGTCGGTGTCCGAACTGCGCGGCCTCGGTCGGACGCTGCGGCAGTGCCTGGGGCCGATGCGGGGCCGCCGACCGAGCCGGTGAGCGGTCCGCCCCGGCGTTGTCCCGCGGGCCAACCGGGCGCGGCGCAGTCCGCTCGGCCCGCGCCGCCTCCCCCGCCGGAGTCGACGTCGCCCGGTCCACCCGCGCAGCCTCCCTCTCCAGGGGTGACGCCGTCCGATCACTCCGCGCCGCCTCCCCCGCCAGAGGCGGAACAGGACGGTCAGCCCCTGCCGCCTCCCTCGGCCGAGACGGCACCGGACGGTCAGCCCCTGCCAATTCCCTCGGCAGAGGCAGAACCGGACGGCCGGTCCCTGGCGCCTCCCCCACCGGGGCAGGCTGGGACCGCTCGTGCGCTGCGCCGACGCCCGCCGGCCCGTCCGCACGCGACGTGCCATGGGCCGGCGTCTCCTGCGGTACGGCCGATACGGCCGATACGGCCCCGAGGGCGTTCGGGGCCGAGCCCAGGAGTGCCTGGGGCACGACGAGTACCGCCTGGACGCCGCCGTAGATGTTGGACTGGAGGCGGACCCGGATGCCGTGCCGGCGGGCGAGCTGGGAGACGACGAACAGGCCGATGCGGCCGTCGGCCAGCAGACGGCCCACGTTGACCTGGTCGGGGTCGGCGAGCAGGGCGTTCATCCGGCTCTGCTCGTCGACCGGCATACCGAGACCCCGGTCCTCGACCTCCACGGCGAGCCCGGAGGTGACGAGGTTGGCCCGCAGCAGCACCTGGGTGTGCGGGGCCGAGAACACCGTGGCGTTCTCGACGAGTTCGGCGAGGAGATGGATGACGTCGGCGACGACGTGTCCGCGCAGTTCGCCGTCGACCGGCGGGACCAGCCGCACCCGGGAGTACTGCTCGACCTCGGCGATGGCGGAACGCAGCACCTCGGTCATGGAGACGGGGTTGCTCCACTGCCGCCGGGAGACGGCCCCGCCGAGCACGGCGAGGTTCTCGGCATGGCGGCGGATCCGGGTGGCGAGGTGGTCGACGTGGAAGAGGCCCTTGAGGAGTTCGGGGTCCTCGATCTCGTTCTCCAGCTCGTCGAGGATCGAGATCTCCCGGTGCACCAACGACTGAAGCCGGCGCGCGAGGTTGACGAAGACCTCCAGCTTCTGTTCGCTGCCGGCCTGGCTGGACAGCCGCGACGCCTGGACGACCGCCGTGACGGCCCCCTCGTGCGCCTGGGCGAGGTCGGCGGCGAGCAGCTCGAAGTCGTCCGCGTCGCGGGGCGGCCCGCCGCGCGACCTGCGCTGCGCGGGCGGCGCCTCGCCGCGCCGCAGCCCCTCGATGAGGGCGCGCAGGTCCGCCTCGCCGCGCGCGCTGTTGCGGCGCAGCGCGGCGACCCGGTCGCTGACGGAGCGGGCGGCGCGGTCGGCGGCCACCGCGGCGATCGCGATGCCCGCGCAGGTCACCGCGAGCGCGCAGGCCAGCACCGCCCACAGCACGGCGCCGGGCCGGATGCCGCTGGAGCGCACGGTGAACAGGACGACCGCGCTGGCGCTGAGGGCGACCGCGGTGGGCGGCAGCACGGCGAGCCTCAGCAACTGGGGCCGTATGTGCGTCTCGGCCGGCGCGGGTGCGGTGCGGACGGCCGGTCGCCCGTGCCGCCCGCCCTCACGGCGGTCTGCGCGTGCGGCGGGTGCGCGGAGGTGAGACATCGGTGTCCTTGTGTGGTTGCCCTGTGCTCGCTGTCGGGCATGCGCCATCGCGTCGCCCGACGGCGACTCACAGTAGTCGGCAACCCATCATGTGCGGCGGGCAGTTGACAAACTCCTGCACCGAGCGTCCCACCCTGGTATGACGCTTCGCACGACAGATCGACGACCTCGCCCCACCCGCGAACAAATCGGAAAAGAAACCGATCAGAGCTGTTCAGGGACGGCCACGAAAAAACACCGGGTCTGGAGAGCCCTTCACCTCCCGCCCCCCCTGACGACCACCCTATCCAGGCCGCCATCGGCACCTCACCGCTCCTACCCCCCACCCCCGAATAATCACTCTCCGTATCATTCTTGGCCTTGACCGGAGGCCGCCACTCGCGAGCAGAACGAGCGAAGGCTCCTGCGCACCGGGGCGCAGGAGCCGTGCGGGGTGTCGGCGGGAGGTTCAGCGCTTGGTGTAGATGAAACCGACCTTGTCGAGCTCGTCGCCGGCGCGGCCGTGGAAGCCGGCGATCTGCCAGCCGGTGGGAGCGGTACGGGTCACACAGTCGGAGGTGGTGGTGCCGCCGGCCAGGGTGTTGCCGAGGTTCGTGGTGAACCTGGCGTAGAAGATCCGGGTGTGATCGTCCTTCTGGCCCTGGCAGAGGTAGGCGGTGGTGACGTACTCGCCGCTCGCGAGGGTGAGTGAGGAGGCCGTGCCGCCGGTGCCGCCGTGGGTGAGCGTGGTGCCGTTGCCCAAGGTGATGCCGACCTGGTCGACCCGGGATCCGGCACGCAGGGAGATCTTGGTGGCGCGGGCGGCGGCGGGGACGCTGTCGATGTCCTGGTAGTAGTCGCCGTGCGGGCCGCCGAACTGGTCGCTCAGTTCGAAGGCGGAGTTCTGCGACCAGGTGAAGCCGACGGTGACCGGGTCGTGGTCGGAGAGCATGAGCCCGTCGGAGTTGAGGAACTTGGCGTGCTCGTTGTCGTACGAGGTCGCGCCCAGGGTGACCAGCTTGCTGCCGCGGTAGAGGACCTTGTCGACGACCTCGCAGGTGTTGGGCACGGTGGCGCCCGTCTGGTCGCACACGAGCGCGTCGCTGCCCTTGACGGGGGCGACACCGCCGCGGATCAGCTGGACCCAGGCGTCGGTGAGACCGTTGGCGGCGGCGAACTCGGCGATGGTGTCGCCGGAGCGGGTGTAGCGGGTGTTGGTGTCGCCCATCACCACGACGGCGTTGCCCGCGGAGTGGGTGGAGATGAACGAGGTGAGCTGGGCGAGGTTGGCCGCGCGGGCCGCCAGGTCGCCGTCGTTGGTGCCGGCGTTGGTGTGCAGGTTGTAGAAGTCGACGTACACCCCTTCGGCGAGGCGTTCCCGCATGAAGGTGAAGCCCTTGGGGGTCAGGCAGTCCCCGGAGTCGATCTGGCAGTCGTTCCAGCCGACGCGCTCGAAGTCGTCGCCGTCCCAGGCGTGGTCCGAGACGGTGTTGAGGCCGCTGCCGATGCCGGCGCCGCCGCTGGTGGCGGTGCGGTAGGGGTGGGTGTCGGTGGAGTACAGGTAGGCGTGGTAGTTGAAGTCCTCCTGGACGTTGACGATGTCGTACGGTGCGATGCGCCGTCCGATCTCGGTCGTGCTGGTGTCACGCGGCGTCGACGCGCTGGACAGCCACTCGGGCAGGCCGGCGACGTTGTACGTGAGCACGCTGAAGCTGCCCGAACCGGCGGCGGAGGCGGGGGAGGCCGCCGCCGTCAGCCCGCCGAGAGCCGCCGCCGCGGCCACCAGACAGGCGAAGAGTCTGCGCATGGGGAATCTCCTGAGAGGCACCACAAGGGGGGTGTGATGAGCATGCCAAAATGTACTGGCAAACCCTGTGGACACACCCCCCGCGACAGCAAAACATGAACGTCGCTCAGGTGTACGGAATGCCTCTCTCCGACCTCACCGCTCGCCGGCCAGGTCGACGTCCACCCGGGTGACCTCCGGTGTGAGGTCGGGACCCTGCGGGCGGCGCCAGGAGCGGGTGACCGGCCCCGACACGGCCCGCCACCAGGCGTCGGTGGGCAGGACACCGCCCGGCTCGAACGGCTCGCCCGGCCGCGGCAGCGCCACGGCCTGGGCGACGTCCTCGGCGGCGTCCTTCGTCCACTCGCCCGGGTCGGCCCACGCGTGCGTGGCCAGGTTGAAGGTGCCCCAGTGGATGGGCAGCAGGACGCCCGCCGGGTCGCCGCCCTGGAGGTCGAGGTGGGCGCGCACCCCCTCCTCGGGGGTCATGTGGATGTCGGGCCAGAAGTCCGAGTACGCACCGATCTGGATCATCGCCGTGTCGAACGGACCGTGCTCGGCGCCGATGTCCTTGAAGCCCTCGAAGTAGCCGGTGTCGCCGCTGTGGTAGATCCGGTGCTCCTCGCCGGCCACGACCCAGGACGCCCACAGGGTGTGCTGGGTGTTGCGCAGGCCGCGGCCGCAGAAGTGACGGGCCGGGGTGGCGGTGAGGGTGAGTCCGCCGACCTCGGTCGCCTCGTGCCAGTCCAGCTCGCGCAGCCGGTCGGGCGACACACCCCAGTGTTCGAGGTGGGCGCCGACGCCGAGCGGCACCGCGAACAGGGTGTCGGTACCGGCCAGCTCCTTGATACTGGGCAGGTCCAGGTGGTCGTAGTGGTCGTGGGAGATGACGACGACGTCGACCGGGCCCAGCGCGGCCAGCGGGAGCGGGGCCGGGTGCAGCCGCTTGGGGCCCGCGAAGGAGAACGGGGAGCAGCGCTCGCCCCAGACCGGATCGAAGAGCACGCGCTGCCCGTCGATCTCCGCGAGCACGCTGGAGTGGCCCAGCCAGGTCACCCTGAGGCCGGTGGCGGGCGGCTTCGCGAGGTCGGCGACGGTCGTGGCGTGCACCGGCACGGTGCCCGCGGGGGCGCGGCGGGGCCGCTGCTCCCTGTCGAAGAAGACCTTGGCGAAGTCGACCATGGAACCCGAGGGGCGGGTGCGCGCCAGGCCGCCGGGGTTCTGGAAGACCCCGTCCTTGAAGTGGGGCGATCTGCGGATGCGCGCCATGCGCTCACCGCTCGGGTCCGCGCCGAAGGCCTCGGGCTGCAGAGCGCGGAGCCCGGAGCGCAGGGAACGGAAACCGGACACGGTACCTCCAGGTGGAGTCGCTGAGTCATTCCATTATGGTCGCCCCCACCGACAACGCGTTGACAGCCCCCGCCCCGCCTCCCGATACTGACTCGCTGTTCAGTAACAACTCTCTGGAAATCCCCCCGAAGCTCCCCTGAGAGTCCCCCTGAAGATCCCCGCGAGGAGTCCGTATGGCCGCCGCCCCCCTGTTGTCCCTCACCTGGACGGACGACGTCACCGGCCGCCAGGGGTTCCTGGTCGTCGACCGGCTCGTGCGCGGTGTCTGCAGCGGCGGGCTGCGGATGCGGGAGGGCTGCACCCTGGGGGAGGTGACCGGGCTCGCGCGCGGTATGAGCCTCAAGGAGGCGCTGCACTACGACCCGCGGGCCCGCTACGTCCCGCTGGGCGGGGCCAAGGGCGGCATCGACTGCGACCCCCGGGACCCGGAGGCGTACGGGCTGCTGGTGCGCTACCTGCGGGCGGTGCGGCCGTACGTCGAGAGCTGCTGGACCACGGGCGAGGACCTGGGCCTGTCCCAGGACCTGGTGGACCGGGCCGCCGCCGAGGCGGGTCTTGTGTCCTCCGTGCAGGCCGTCTACCCGCTGCTCGACGACGAGACGACGGCCCGCGCCCGGCTGGCCGAGGCCTTCGCCGTCGAGGTGGACGGGATCGGCCTGGACGAGCTGGTCGGCGGCTGCGGGGTCGCCGAGTCGGTGCTGACGGCCCTGGACCGGGCCGGGGTGGCGTACACCGGGACGCGCGTCTCCCTCCAGGGGCTCGGCACCATGGGCGGGGCCACGGCGCGCTTCCTCACGCGCGCGGGGCTGACGGTGGTGGCCGTCGCCGACGTCAAGGGCACGATCGCCAACCCGGACGGCCTGGACGTGGAGGCGCTGCTGGCGGCCCGGGACGGCCACGGCGCGGTGGACCGCGCCGTACTCCGCCCCGGCGACCTTGAACTGCCGGGCGACGCCTGGCTGTCGACGGACGCGGAGGTGCTCGTACCGGCCGCCGTGTCGTACGCGATCGGGGTGGCCGAGCAGGAGCGGATCGGTGCCCGCTGGATCGCCGAGGCGGCCAACATGCCGGTGCTGCCGGAGGCGGAGGAGCTGCTCCACGCGCGCGGGGTGAGTGTCCTGCCGGACGTCGTCGTGAACTCCGGGACGAACGCCTGGTGGTGGTGGACGCTGTTCGGCGACGTCGGCGCGGACGCGGACGAGGCGTTCGCCCACACCCGCCGCTCCATGCGCGCCCTGGTGGAACGGGTGCTGGCCCGAGCCGAGGCGGACGGCACGACGCCACGGGCCGCCGCGCACGCGATCGCGGCGGAGCGGCTGCCGGTGATCACGGAACGGTTCGGCCAGTACCGCTGAGCGCATCGGCCCATGTCACAGGGCGCCTGTGTAGGGTGACGGCGTGGCGAGGGTCCGGTTGAGCGTGGCGGAGCGGCGGGAGGAACTGCTGCGGGCCGCCATCGAGCAGATCGAGGCGCGGGGCGTGGCGGCGGTCAGGATCGCCGACGTGGCCGCGTCGCTCGGGGTGAGCAACGCGCTGGTCCTCTACCACTTCTCGACCAAGGAGAAGCTGGTCGCCGCGGCCTTCGCGTACGCCGCCGAGGACGACCTGGCCCATCTGCGCAAACTGCTCGGACGCCGGACCACGGCCCTGCGCCGCCTTCGCTCCGCCGTGCGCTGGTACGCGCCCACGGGCCAGGCCAAGGGCTGGCGCCTGTGGATCGAGGGCTGGGCGGTCTCCCTGCGCGAACCGGCGCTGCGGGAGGTCGCCCGCGACCTCGACCGCGAGTGGAAGGCGGCCCTCGCCGAGGTGATCGCCGAGGGCGTGGCGGCAGGCGAGTTCACCTGCCCGGACCCCGCCGCGACAGCCCTACGCCTGACGGCCCTCCTGGACGGCCTCGCCGTACAACTGACGTCGTACGCCGGCGCGGTGTCGCGGGCGAGGGCCCAGGACTGGGTCGACGAGGCGTTGACCCACGAGCTCAGCGTCCCACCCAGCCCGTCCGGCGCTTGAGGACGAGGCCTGTTCAGGGCCGACAGGGGGTCCAGGGGGCAGAGCCCCTGGGGATGGGAACGGGTAGGGGCGGCGGGGCGAGAAACACCCCGCCTCCACCGCTCCCGCCCCCGCCCTCACGCCACGGAAGCGATCCGCATCCTGATGTCCTCGGGGGACAGCGCCCCCTTCGCGGTCACATGATCCCCGGACGACTCCCCCCGCAGCCGCCGCCCGATCCACGGCACGAGATACTCCCGCGCCCAGTGCACATCGTCCCGCCGCACCTCGAGCGTCCCCCTGGGCGGCAGCGGCGGCCACGCCTGTTCGGGGTCGGCCGGCACCTCCACCCCGAGGGCCAGTCCGGCCCGCAGGGCCACGCGCGTGTGCCCCTCCGGTGAGAGGTGGAGCCGGTCGTCGTCCCAGGCCCGCCGGTCCTGCACGGACTTCAGGGACCACAGGTCGAGCACGGGGCACCCGTACCGGTCGGCGACGGCCCGCACATGTCCGTTGTAGGTGGCGATCTTGCCGCGCAGGTGCTTGAGCAGCGGGACGCGCCGCGTGTCGAACCCGGTCGTCACCAAGACCGTGCCGGCGACGGCGGTCAGCGCGACGACGGCCCGCTCGAACCGCTCGGCGACCTCGTCCGGATCGGTGCCGGGCCGGAGGATGTCGTTGCCGCCCGCGCAGAAGGTCACCAGGTCCGGGGCGAGTTCCACGGCCCGCGGAAGCTGGTCCTCCATGATCTGGTCGAGCAGTTTCCCGCGCACGGCCAGGTTGGTGTACTCGAAATGTCCCTCGGGCCGCCGGTCGGCGAGGAGTACCGCGAACCGGTCGGCCCAGCCGACGAATGCCCCGTCGGGGCCGGGGTCGCCGACGCCCTCGGTGAAGCTGTCCCCCACCGCCACGTACGACCCGATCACTGATCTGCTGTCATTCTTCGAATCGTCTGCCACAGCCGCTCATGATTCACCTTCCAATGTGACCTACGCGACCGTAATAAGGGGTTGACGTGCGGTGAGATAAGCCACTCCTAAAGAGTTGGCCAATCAGGGAATAAGCGACCACACGCGGAAGCTGCGGATGCGGAAGTGGCTCCAGGTGGTCCGGAAGGCGAAGTGCCCCCGGGTGTAGGGCTCCGGGTCGGTGTGGTCGAAGACGAGCCGCCCGTTGTTCCACCACCGCACGGCCGAACCGTCGGAGACGATCCGCACCCGGTTCGGCTCGCCCGCGACGAGCAGCGGCTCGGTGTAGTCGTGGATGAGCGGCCGTACCCCCGCCTGCCCGACGTAACGGCGCAGCCGGGTCGTGGTGTTGCTGTTGGCGCCGTAGCCGACGTAGTACGTCGTGAGGTAGTCGTACTCGGCGAGCGCGCCGCCGCGCGGGGTGGCGAAGAGGTCGTCCGGGGAGCGGACGTCGACGGCGTTCCAGAAGTTGTTGAGGTCGGAGACCCGGTCGTTGGCACCGCCCTCGGCCACGGGCGTGGCGACGTATTCGAGGACGTACGGCCCTTCGAGCGGCCGTCGGAACCAGATCGTCGCCCCGGCGGGCACGTCGACCTCCAGGACCCCGTGCGAGGCCGTGACGGTGCCGCCCTGCTCCAGCTCCACGGCCCACCGTCCGAGCCCGTGGCGGAAGTCGTCGCGGGCGATCAGCCGACCGCGGCGGGGCGCGGCGCTCACGGGCCCGGCGGGAGCGAGGGCGGCCAGGGCGGCACCTGCGGAAAGGGCTCCGAAGGCCCGACGGGTGGTGGTCATGCGAGCGACTCCTTCACTTGGCAGCACGGGATGCACATGACAGAAAGCGCTTACCCCCTACCCGCCGGGCCACCGTGCCACGCAGACGGCACACCGAAGGCCGGACCCGGGGATCGGGGTCCGGCCTTCGGCAGCGTGTCAGGCAGGTGGTGGTCGGCGGGGTCAGCCGACGGTGACGCCGTGGGAGCGGAGGTAGGCGACCGGGTCCACGTCGGAGCCGTAGTCCGGCGTGGTGCGGATCTCGAAGTGCAGGTGCGGGCCGGTCACGTTGCCGGTCGCGCCGGAGAGCCCGACCTGCTGGCCCTCGGTCACGGCCTGCCCGGCCGAGACGGAGAGCTGGGACAGGTGGGCGTACTGGGCGTAGTAGCCGTCGGCGAGCTTGATGACGACCTGGTTGCCGTACGCGCCGCCCCAGCCCGCGGAGACGACCGTGCCCGCGGCGACCGCCTTGAGGGAGGTGCCCGTCGGGACGACGAAGTCGACGCCGGTGTGGTAGCCGCTGGACCACATGCTGCCGGCCACGCGGTACCCGGTGCCGATGGTGGCGCCGGCGACGGGGAGCGTGTAGCCGCTGGAGCTGCCGGTGCCACTCGCAACTTCCTGGGTGGACGCCCCGGAGGACGACGACGCCTGCGAGTCGGAGGCCTCGGAAGACTTCGAGGCCTCGGAGGAGGACGACTTCGACGTCGCGGAACCGGACGAAGACGAACCGGACGAAGACGAACCGGAGGACGACGAACCGGAGGACGACGACGTGTCGGTCGCGGCGGCCTTCGCGCCGATCGACAGCTTGAGGCCGGGGTGGATCAGCGAGGGATTGTCGCCGACTGCCTCACGGTTGTCCGCGTACAGCTTCTGCCAGCCACCGCTGACGTGCTGCTGGTCGGCGATCTTGGCGAGGTAGTCGCCCGCCCGCACGGTGTAGGTTCTGGCGGTCGCCGTCTTCCGCGCGACCGGCACGGACTGCACGGCCTTTTGCGGAACGGAGGCGGAAACAGCGGCGGAAACGGACGCCGAAACGGATTCCGTGGTCGCCGCATGGGCGCCGGTGGCCCCCATCAACGGGAGTGCCAGGGCGGCGCCACCCGTTCCGGCGACGGCTATGGAGCGGGTGAAACGCTGGCTCTTCGGACGGCGGTGCTTACCCTTCGCGGGCATGACGAATTCCTCTCCGGCGCCTGCGAGGTGAGCTGTCGGGTGCGGACTGGAGATGTCCGGCCGCGGCAAGGCGCGGCTTTACCCCAAGCCTGTTCCGGAGACCGGAACAGGCGGTTCTACCTGTGGGTCCCCCGCTCCTGCCGGGTACGGGTGAGTGTGCGGATTCCGGACGGCGGCAGGATTAGGCGTCCGTCCGGATTGATGTGGAACGTAAGCGACCAAGACGCACAGGAACAAGCAGAGGTTGCCCTGTTGAGGCCTTTCTCTTGATCCGCTGTGAGAATTCCCAGTGACGCTCCGTTAATCAGGAGCGCGTTTTCCGCCTAACACCCTTGGAAAGCACCCGCATTACGTGAACATGACGGACAGCGCACGGTCACGAATATGACGCTGCTCACGTGGTATACCCCAGGATCCCCTATTCCAGAGCGAGTTGGAACGAAGGATCCATTCCGGACAGAAACCTCAGATGCGGCGCAGCCGGATAACCGTCGCATCGAGGTCACCGCGCAGCCCGGTCGGCAGACCATGATGGAGCAGCACCGCACCTCGGTGAACTTCGCCCGTTTCGCGGCATTCGTACGACGCTGTCGGGTCGAGTCCGCGCAGTCGCAGCGCGGGGACGGGCTCGCCGAACCGCTGCGCCTGGAGCCAGGCGAGGACGACGCTCTCGTCGCCGCGCACGTACTGGACGGCGCTCAGCCCGCCGGCCGGGGGCCGCAGCCGGTGGAGGTCGCCGTGCTGCACGAGCGGACGGATCTCCTTGTAGAGCTCCACCCACCGCCGGGCCTCGGCGAGTTCCTCCTCGCTCCACTCGGTGAGGTCGCCGCCGACCCCGAGCACCCCTGCCATGGCGCTGACGAAACGGAACCGCAGCGAGCTGGCCCGGCCGTTGAGCTGGACGTTGGGGCTGTCGGTGACCCAGGCGGCCATGACCCGGGCCGGGTGGATCTGGCTGAAGCCGTGCTGGATGTCGAGCCGGTCCAGCGGGTCGGTGTTGTCGGAGGTCCACACCTGGTCGGTGCGGCCGAGGATGCCGAGGTCGATGCGCCCGCCGCCGCCCGAGCAGGACTCGAAGGCGACACCCGGGTGGGCCGCCCGCAGCCGGTCGAGCAGGCCGTACAGGGCCCGCACATGGTCGACCCAGAGGCGCTGCGGGTAGGCGTCGTCCGGCCAGCCGGCGTCGGTGAAGCAGCGGTTGAAGTCCCACTTCACGTAGTCGACGGGCGCGCTGGAGAGGAGGCCGTCGAGCCGCTCCCAGAGGTACTCCTGAACGTCCTCGCGTGCGAGGTTCAGCATGAGCTGGTTGCGGAACTCCGTCCGCTTTCGTCCCGGTTGGAACTGCACCCAGTCGGGGTGTGCCCGGTAGAGGTCGCTGTCCGGGTTGACCATCTCGGGCTCGACCCAGATGCCGAACTGCATGCCGAGGGCGTGGACCCGGTCGGCGAGGGGCTTCAGACCGTGCGGGAAGCGGTCGGGGTTGGGCCACCAGTCGCCGAGGCCGGCACGGTCGCTGGTGCGGGCCCCGAACCAGCCGTCGTCCACGACGAACAGCTCCACGCCGATCTCCGCGGCGCGCCGGGCCAGGGTGGTCTGCTGCTCCTCCGAGATGTCGAAGAAGGTGGCCTCCCAGGAGTTGAACAGCACCGGCCGGTCCCGCTCGGCGTCCGGGACGATGTGCTCGCGCTGATAGGCGTGCCAGGTGCGGCTGGCGCCGCCGAAGCCGCCGTCGCTCCACAGACCGGCGAAGACGGGCGTGGTGAAGGACTCCCCCGTCGCGAGGCGCAGCAGGCCCGAGTCGTCGTAGCCGGCACCGCCGGTGATCTGCACGCGCGCGTCCGGCAGCTGGGCGACGGCGATCCGCCAGGAGCCGGACCAGCCGAGGGCGCAGCCGTAGACCTCGCCGCGCTCCTCGGTCGCGTCGGTGTCCAGGGCGACCCAGGGCAGGTGCTGGTGACCGGTGTGGCCGCGGCGGCTGCCGATGACCTTCTCGCCGTAGGTGAGCGGGGCGCGCGTCAGCCGGGACTCGGCGGCCCAGCGGCCGTGCAGCTGGGACAGCCGCCAGTCGTCGCGCTCGGGCAGGGTCCAGGTCGCGGAGTCGGCGCGCAGCAGCTCCACCGGCTCCTCGCCCTCGTTGACGAGGGTCGTCCAGCGCTCGACGACGTCGCCGCGCAGCCGGTAGTGCAGGGTGATGCCGAGACCGGCGTCCCGGAAGCGCAGCCGCAGCTCGGCCCCTTCTGCGTCGTACGACTCGTACGTCCATTCGGTGCCGCGGCGCTCGGCGGTGCGCACGGACAGGGCGGGCCGTACGAACCGGGGGCCGCCCTCGGCCGGGTACTCCTCGCGGCCGTCGAGGGGGGACTCGAACGAGGCGCCGCGGGCCGACGGCGGACGGGCGGCCAGGGCCACGGCGTCGGCGAGCGCGATGCGCGGGCCCCAGTGCAGGTGGAGCAGTTCGTCGGCCTCGGTGAGATGGAGGGCGTAGCTGCTCGTGGGCCCCGAAAGGACCCAGGTGCGGTCGCCCGCGACGATCTCGGGCTTCACGGTCTCGGGCATCAAACCCCCACTGAATCGAACAGGTGCAACCAAGCCCCAACATCATCAGGCGCGGACGCCCTGCCCTGCAACGGCTGTGGACAAACCGTTCACCTGGGGAGACGGAGGGATTCGTCCGCCTGTGGACAACTCGTTGCCCGGGGAATCCATGTCGTATGGTCGGGTAGGTCCGTCGGCCACCACGAGCCGTGCCGACGCGGCCCCGACCGGGAGGGAGCCCCCGTGACGCAGCAGATCCCGTCGACCGAGCCCGAACTGACCGGTGTACGCAACTTCCGTGATGTCGGAGGTCTGCCGACCGTGGACGGCCGGCGGGTGCGGCAGGGCGTGCTGTTCCGCAGTGGCCATCTCGCCCACGCGACCGACGAGGACGCCGCGTTCCTGGCTTCCCTGGGCCTGCACACGATCTTCGACTTCCGCAACGCGGCGGACCAGAAGCTGGAGGGCCCGGACGTCGAGCTGCCGGGCGTGCGCAATGTGAACCTGCCGCTGTCGGACCCGGCGGACGGCTCGGAGTTCTGGAAGATGGTCCGCGACGGCGACCTCGACCAGTTGCGCGGGATACTCGGCGACGGCAGGGGCGCGAACCGGATGATCGCCTCCTACCGCTCGATCGTCACCGAGCGCACGGCGGAGCACACCCGGGTGCTGCACTCGCTCGCCGAGGACAGCGTCCCGGCCCTGATGCACTGCGCGGCCGGCAAGGACCGCGCGGGCCTGTCCATCGCGGTGACGCTGCTGGCGCTGGGCGTGGAGCGCGAGGCGATCGTCGCCGACTACCTGGAGTCCAACGCCAAGCACCGCCGCTACCGGGTGCGGCGCAGCGGCTCGGCCGCCAGCGCGTACACGCCCGAGGTGATGGAGCTGCTCAGCCCGCTCTTCGACGCCCGCGCGGAGTACCTGACGGCGGCGTTCGAGACCATCGAGGAGACCTGGGGCGGGGTCGACGCGTATCTCGCGGAGGGACTCGGACTCGCCCCCGAGACCCGGCAGCGGCTGCGCGAGCGGCTCCTCGACTGACGCGACCGGTGCCTCTATTTGTTGGCCCCCACCTCGAACAGCAGCCACAGGAACGCCGCGAACACGTGCCCGACGGCGATGTAGATGATCAGCCGGATCCAGAGACTGCGCGGGAACCGTTCCTCCATGTCGCTCATGGCATCTCTCCAGGGGTCGGGCCCAGGCACAAGGCAGCCGTGGGGCTCTGCAGCAGGGTGTGGACGAAGAGCAGTTCAACCCCGTCGGGGTCTTGTGCGGCGAGCCGGTGCGGGGTCAGCGAGTCGAAGTGCGCGCTGTCGCCCGGCCCGAGCAGATGCGCGGTGTCCCCCAGCCGCAGCCGCAGCCGTCCCCTGAGGACGTGCAGCCACTCCTCGCCGGGGTGCACCCGCACGATGTCGCCCTGGGAGCCGTACGGAACGTGCACGCGCAGGGCCTGCATCCCGCGTCCGGACGCGCCGGCCTGCCAGTACGTCCAGCCCCCCGCGCGGGTGGGCTCCATGTCGGCGGCGCGCACCACGGCGTCCCGTTCGGCGACCGTCTCGCCGAGCAGTTCCGAAACCGTCGTACCGTAGACCCTGGCGAGTGCGAGCAGCATCGGCAGCGAGGGCTGGCGCTGCCCGGTCTCCAGCCGGGAGAGGTGGGCGGGCGACAGCCCGGCGGCGCGGGAGGCGGCCTCCAGGGTGAGCGCGGCCCGTCGGCGCAGCGACCGCAACTGCGGTGCCACGGCGGGAAGGGCATCGGGCCCCTGCTCCGGCCCCGGCTCTGGATCTGGCTCGAGCGGACTCATACGTCCATTCAGCCGGACCTTTGCCTCTGCGGCAAATTCCTTGCCTCAGAGGCAAAACCCCAAGGAGCCCTCGCGGAGCGCCTACCGGTTGGCCACCGCCTGCTTGATCAGCGTCCGCCCGAAGTCCCACATCAGCCCGCCCCCGCTGTGCGCGTCGTCCATCACGTCGGTGAACGCGTCGACGAACCGGTCCACGTCCGCCTCGTCCACGACCAGCGGCGGGATCAGCTTGATCACCTCCAGGTGGTCGCCGGAGACCTGGGTGAGGATGCGGTGCCGCTGGAGCAGCGGGACGACCACCATCTGGGCGAAGAGTCCCTTGCGCGCGGTCTGGAGCATGGCCCACCGGCTGCGCAGCTTCAGCGACTTCGGCTTCCCGAACTCGACGCCGATCATCAGGCCCCGGCCGCGGACGTCGGCGAGCAGCTCGTAGGTGTCGGTGAGCGCGGCCAGCCGGGACCTCAGCCGGTCGCCCGTCACGCGCGCGTTGGCCACGATCTGCTCGTTCTCCATCACCGACAGGACCGCGAGCCCCGCCGCCATCGCCTGGGCGTTGGAGCCGAAGCTCGCCGAGTGGACCAGTACCCGGTCGATGGACGAGAAGACCTTCTTGAAGATCCAGTCCTTGCCGAGCGTCGCGCCGACCGGCACGTAGCCGCCGGAGAGCGCCTTGGCCACACACACCAGGTCCGGCTCGACGCCGTCCTCGTGCTGGTAGGCGTAGAAGTCGCCGGTCCGGCCGAGCCCGGTCTGCACCTCGTCGGCGATGAGCAGCGCCTTGTGCCGGTGCAGCAGTTCCTGCGCGGCGCGCAGATAGCCGGGCGGGGCCTCGTGCACGCCCTTGCCCTGGATCGGCTCGACGATCAGGGCGGCCACGTCGCCCCGCTTCAGCTCCTTGGCCAGCGCGTCGAGATCGCCGAGCGGTACGGCCGTGTCGGGCAGCAGCGGGGCGAAGCCGTCGCGGAAGCCGTCCTCGCCGTTGACGGAGAGCGAGCCGGTGGTGAGACCGTGGAAGGCGTGGTCGCAGTAGAGGATCCGCGGCTTTCCGGTGGCCCGGCGGGCGAACTTCAGGGCGGTCTCGACGGCCTCGGTGCCGCTGTTGCCGAAGAACACCCGGTCCAGGTGCGGGCTGTGGGCGAGCAGGCGTTCGGCCAGCAGCCCGGGCAGCGGCTGGCAGTCGAAGCGGGTGAGGTCGGCGAGGGAGGCGTCGAGGACGTCGTGCAGCGCCTTGCGGACGACGGGGTGGTGGCGGCCCAGGCCCATCACCCCGAACCCGGCGAGCATGTCCAGGTAGTCGTTGCCGTCGGCGTCCCAGAAGTGGGCGCCCTCGGCCCGCTCGTAGACCTTGTCGAAGCCGATGGTGTGCAGCATGCGCGGGAGCTGGTGGTTGAGGTACTTGGCGTGCAGCTCGTAGCGCTCGGCTCCGCGTTCGGCCAGCAGCGCCGCGAGGTCGAACTCCTTGGTCATGCGTGTTTCTCCTTCACAGAACCGTCGACCACAGAGCCGTTGACCGCAGAGCCGTTGACCGCGGGGCCGTCGGCCACAGAGCCGTCGACGTCCTTGACGGCCAGGCTCGCGCCGATCCGTCCGGCGACCTCGACCGGCGTGAGGCCGATGTCGGCGAGCACCTCGCCGCGTTTGGCGTGCGCGAGGAACTGCTCCGGGATGCCGAACCGCCGTACGGGCACGTCGACTTCGGCATCGCCCAACGCGAGTGCGACCGCCGAACCGACGCCCGCGGCACGGCTGTTGTCCTCAACGACGGCCACCAGCCGGTGCGCGGCGGCGAGGGCGGGCAGCGCGGGGTCGACGGGCTTCACCCAACGGGGGTCCACGACCGTGCAGTTGATGCCGCGCGCCGCCAGCAGCTCGGCGGCCTGGAGGCACACCGGCGCCATCACCCCGACGGCCACCAGGAGTACCTCCGCCCCTTCCGCCCGGTGCAGCACGTCCATGCCGCCGACCTTGTCGACCGCCGGGATCTCCGGTCCGACCGACTCCTTCGGGAAGCGGACGAGGGTCGGCGCGTCGTCCACCGCGACGGCCTCCCTCAGCTGGGCGCGCAGCTGGTCCGCGTCGCGCGGGGCGGCGATCCTGAGCCCGGGCACGACCTGGAGCACGGACATGTCCCACATGCCGTTGTGCGAGGCGCCGTCCACGCCGGTGACGCCGGCCCGGTCCAGCACGAACGTCACCCCGCACCGGTGCAGTGCCACGTCCATCAGCAGCTGGTCGAAGGCGCGGTTGAGGAAGGTGGCGTAGACGGCGACGACGGGATGGAGACCGCCGGTCGCGAGGCCGGCCGCGCTGACGGCCGCGTGCTGCTCGGCGATGCCGACGTCCCACACCCGGTCCGGGAAGCGCTCGGCGAACTTCCCGAGCCCCACCGGGTGCAGCATGGCCGCCGTGATCGCCACGACGTCGTCGCGCTCCTCGCCGATCCGCACGATCTCGTCCCCGAACACCGACGTCCACGAAGGCCCGTTGGACGGTGTGAGCGGCGCGCAGGTCAGCGGGTCCATCACGCCGACGGTGTGGAAGTGGTCCTCCTCGTGGGCGATGGCGGGCTCGTAGCCGCGCCCCTTCTCTGTCAGGCAGTGCACCAGCACGGGCCCGTGGAACCGTTTGGCGCGCCGCAGCGCGGACTCGACGGCCTTCAGGTCGTGTCCGTCGATCGGCCCGACGTACTTCAGCCCGAGGTCCTCGAACATGCCCTGCGGGGCGAAGGCGTCCTTGAAGCCCTTCTTCGCGCCGTGCAGCGACTCGTACACCGTGGGCCCGACCACCGGGGTCCGCAGCAGTACGTCCTTCCCCCAGGCCAGCACCCTCTCGTAGCTGTCGGTGGTGCGCAGGGTCGCCAGATGGTTGGCGAGCCCCCCGATGGTGGGCGCGTACGAGCGCTCGTTGTCGTTGACGACGATGATCAGCGGCCGGTTCTTGGCGGCGGCGATGTTGTTCAGCGCCTCCCAGGCCATCCCGCCGGTGAGCGCGCCGTCCCCGATGACCGCGACCACATGCCCCTTCTCGCCCTGCACCTGGCGGGCCTTGGCGAGCCCGTCGGCCCAGCCGAGGGCGGTGGAGGCGTGGCTGTTCTCGATGACGTCGTGCTCGGACTCCTCACGCGAGGGGTAGCCGGACAGACCGCCCTTGCCGCGCAGCTTCGAGAAGTCCTGACGGCCCGTCAACAGCTTGTGCACATAGCTCTGGTGGCCGGTGTCCCACAGGATGCGGTCCACCGGTGACTCGAAGACGCGGTGCAGCGCGACGGTCAGTTCCACCACCCCCAGGTTGGGCCCGAGGTGCCCGCCGGTCCTGGCGACCGCGTGCACCAGGAACTCCCTGATCTCTTCGGACAGTTGACCTAGTTCCGGCTCGGACAGCGCCTTCAGGTCGCGTGGTTGCCGGATGTTCTCCAGGATCGTCACGCTCGGGCCCCCTTCGGTCCGTGCTGTTCAACTCACGGTGACGGCCGGCTCCCCCGCCGCGACGCCGTCCTGCTCCATCTGTTCGGCGATCTTCATCGCCTCCTCGATGAGGGTCTCCACGATCTTCGACTCGGGGACGGTCTTGATGACCTCGCCCTTGACGAAGATCTGTCCCTTGCCGTTGCCGGAGGCGACCCCCAGGTCCGCCTCCCGCGCCTCGCCGGGGCCGTTCACCACGCACCCCATGACGGCGACCCGCAACGGGACCTCCATGCCCTCCAGGCCGGCCGTGACCTCGTCGGCCAGCTTGTAGACGTCGACCTGGGCGCGCCCGCACGACGGACAGGAGACGATCTCCAGGCGCCGCTGCCGGAGGTTCAACGACTCCAGGATCTGGATGCCGACCTTGACTTCCTCCGCCGGGGGCGCGCTCAGCGAGACGCGGATCGTGTCGCCGATGCCACGCGAGAGCAGCGCGCCGAAGGCCACCGCCGACTTGATCGTGCCCTGGAACGCCGGGCCGGCCTCCGTCACGCCCAGGTGCAGCGGGTAGTCGCACTGGGCGGCCAGCTGCCGGTAGGCCTCGACCATCACCACGGGGTCGTTGTGCTTGACGGAGATCTTGATGTCACGGAAGTCGTGCTCCTCGAAGAGGGACGCCTCCCACAGGGCGCTCTCCACGAGCGCCTCCGGGGTGGCCTTGCCGTACTTCTGGAGCAGACGGCGGTCCAGGGAACCGGCGTTGACCCCGATCCGGATCGGCGTGCCGTGGCCCTTCGCGGCGCGCGCGATCTCCTTCACCTTGTCGTCGAACTGCTTGATGTTGCCGGGATTGACGCGGACGGCGGCGCAGCCCGCCTCGATCGCCGCGAACACGTACTTCGGCTGGAAGTGGATGTCCGCGATCACCGGGATCTGCGACTTGCGGGCGATGGTCGCCAGCGCGTCCGCGTCGTCCTGCGTGGGGCAGGCGACGCGGACGATCTGGCAGCCGGACGCGGTGAGTTCGGCGATCTGCTGGAGGGTGGCGCCGATGTCGGACGTACGGGTCGTCGTCATCGACTGCACCGACACCGGGGCCCCGCCCCCGACCGCCACCGGCCCGACCTGGATCTGCCGCGACACCCGCCGCTCGGCGATCGGCCGGACCGGCATCTCGGGGACGCCGAGGGAGACGGCGGTCATGTGCTCACTCCCGGTTCCCGGAGACCGTCTCGCGCATGGCGCGCAGCGACTCCTTCAGCGAGCCCATGGTGGCGAGGACGGCGGTGGGCTCGTAACCGCAGTGCGCCATGCAGTTGGCGCAGCGCGGGTCCTTGCCGCGGCCGTACTTGTCCCAGTCGGTGTCCTCGATCAGCTCGCGGTACGTCGGGACATACCCGTCGCTCATCAGGTAGCAGGGGCGCTGCCAGCCGAAGAGCGAGTAGTTCGGGATCGCCCACGCGGTGCACGGGAAGTCGACCTTGCCCTCCAGGAAGTCCAGGAAGAGCGGGGAGTGGTTGAGCCGCCACTTCTTGCGGTTGCCGCCCGAGAACGCCTTCTTGAACAGCTCGCGGGTCTGTTCCACGCCCAGGAAGTGCTCCTGGTCGGGTGCCTTCTCGTAGGCGTAGGCGGGCGAGATCATCATCTCGTCGACGTGCAGGTCGTCGTTGAGGAAGTTGAGCACCTCGATGATGGTCTGCGGGGTGTCGGTGTTGAAGAAGGTCGAGTTGGTGGTGACCCGGAAGCCGCGCCGCTTGGCCTCCTTGATGGCCGCGACGGCCTCGTCGAACACGCCCTCCTTGGCCACCGACTCGTCGTGCCGCTCGCGCAGCCCGTCGATGTGCACGGCGAACGCGAAGTAGGGGGACGGCTTGAACTTGTCCATCTTCTTGCGCAGCAGCATGGCGTTGGTGCAGAGGAAGACGTACTTCCTCTTCGCGACCAACTGCCGGACGATCTCGTCGATCTGAGGGTGCATCAGGGGCTCGCCGCCCGCGATGGACACCATCGGCGCGCCGGACTCCAGCACCGCGCCCACCGCCTGGGCGACCGGCATGCGCTGCTTGAGCACGCCCGCCGGGTGCTGGATCTTGCCGCAGCCCTCGCACTTGAGGTTGCAGGCGAAGAGCGGTTCCAGCTCCACGATCAGGGGGAACTTGTCCCGCTTGCGGAGCTTCTGTTCGGCGAGGTAGGTAGCGACCTTGATGGACTGGCGCAACGGCATGGCCATTCGGCTCACCTCCGGGGGAGCAGCACATTACGGTGCCATTCGAAAAAAGCAGGCAGAACGGAACGAAGAACGCGGAAAGCTGATATTCCACCGCGCACCGTGCCGATCCGGACGAGTTCATGTTCAGGAGCGTCCACGACCACCCGTACGGCCGCAACCGGACGGTCGTCCGCGCGTACGGCGCTCAGGAGGGTGGCCGCCGACTCCATGTCGACCGCGATGGCGCCGGTGGCGAGCAGATCGGCCCGCTCGTGTCCACGGACGACGTGGTCGGAGCCGGTGAGGGGCCCGGTGTGGACGGTGCGCCCGGGCAGTGTGCGCACGAGTTCCTTGACGAGCAGCTCGGTGCCGACGCAGGGCACCCGGCCGCGTGGATCACGGGTCTCCTCGGCGACGACCAGGTCGCCGGGGTGCATTCCCGGTGCGAGTCCCGCGCAGAAGCCGGTGGCCAGGACGGCCGCGCCGCTCAGCACCGGGTCGGCGAGAACCCGGGTGACGGAGCGCTCGGCCGCCTTCGGCCCCATGCCCGTGCGCAGGACGGTCACAGGCCCGGCGGCCCCGCTGCGGTCGCCCATGCGCAGGGCGAGGTGCTCGATGCCGAGCGCGCAGGCGATCAGCAGCGGTGCCGGAACGGGCTGCGTACTCATCAGCCCCCCTTGGCCTCGGAAGCCGTGGGGCCGGACTTCTTGCTGAACGGCTCCCCGTGGACGTAGCGGCCGAGCGCGGTCAGTGGGAAGACCTGGCGGTAGAGGTGGTAGTTGATGGAGAAGTCCCAGGGGAAGCCGGTGCCGGTGAAGTAGGGCTCGTCCCAGGAGCCGTCCTCCCGCTGGGTCTCGGCGAGCCAGGCGACGCCCCGCTCGACGGCCTTGGAGTCCCGCTCCCCCGCCGCGAGCAGCGCCATCAGCGCCCAGGCGGTCTGGGAGGCGGTGGAGGCGCCGCGGGCGCTCCACCGGGCGGGGTCCTGGTAGGAGCGCAGGTCCTCGCCCCAGCCGCCGTCGTCGTTCTGGGCCCGCTCCAGCCAGGCGGCCGCGCGACGGATCGCCGGGTGCTGCACGGGCAGTCCGGCGGCGGTCAGCGCGGGCACCACCGAGCCGGTGCCGTAGACGTAGTTGACGCCCCAGCGGCCGAACCACGAGCCGTCCGGCTCCTGTTCGGCGAGCAGCCACCCGATGCCGCGCCGGGTGCGCGGATCGTGGGACAGTCCCTCGACGGCGAGCATCTCGACGACATGCGCGGTGACGTCCGCCGACGGCGGGTCGATGACCTCCCCGAAGTCGCAGAACGGCATCCGGTTGGGGAACTTGCTGGTGTTGTCGACGTCGAACGCGCCCCAGGCGCCGTTGCGCGACTGCATCCCGAGGTTCCAGCGCACACCGCGCGCGATGGCCTTCTCCATCCGCTGCGGGTCGGGGTGCGCGACCCGGCGCAGCGCGAGGACCACCTCGGCGGTGTCGTCGATATCGGGGTAGTTGTCGTTGTGGAACTCGAACGACCAGCCGCCCGGCGGCAGTTGGGGCCGCCGTACGGACCAGTCGCCGGGCCGTACGACCTGTTCGCCGAGCATCCAGTCGGCGGCCTTGACCAGTTGCGGATGGTCGGCCGGAAGCCCTGCGTCGGCGAGCGCGATGGTCGCCAGGCAGGTGTCCCACACCGGCGACTGGCAGGCCTCGATCATCCGGGCGCCGTCCTCGCGCCACACGGCGTAGCGGTCCAGCGACTCCAGGCCCGCCCGCATCACGGGGTGTTCGAGGTCGTAGCCGAGCAGGTGCAGGGCGATCACGGAGTAGACCGCCGGGGGCTGGATGCCTCCCCAGGCGCCGTCGTTCTCCTGCCGCTCGATGATCCAGCGGGCGGCGGAGTTCAGGGCCGACCCGCGCAGCCGGCGCACCGCGACACTGCGGTAGCCGCGGACCACCTTGTCGAGGCGCTGGAAGAGCCCGTCCCAACTGTTCACCGGGGCAAGCGGCTTGGGCGGGTTGGGGTTCGCGGGGTCGGTGTGGAGTTCGTCGAGCGGGAAGGGCGCCGGGCGCACCGGGCGCTTGGCGGAGACGACGGTGAGCGGGACGATCGTCTGCCGGGCCCAGCAGCCGAAGTTGTAGATGCTGAGCGGGAACCACTTCGGGAAGTACAGGAGCTCCGGCGGGAGTTCGGGCAGGTCCTCCCACTTCCACCAGCCGAACAGGGCCAGCCAGATCCGGGTGAACACCCGGGCCTCGGCGACGCCGCCCCGGTCGCGGACCCACGCGGACGCCTTCGCCATGTGGGGCGCTTCGGGGGCGTCGCCGGCCAGCCGCAGGGCGACGTACGCCTCGACGGTGGCGGAGAGGTCGGACGGGCCGCCGTAGAAGGTGGCCCAGGTGCCGTCGTCGCGCTGCTCGCCCCGGACGAACCGGGCGGCGGCCTGGGTGGTGGCCTCGTCGCGGATGCCCAGGAACTGACGGAGCAGCAGGTCCTCGGCGTCCATGGTGACGTTCGTCTCGAGGTCGCCCTTCCACCAGCCCTCGGCGTCCTGCTGGGCGAGCAGATGGTCGGTGGCGCGCCGCACCGCGCGTACGGCGGCTTCTTGTACCCCGGCCGCCACGGGGATGGTGATGTCGGTGTCGCTGGCCGCGGCAGCGCGGGGCGGCAGAGCCCCGGTGCTTCCGTCGGTCGTCGCTGTCATGGCTTCCCCTTCGTGCAGTGTGCATGTCGTGCTCTGCTGTGGGTCCGCCGTCGGCCGGTGCGTGACTCGCCTCGCTGCACCGGCCGGCGACTACGCGAGGACTATTCGACCGATAGTGATCATCTCTTTCGTACGACGACGAAGTCGGCGAGCGCCGTGAACCGGGCCCGGACCCGCTCGGGCATGTCGACGGCGTTCAGGGCTTCGATGGCGATGGTGTGCTGACGGCGAGCCTCCTCGGCGGTCCACTCACGGCCGCCGGCCTCCTCGATGAGGGCCGCGCGGGCCGCGAACTCCTCCTCGGAGAAGGTGTCGAAATCGCTGCTCTTCGCGTCGGCGGCGAGCATCTCGCCGAGCCGGTCCGAGGCGGAGCCGCCCGCCGCGAGCGCGGCCACCACCGGCAGGGACTTCTTGCGCTGGCGCAGGTCGCTCCAGGTCTGCTTGCCGGTGGCCTCCGGGTCCCCCCAGATGCCGAGGAGGTCGTCGACGGCCTGGAAGGCCAGGCCGAGGTGGTAGCCGTACTTCTCCAGCGTGTCGGCGGTGCGCTCGTCCGCGCCGCCGAGCACGGCGCCGATGGAGCTGGCGCAGGCCAGCAGGGCGCCCGTCTTGTTGCCCTCCATCTCCAGGCACTCCTCGACGCTGACGCGGTCGCGGTGCTCGTAGGAGATGTCCTGGGCCTGGCCGTCGATCAGGGCGCGGGTGGCCGTGGTCAGCCGGCGGGTGGCGCGGCCGGCCTCGGCGGTGCCGAGTTCGAGGAGGATCTCGTTGGCGAGGGCGAACAGGGCGTCGCCGACCAGGATGGCCTGGGCGGGGCCGTGCACCTTCCAGACGGTGTCGCGGTGCCGGCGCTGTTCGTCGCCGTCCATCAGGTCGTCGTGCAGGAGCGAGAAGTTGTGGACCAGCTCGACGGCGACCGCGCCGGGCACCCCGACCTGCGGGGAGGCGCCGGTGACCTCGGCGGAGAGCACGGCGAGGGCGGGGCGCACGGCCTTGCCGCCGTCGCCGTCGGTCGGCTTGCCCTGGGCGTCGATCCAGCCGAAGTGGTAGGCGGCGACCGTGTCCATGGGCGGCGCCAGACGGTCGACCGCCGCCCGGAGCACCGGTGTGGCCAGGGTCCGGCCGCGCTCCAGGAGCGCGGTCACGTCCACCGCGGTCCTCCGCGCGGCCTGGGGGGCCGGGGGCACAGTGGGCACAGTTTCTCCTCTTGTTGCGGTACCGGAGGGGGTGCGGGGGTGTGCCGAGCCGTGCTGATCGAGCATCAGGCCGCCTCCTCGACTGCGAAGAGGTGGTGGGGTCGGGGCCGGCCCAGGGTGCTCAGCGCGGCGTCCGCCGCACTCACACCGCTGCGGACCGCACTCTCCATGGTCGCGGGCCACCCTGTGGCGGTCCACGCTCCGGCCAGGTACAGGCCGGGGGCTCTGGTGCGGGCGCCGGGCCGCAGGCGCCCGACACCGGGGGCGGGAGCGAAGGTCGCGGTGCGCTCCCGGGTCACGAAGAAGTCCCTCACCGCGGCGCCACGGGTGGCCGGCAGCAGCCGCTCCAGCTCCGGGAGATAGCGCTCGCGCAGTGCGGCGACGGGGGTGTCGATCTCGTCCTGGGCGGCCGACTGGGACAGCGCGAGGTACTGGCCGGTGCGCAGCCCGGAGGCGTGGGTGCGGTCGAAGACCCACTGCACGGGCGTGCCGAGCGCGGCGAGGAAGGGGGCGTCCAGCACCTTGCGGTCGTAGACGACATGGACGTTGAGGATGGGCGCGGTGCCGATCTCCAGGAGCCGCCCGGGGTCGTCGAGCGCGCCGTCCGGCAGCAGGTCGTACGTCTCGCGCTGCGGTACGGCGAGCACGACCGCGTCGGCGGTGAGCGTCTCGCCGGGAACCGATACGTCCCAGCTGCCGTTCTCGTTGAGGGAGACGGAGGTGACGCGTGTACGGACCTCGGTACGCACGCCCGCGGAGTCGAGCGCCTTGCGGGCCAGCCGGTCGTGCAGTTCACCCAGGGGTACGTGGGCCCAGCCGATGTCGGCGGCGCCCGGGTCGGACAGCAGACCGGTCTTGAACACCATCGCGGCGAGCCCCAGCGAGGAGTCGCCCGCGACCGCGTTGAGGGTGGCCACCCCGACCAGGTCCCACAGGGCCTCGACGGCGCGTGCCGACTGACCGTGCGCGGTCAGCCAGCTGCCGAAGTCGGTTGCGTCCAGGACCGGATCGGCGAGGTCGAGCCCTTTGAGCGCGAGCGCGGCCCGGCCCACCCCGGCGCGTTCGGCGAGGGAGAGGTGCGGGTACGTGGCGAGGCTGCGCCCCAGATGCAGGGGCACCGGCAGCGCGTCGCGCCGCAGTCGGCCCAGCCGCCGTCCCTCGGGTCTCGCGACGTCGACGACGGGCACGTCGAGGCGTTTCTGCACCGGTGCCAGCGCGCTGCCCTCGATGCGGTCGAGGAACCAGCGGTAGGCGGTGCAGCAACGCAGGTACACGTGCTGGCCGTTGTCGACGGTCAGTTCGCCGCGCCGGAAGGAGAAGGCCAGGCCGCCGAGCCGGGGCCGGCCCTCCAGCAACGTCACGCGCACGCCCGCGTCGGCGAGCGCGAGCGCGGCGGTCACGCCGGCGAGCCCGCCGCCGACGACCACGGTGTGCCGCCCGTCCGCGAGCCGGTGACCGTCGCTCATCGTGCACCCTCCCCTGCGCTCCCGCGGTGGTAGGTGAACTCTGCACGGCGGGCTGTCGCAGTCAGGGACGCCGCGCCGTGGCGGAGGGTTGCGTGCCGCTTTTCTCCGACGGCATCACCTTGGGCCGGTTTGTCGCCCACGGCGACCCCGGCGACCCAGGCACCCCCGGCGGCCAGGGCGGCCACGGCGTCCATCAGGAGTGCCTCCTGACGGTCAGCCGCGACACATGCCGGGTGTCCAGTCCCGACAGGCCGCGGACGGCGACGTAGGCCTTCTCCCGGCCGGGCAGCGAGACCCGGCCGCGCAGCACGGCCTCCGGGTCGCGCTCGATGCGGTCGAGGAGGCGGCGGTAGATGCCGGCCATGGCGGCGACACAGGCGCCGCTGCGCCGGTCGAGCATGGGCAGCAGCCGGTAGCCCTCGGCGAACAGGGTGCGGGCCCGGCGCACTTCGAAGTGCACGAGGCCCGCGAAGTCGGAGCCCTCCGGCGGCGTCGGCCCGTCGAACCCGGCCGAGCAGCCGAACTTGGCGAGGTCGTCGGCGGGCAGATAGGTGCGCCCGCCCGCCGCGTCCTCGCGGACGTCCCGGAGGATGTTCGTCAACTGGAGCGCGAGTCCCAGGGTGTCGGCGTACTCCGGCGCCCGCTCGACGCCGCGCGCGCCGGACTCCGTACCGAACACACCGAGCGAGAGCCGCCCGATGGCGCCCGCCACACAGCGGCAGTACACCTTCAGGTCGTCCCAGGTCTCGTAGGTCTCGCCGCGTACGTCCTTCAGCACGCCGTCGATGAGTTCGTCGAGGCCGTCGAGCGGGACCGGGAAGGTCCGCGCCGTGTGGGCGAGGGCGACCGCGACGGGGTCGGTGTCGTCCTCGGCGATTTCGCCCTCGCGGACCCGGGTGAGCAGCGCGCGGGTCTCCTCGAGCCGGGCGGTCTTGACGTCGCTTGCCAGCGCGCCGTCGCCGATGTCGTCGACGCGGCGCGAGAACGCGTACAGCGCGGACATCGCGCGGCGTTTGGGCGTGGGCAGCAGCCTGATGCCGTACGCGAAGTTACGGGCCTGATGGCCGGTGACGGTCTCGCAGTAGCTGTAGGCGGCGAGTACTGGCGCGGACGCGTTCGGTGACGACTCCACGGTCCGGATCACCCCTCTCCTCGCAGAGTCACGCCCACCTCGCGCAGCAGCCGGAGCTTGCCGGGCTTGGGCGGGCCGGGAAGTACGTCGTAGTCGGCGGCGGCGATCGCGCTGATCGCCGCCCTTCCCCCCGCCACGAATCCCGCGAGCAGCAGCCTCAGCCTGCCGTGGACGCTACCCACCAGGGGGGCGCCTTCATTCAGCAGATCGCGGGCGTGTTGCGCTTCGTACGCGACCAGTGCGCGCACCGACGCGCCCGCGGATTTCGCGGCGAGATCCGCTTCCCGCACGTGGAAGCGCTTCATGTCGGCGGCGGGCAGGTAGATGCGGTCGCGGCCGAGGTCCTCGGCCACGTCCTGGAGGTGTTCGACGATCTGCAGCGCGGTGCAGACGGCGTCGGAGCGGCGGATCCGCTCGGGGGTCGAGGTGCCGGTGACGGCTAGGACGAGCCGGCCGACGGGGTTGGCGGACAGCTCGCAGTAGGCGAGGAGATCGTCGTAGGTCTCGTAGCGCGCGACGAGCTGGTCCTGGCGGTTGGCGGCGATCAGGCCGAGGAAGGGCTCGGGGGTGAGGTCGCGGCGGCGCACGGTCGACTGGAGCCGGCGCATCAGGGGGTGGCGCGGCCGGCCGTCGAAGCTGTCGAAAACACGGCGCAGGTCGGCCTCGAGGGCGTCCAGGAGGAGTGTGCGGTCCTCGGCGTCGGTGGCCGAAACGCCGAGCAGCGCCGCGTCGGCACCGCCAGGGGCGAGGTCGCCGTCGCCGATGTCGTCGACGAGGCGGGCGAAGCCGTAGACGGCCATCAGGTCCTCGCGCCAGGCCCTGGGCAGGAAGAACGGCGCCACGGGGAAGTTCTCGCCCGCGGCCTTGTCGAGGGTGCCGCGCTCCGGGTCGCCGGTACGCGCCCCGGTCTGCGCCGTCATCGCCGGCTGCCCGGGACAGGGACGGCGCACGCTGCGTTGAGCTGGGGAGTTTCCGTAGCCATTGCCGTCACATCTCCCGTTCTACACCGCCGACCCAAGACACACTATTTCGGACACGCCGCCCACCTGTCTGCACGGCAGCCCTGGCCGAGGGTGTCGTGCGTTATCGCCCCACTTGACGCGTTTCGGGACCCGGTACAGCTTACGTTGTACAACGCAGCGAGGTTCCCGGGGGTGTCCCGCAGATCACAACAACACACCGATTGGTGTCAAGATTCCTACGGAAAGCCGGAGTTGACGCTTCCTTTGCACAGACGGGGCCCCACCGGACCTTTCCGGCGGGGCCCCGGGGCACTCCGGGCTACTTCCCGGTGAACTTCTCGTACTCCTTGAGGACCTCTTCGGTCGGGCCGTCCAGGCGGAGTTCGCCGCGCTCCAGCCACAGCACGCGGTCGCAGGTGTCGCGGATCGACTTGTTGCTGTGACTGACCAGGAACACCGTGCCGGCGTGCTTGCGCAGTTCCCGGATGCGGTCCTCGGAGCGCTTCTGGAACTTGCGGTCGCCGGTCGCCAGCGCCTCGTCGATCATCAGGACGTCGTGGTCCTTCGCGGCGGCGATGGAGAAGCGCAGCCGCGCCTGCATGCCGGAGGAATAGGTGCGCATCGGCAGGGTGATGAAGTCGCCCTTCTCGTTGATGCCGGAGAAGTCGACGATCTCCTGGTAGCGCTCCTTGATCTGCTCCCGGGACATGCCCATGGCCAGGCCGCCGAGGACGACGTTGCGTTCGCCGGTGAGGTCGTTCATGAGGGCCGCGTTGACGCCGAGCAGCGAGGGCTGGCCGTCGGTGTACACCTTGCCGCCCTCCGGCGGCAGCAGACCGGCGATGGCGCGCAGCAGGGTGGACTTGCCGGAGCCGTTGGAGCCGATCAGCCCGATGGCCTCGCCCCGGTAGGCGACGAAGGAGACCCCGCGCACCGCGTGCACCTTGCGCACGCCCCGCTCGCCGCCCCGCCGGACGATCCGGCTGAGCGCGGCCGTCGCGCTGCCCCGGCCGGTCTTGGCGCCGTGGACGCGGTACACGATGTGCACCTCGTCGGCGATGACGGTGGGGATGTGCTCCCGTGCGACCTCGTCAGCCACGGCCGTACCTCTCCTCCGCCTTCCAGAAGTACAGGAAGCCGCCGACCGCGAGCACCAGGGCCCAGCCGCCGGCGACGGCCCACACATGGGCGGGGAGGTTCTCGGCGGCGTACTCCTCGATGAGCGCGAAGCGCATCAGGTCCATGTAGATCGCGGCCGGGTTCCACTGCAGGATGTTCGCCACCCACTGCGGCTTGTCCGCGAGGAAGACCGGGATGGAGAACATCACGCCGGACGCGTACATCCATGTCCGCATCACGAACGGCATCAGCTGCGCGAGGTCCGGGGTCTTCGCGCCGGCCCGCGCGAAGACCAGCGCCAGACCGGTGTTGAAGCAGAACTGCAGGGCGAGCGCGGGGACGATGAGCACCCATGAGGCGTCCGGGAAGCTGCCGAAGCCGATCACCACGACGAACAGCACGAGCATCGAGTACAGCAGTTGCTGGAGCTGCTGGAGCGCGAAGGAGATCGGCAGCGCGGCGCGCGGGAAGTGCAGGGCGCGTACCAGGCCGAGGTTGCCGGAGATCGCGCGGACGCCGCTCATCACCGAGCTCTGGGTGAAGGTGAACACGAAGACACCGGTGACCAGGAAGGGGATGTAGACGTCCTTGGACATCCCCCGGCCGGCGCCGAGGAGCACGCCGAAGATCATGAAGTACACGAACGCGTTCAGCAGCGGGGTGGCCACCTGCCACAGCTGACCGAGCTTGGCCTGGCTGTACTGTGCGGTCAGCTTCGCCCGGGAGAACGCGATGATGAAGTGGCGGCGTCCCCAGAGCCGGCGGACGTACTCCCGCACCGGGGGCCGGGCACCGCTCACGGCCAGCCCGTACTTGGCGGCCAGCTGGGCGGCCGTGAGGCCCTCGTCGGGCGACGGAAGCGCGCTCACCGCGATTCCGCCGTCATGCGTTGTCTCACTCACAGGTCAGGAAACTTTCGTCTTCGGGACGCGCGGTCCGGACGGGGCCGCGCATGAGCCGGGGGCTCGCGGCAGGCCCGGGAGCCCTCGGGACGAGCTTGTCAGACGACCGGGGGACGGCCCAGTCTGGTCAGCCGCCAAACGGTACGCCACTTGATGGGCCGGCGTTCACCGCACGGTGTGGTCCAGCCTTCCCGGAAGCCGCCGAACCACGCCCGCAGCGCGGACTTCGAGGGGCGGCGGGCCAGCGTGAGCAGCAGCCAGACGCCGAGATAGACCGGGACGAGCACGGCGGGCAGGTTGCGGCGGGCCAGCCAGACGCGGTTGCGCGCGACCATCCGGTGGTAGACCGCGTGCCGGGACGGGGCGGTCGTGGGGTGGTACAGCACCATGTCGGACCGGTAGTCGATCATCCAGCCGGCGTCCAGGGCCCGCCAGGCCAGGTCGGTCTCCTCGTGCGCGTAGAAGAACTCGTCGGGCAGTCCGCCGACCTCCGCGAAGACCTTCGTACGGACGGCGTTGGCGCCGCCGAGGAAGGTGGTGACCCGGGAGGAGCGCATCGGGTCGGCGGCGCGCAGCCGGGGGACGTGGCGGCGCTGGGTGACGCCGGTGTCCGGGTCGGCGATGCGGAAGCTGACGATGCCGAGGTCCCGGTCGGCCGCGAAGGCCTCGCGGCAGAGCTCGGCGGTGTCGTGGTGGGCGAGGAGGCCGTCGTCGTCGAGGAAGAGCAGTATGTCGACATCGCGGCCACCGGGCCCGAAGGACTCTATGCCCACGTTGCGCCCGCCCGGGATGCCGATGTTCTCGGACAGCTCGACGGTGCGGACGCCGTCGGGGACGTCGGGGACGGGCGAGCCGTTGCCGACCACGACGACCCGGACCGGGTCGCCGTCCTGCTTGGCGACCGAGTCGATCAGGGCCCTGAGTTCGTCGGGGCGGTTGCCCATGGTGATGACGACCGCGCCGACCTTCATCGGCGCGCTCACTTCAGCCTGCTCGACGCGAGGATGGACACCAGGTGCAGCAGGGTCTGCAGCAGTGCGATGCCGGCCAGCACGGCGACGCCGAGCCGGGAGAAGAAGAGGTCGCCGCGCGCCTGGTCCACAACGGCGAGGACCAGGATCAGCAGGGACGCCTCGATGCCCAGGATCAGCCGGTGGAACTTCAGCGCCGACGCGGCCCGGCGGGCCAGCGCCATGCCGGAGGAGCGCATCTCGGCGGCCGTCTCCTTGACCGGCGGCAGCCCGCCCTGGTGCCGGGCGACGCCCACCAGGTCGGTCTCGGCCTTGATCAGGATCGCGCCGAGCGCGGCCAGCGTGCCGAGGAACGCCCACAGCCAGTCGACCCGGCCGGTGCCCCACGGGTCGGCGGCGCGCAGCCCGAAGCCGACGAGCACGGCGGCGTCGGTCAGATAGGCGCCCACCCGGTCGAGGTAGACCCCGCCGAGCGAGTACTGCTTCTTCCAGCGCGCTATCTCGCCGTCGACGCAGTCCAGCAGCAGGTACAGCTGCACGCAGACCACGCCGAGCACGGCGCCCGGTATCCCGGGCACCAGCAGGGCCGGGGCCGCGAGGACGCCGCAGACGGTCATCAGGTACGTGAGCTGGTTGGGTGTGACCCGGGTGTTGACCAGATAGCGGTCGACCCGCAGGGACACCTCGCGCATGTAGAGGCGCCCCATCCAGTGCTCACCGCTGCGCCGGTCCTTCACCCCCGGGGGATGGACGACCGGACGGAGTTCAGCTACCGATGGCCTTGACATAGTCGGAGTAGATGTCCTTGATCTGTTCGGTCTTGAGGTCGAGGTGTTCGAGGATCGTGTAGCGGCCGGGCCGGGTCTGTGGGGCGAACTCCACGACGCGGACGAACTCGTCCGCCGTGAAGCCGATCTCCTCCGGCAGCACCGGCAGTCCGTGCCTGCGCAGTACCTCGGTCATGTACGCCGACTCCTCGTGGGCGCCGCGCAGGTACATCGCGAAGGCGGCGCCGAGGCCGCACTGCTCGCCGTGGGCGGCGGCCCGCCTGGGGAAGAGCAGGTCGAACGCGTGGTTGATCTCGTGGCAGGCGCCGGAGGACGGGCGGGAGTCGCCCGACACCGACATGGCGATGCCGGTGAGGACGAGTGCCTCGGCCAGGACCTGGAGAAAGGCGTCGTCCCCGACACCGCCCGGGTGCCGCAGCACCGCCTCGCCGGCCTGCCGGGCCATCGCCGCGGCGAGTCCGTCGACCTTCTCGCCCTTGACGCGGTGGGCGAGCTCCCAGTCGGCGACCGCGGAGATGTTGGAGACGACGTCGCCGATGCCCGAGCGCACGAAACGGACGGGGGCCTCGCGGATCACGTTGAGGTCGATGACGACCGCGATCGGGTTCGGCACACCGTAGGAACCGCGGCCGGCGTCGTTGTCGAGGGTGGCGACCGGTGAACACAGGCCGTCGTGCGCGAGGTTGGTGGCGACGGCCACCAGCGGCAGCCCGACGCGCGCCGCCGCGAACTTGGCGCAGTCGATGATCTTTCCGCCGCCGAGCCCCACGACCGCGTCGTAGCGGCCCGCCTTGATGTCGGTGGCCAGCCGGACCGCGTCGTCGATGGTGCCGCCGTCCACCTCGAACCAGGTGGCGCCGGGCAGCGAGGGGGCGATGCGCTCACGCAGCCGGGCCCCGGAACCCCCGCTGACCGCGACGGCCAGCTTGCCGGAGTGCGAGATGCGCTCGTCGGCGAGGACGGACGCGAGGTCGTCGAGGGCACCGGGGCGGATGTCCACGACGAGCGGCGAGGGGATGAGGCGGGTCAGTACCGGCACGCGATCTCCCGTCCACGGGCGAGGTCGTCGTGGTTGTCGATCTCCACCCACGCGACGTCACCGATCGGCGCTGCGTCGATGGTGAATCCGACGTTGATCAGCTCCTGGTAGCCGTGCTCGTAGAACTGCTGCGGGTCCTTCTCCCAGACGGTCTTCAGCGCTTCGATCAGTTCCTCGGCGGCCGTGCCCTCGATCAGGGTGACCCCGATGTACTCGCCGGTGGCCTCGGCCGGGTCCATCAGCTTGGTGATCCTCTGGACGCCCATGTCGGGGTCCACGACGACCTTCATCTCCTCGTCGCCGAGGGACTTCACGGTGTCCACCGCCAGGATGATCTGCTTGAACTCGTCGCGCGCGGCGAGCAGCGTCCTCTCGACGGAGACGGGGTGGACGGTGTCGCCGTTGGCGAGGATCACGCCGTCCTTGAGGGCGTCACGGCCGCACCACAGGGAGTAGGCGTTGTTCCACTCCTCGGCCTTGTCGTTGTCGATGAGGGTCAGCCTGAGGCCGTACTTCTCCTCCAGGGCCGCCTTGCGCGCGTACACGGCCTCCTTGCGGTAGCCGACGATGACCGCGACCTCGGTCAGCCCGATCTCGGCGAAGTTGCCGAGGGTCAGGTCGAGCACGGTGATCGAGTCCTCCGCGCCCGCCGGCCCCACCGGCACCAGCGCCTTCGGCAGGCTGTCGGTGTAGGGGCGCAGACGCCGGCCGGCGCCGGCCGCCAGCACGAGGCCGATCATGCGGGTTCTCCTTCATCGTGAACGGCGGGCGCCCCTGCGGACACCCAGAAGCGGATGCTCTCGACGAGCACCACCAGGGCGACGGCCACGGCCGAGGCCGTGAGCGCGACCGTGAACTGCGTGCCGGTGAGCAGGGCGGCCAGCGCCGCGACGAGCAGCGTCCGCCCCTCCTGCCCCCCGAGGGAGCGCACCAGCCAGACCGGCGGCGCTCCCGCGTTGCCACGGATGCGGTACACCGTGTCGTAGTGATGGTAGGCGACGGCGGCAACCAGCCCGAAAGCCGCAGGAAGCGCCCCGTTCACCTCCGATTTCGCGGCGAGGATCAGCACGGTGAGGTACTCGCCGGCGCGGAAGAGCGGGGGGACGAGCCAGTCGAGGGCGCCCTTGAGGGGGTGCGAGACGGCTTCGGCGGAGAACAGGACGTAGGCGCCGGCCATCAGGACGACCCACCAACTCGGCCCCCAGGCCCAGGCCCCGGTGGCCACCACGGCGGCGCCCAGAGCGGCGCTGAGCGGCGCCAGGTAGGGGCTCCTGCCCTTCACGACCCGGGCCAGCGCCCCGGCGAGCGGTCCGGTGTCCGCGAGGTCCGCGAGCGCCTGCGCGGCCCGGTCGGTGCGCCGGGCCTTGCGGGTGAGCGAGCGCAGGACGCGCCCGGCGGTGGTGTACGTCGCCGCGAAGGCGCAGCCGACCAGCAGCGCGTAGAAGGTGATGCGGGGCGTCGTGACTGCCGTCAGGACGGCGATCATGGCCCATCGTTCGCCGATGGGCAGCACTATCATCCGCCGCACCCAGACCGTCCAGCCGACGCCGTCCAGCTTGTCGGAGAGCGCGGCGGTGGGGCTGGTGTTGGCGGTCGCGTCGTGGTTGGCCTCGTTGAAGGAGAAGTCGACGACGTGCCGGCAGGTCTGGAGCACCATCGCGCCCAGGGCGAGGGCCCATACGTCGTCGCCGCCGCGGGCCGCTCCGAGGGCGAGGCCGGCGTAGTAGGCGTACTCCTTGGCCCGGTCGAAGGTGGCGTCCAGCCAGGCGCCGAGCGTGGAGTACTGCAGGGAGTAGCGGGCGAGCTGGCCGTCGGTGCAGTCCAGGACGAAGGACGCGATCAGCAGGACGCCGGCCGCGACGAACCCGGCCCGGGTGCCGGTGGCCGCGCAGCCGGCCGCGATCAGCGCGGTGAGCAGGGAGGCGGTGGTGACCTGGTTGGGGGTGAGACCGCGGCGGGCGCACCAGCGGGCGAGGTAGCGGGAGTAGGGGCTGACGCAGAAGGTGGTGAAGAAGCCGTCGCGGGCCTTCACGGCCGACTTCAGGCGTACGGCCTCGTCGTCGACGGCGGCGACGGCCTGCCGTGCCTCGTTGCGGGCCTGGGGGTCGGCGGGGACCTCGGCGACCAGGCTGCCCAACTCGGGGCGGTGGAGGCCCGCCTCGTCGGCGTCGAGGGCTTCGGCGACGCGGTCGGCGACGCTGTCCACCGCGAGCGCGGTGCCGCCGCCCGCGGAGTCCTCCCGGGCCAGCGCGCGGGTGAGGGCCGCGCGTCCGGCGGGCTGTGCGGTGACCGCGCCCGGGACCGCGGCGAGCGGGAAGCGGGGGTCGGTGAGGCCGAGCCGCAGCGCGTGCCGGTGGCCGACGAAGCGGGCGTCGACGACGGCGACCCGCTCCGCGGCCGGTACGGCGGCCAGGAGGTGCCCGGCGTCGGCGGCGTCGGCGGCGGTCCTGACGTCGAAGCCGAGGGACCGCAGGTCGCCCTCGAGCGACGATCCGGGTACCGGCTGACCGGTGAGGATGGCGGTCGACAACCGAACTCACTCCCTGGGTGCCGACGCGTCCGCGCCGGTCGTGTTCACGATGGGGGCGCCCTTTGGCTGCGCCGGTCGGGGCCGGGCGGGCGGCATTCGGCAGAGGCTATCCGATGCCGGGAGGCCCGAGTTCACCGGCCGTTCAGCTGGGGTCAACGCGGTTCGGCGGCTCCGTTCGAACCGGTCCTGCCGAGATCATCATGGGTGATCGGCGGCCCGCCCCACAAACCGTGGCTCCGCCGGACGCCGGGTGCCGGGCCGGGTCGGCATAGGGTGGGCGGCCATGACGTGGCTGATCACCGGCGGTGCCGGATACATAGGGGCCCATGTGGCGCACGCCATGAGCGGGGCCGGGGAACGCGTCGTCGCCCTCGACGACCTCTCGGCCGGGATCCCGGCCAGGCTGCCCGCGCACGTGCCCCTCGTCGAGGGTTCCGCGCTGGACTCCGCCCTGCTCGAGGGCGTGTTCGCCGAGCACGCGGTGACGGGTGTCGTCCACCTGGCTGCGCACAAGCAGGTCGCCGGGTCCGTGACGGATCCCACGCTCTACTACCGGGAGAACGTGGGCGGCCTTGCCACCCTGCTGGAGGCCGTCGCCGGGGCCGGGATCGGCCGGTTCGTGTTCTCCTCGTCCGCGGCCGTGTACGGCGCCCCGGACGTGGACCTGATCACCGAGGACACCCCGTGCGCCCCGGTGAACCCGTACGGCGAGACCAAGCTGGCCGGGGAGTGGCTGGTGCGGGCGGCGGGCCGGGCGCACGGCATCGCGACGGCCTGCCTGCGCTACTTCAACGTGGCGGGGGCGGCGGTGCCCGGACTGGCCGACCGGGGCGTCTTCAACGTCGTCCCCATGGTCTTCGACCGGCTGTCCCGCGGTGAGGCCCCGAGGATCTTCGGCGCCGACTACCCGACCCCCGACGGCACCTGTGTCCGCGACTACATCCACGTCGCCGATCTGGCCGAGGCGCATCTGGCGGCGGCCCGGCGGCTCGCGGCGCCGGGCGCGGCGGGGGATCTGACGGTGAACATCGGCCGGGGCGAGGGCGTCTCGGTGCGCGAACTGGTCACGCTGATCGGCGAGGTGGCCGGCGGCGCCCTCCCGGCGGTCGTCGAGGGGCGGCGCCCGGGGGACGCGCCGCGCGCGGTCGCCTCGGCGGCGCTGGCGGAGCGGGAGTTGGGGTGGACGGCCCGGCGCGGGGTGCGCGAGATGGTCGAGTCGGCCTGGGCGGGCTGGCGGTCCGGCAACTGAGGGTGCCCTGACCTGCGATTCGTTTCCGCAGGTCAGGGCACATGACAACGGTGTTCAGTGCCGCGTTGCCGGATACCCCCCACCCGTAGTTCACTGTGATCCGGGACGACCACAGGAGGGTGTCTGCCATGGGGGCTGGGCATGACCACGGCCATGCGCACTCGCACGCGCCGACCACCGGTACGGCCGCCGCGGCCTACCGCGGCAGACTGCGCGTCGCGCTGTCGATCACGCTTGGCGTGATGGTGGTCGAGATCGTCGGCGGGGTCCTCGCGGACTCCCTCGCGCTGATCGCGGACGCGGCGCACATGGCGACCGACGCGCTGGGCCTCGGCATGGCCCTGCTCGCCATCCACTTCGCCAACCGGCCGGCGACCGGCAACCGCACCTTCGGGTACGCCCGCGCCGAGATACTGGCCGCGCTCGCCAACTGTCTGCTGCTGCTCGGGGTGGGCGGGTACGTCCTGTACGAGGCGGTGCAGCGGTTCTTCACGCCGGCCGCCACCGAGGGCGGGCTGATGATCTGGTTCGGCGCGATGGGCCTGGTGGCGAACCTGGTCTCGCTCACGCTGCTGATGCGGGGCCAGGCGGAGAGCCTGAACGTGCGGGGGGCGTTCCTGGAGGTCGCGGCGGACGCGCTGGGCTCGGTCGCGGTGCTGATCTCGGCGGTGGTCATCCTGACCACCGGCTGGCAGGCGGCCGACCCGGTCGCCTCGCTGGTCATCGGCCTGATGATCGTGCCGCGCACGGTGAAGCTGCTGCGCGAGACGCTCGACGTGCTGCTGGAGTCGGCGCCCAAGGACGTCGACATGGCGGAGGTGCGGGCGCACATCGTCGCCCTGGACGGCGTACAGGACGTGCACGACCTGCACGCGTGGACGATCACCTCGGGGCTGCCGGTGCTGTCGGCGCACGTGGTGGTGCGCTCGGAGGTGCTGAACGCGATCGGCCACGAGAAGATGCTCCACGAGCTCCAGGGCTGCCTCGGCCACCACTTCGACGTGGAGCACTGCACCTTCCAGCTGGAGCCGAGCGGCCACGCGGAGCACGAGGCACGGCTCTGCCACTGAGCGGTTCCGAGCGGCGCCCCGAATTCGCACATTCGTTCAGTACGGTTCCCGGGACCCGGCTTCGGGCAAGATCACCCACCGGGCCCCGGTGCCGTGCGCGGCGTTCACCGGAAGTGCCGGGAGCGGCGGACGAGTACGGCAGACTGGGGCGCGAGGACCGATGCGAAGGATGGGTATGCCGATCACACCTGCCACGGCGCCGGACCGTTCACCGAACGGCGCCGCGGACGCGATTTTGCTGGAACTGGTCGACGAGGACGGCGTGACGATCGGCACCGCGGAGAAGCTCACCGCCCACCAGCCGCCGGGGCAGCTGCACCGCGCCTTCTCGGTGTTCCTCTTCGACGAGCAGGGCCGGCTGCTCATCCAGCGGCGGGCGCTCGGCAAGTACCACTCCCCCGGCGTCTGGTCCAACACCTGCTGCGGTCACCCCTACCCGGGCGAGGCGCCGTTCGCGGCGGCGGCCCGGCGCACCTTCGAGGAGCTCGGGGTGTCCCCGTCGCTGCTCGCGGAGGCGGGCACGGTCCGCTACAACCACCCGGACCCGGCGTCGGGACTGGTCGAGCAGGAGTACAACCACCTGTTCGTCGGGATGGTGCAGGCGCCGCTGCGGCCGGACCCGGAGGAGGTCGGCGAGACGGCCTTCGTGACGCCCGCCGAGCTGTCCGAGCGGCACGCGAAGGACACGTTCTCCTCCTGGTTCATGACCGTGCTGGACGCGGCCCGTCCCGCCGTACGGGAGCTGACGGGCCCGTCGGCCGACTGGTGACCCTCAGGACGGCCGGGGGGACTTGAGCGGCACGGCCGCCCAGATCACCTTGCCGCCGCCCGATGTGTGCTCGACGTCGCACGCCCCGCCCGCCTCCCTGGCGATCTCCCGCACCAGGAGCAGTCCCCGGCCGCCGGTCCGGCCGTGGTCGGCCTCCAGGGCGGTCGGGCGGTAGGGGTGGTTGTCCTCCACGGCCACCCGCACCCACTCGGCCCCGACGGCGACCTCCACCGCGAGCGTCGGCGACAGCAGCGCCGCGTGCCTGACGGCGTTGGTCACCAGCTCGGAGACGATCAGCAGCAGCCCCTGGACCAGGTCGTCCGAGACGGGCACCCCCTGACGGTGCAGCAGGTCCCGCACGGCGTGCCGGGCCTGCGGGACGGAGGCGTCGACGGCCGGTGCGGTGAACCGCCAGACACCTTCGTAGGGCAGCGGTCGCGGCACCGGGTTCTCCAGGGGGTCCAGAGGTGCGTCCGCGCCGTCTGCCGGGCGTGGGTCGGGCCCGCGCCCCTGGTTCTCCATCGTCCGGTCGCCGCCCTCGCGCTCGATTGTCACCACGCGTCGAGTGTTGGCACCGGGGCACCCACCGTCGGACGACTGAACAGAAGTCAGCAGTTATCGAGCGGTTCCGACCGTCTGCGTATGACCTGGTGGTGACTGCGACCGTTCCTGTCCCGGTTAGCATCCGGGCCATGGAGCCCGAACTGCTGCACGGCGTCACCGACGGGGTCGCCACCGTCGTCCTGCACCACCCGGCGAAGCGCAACGCCATGACGGTCGCGATGTGGGAGGCGCTGCCCCCGCTGCTGGACACGCTGGCCGCCGATCCCGGGGTGCGGGCACTGGTGCTGACCGGCGCGGGCGGCACCTTCTGCGCGGGGGCCGACATCTCCACGCTGCGGGTCTCGCCGGAGGACGCGCAGACCCTGGCGGTGCGGGCCGAGGAGGCCCTGGCGGCGTTCCCGAAGCCGACCCTGGCGGCGGTGAAGGGGCACTGCGTGGGCGGCGGCGCGCAGCTCGCGGCGGCGTGCGACCTGCGGTTCGCCGAGGAGGACGCGCTGTTCGGGGTGACCCCGGCGAAGCTGGGGATCGTCTACCCGTCCTCCGCGACCCGGCGGCTGGTGTCGCTGGTCGGTCCCGCGACCGCCAAGTACCTGCTGTACTCCGGCGAACTCGTCGACGCGGAGCGCGCCCTGCGCACGGGCCTGGTCGACGAAGTGCTGCCCGCGGGCGGACTGGACGAGCGGGTCGCGGAGTTCACCGGGGTGCTGCTGTCGCGGTCGCGGCTGACGCAGGCCGCCGCGAAGGAGTTCGCGAACGGCCGCACGGACCGGGACGCCCACTGGGCCGCGCAGGCCCGGGGCAGCGGCGACACGGCGGAGGGCGTCGCCGCGTTCCTGGAGGGCAGGCCGCCCCGGTTCAGCTGGACGGCGTCGGGGTGAACCGGCTGCGGGCCCGCAGCGCGGCCACGAGGTGCGCGGGCGCCTTGTGCGGGGCGCCCGCGTCGTAGGGCGGCTGCGGGTCGTACTCGGTGGCCAGCTGTACGGTCCTGGCGTGGTCGTCCCCCGCGATCCGGCCGAGCAGCGTGAGCGCCATGTCGATGCCGGAGGACACCCCGGCCGCGGTGACGTACTTGCCGTCGGTGACCACCCGCTCCCCCGTCGGCTCGGCGCCGAACCGCGTCAGCTGGTCCAGGGCCAGCCAGTGCGAGGTGGCGCGCCGGCCCCGCAGCAGCCCGGCGGCGGCCAGCAGCAGGGAGCCGGTGCACACGGACGTCGTCCAGACACTGGTGGCGTCGACGGCCCGCAGCCAGTCCAGCAGGGTCTCGTTCTCCATCTGCGGGGTCTGACCCGGCCCGCCCGGCACCACCACGATGTCGGGGCGCGGCACCTCGGCCAGGGTCCGGTCGGCGACCAGAGCGAGGTTCCCGGTGTCGGTGCGCAGCGGTCCGGTCCGCTCGGCGGCGAACACCGTCTCCGCCCCGGGCAGCCGCGCCAGGATCTCGTACGGCCCCACGGCGTCGAGGGCGGTGAACCGGTCGAAGAGGACGATGGCGATCTGCACGGGGTTTCCTTACCTCGGAGGGACGGCCGGGCGGAACCGGCGGCGGTACTCCGCCGGAGCCGTGCCGAAGGCTTTGACGAAGGCTCGGCGCATCGCCTCGGGGGTGCCGTAGCCGGTGGCGCGGGAGATCTCCTCGACGCCGTCGGCGGTGTCCTCCAGACGGCGGCGGGCGTGTTCGAGGCGAACCAGGTCGACGTAGCGGCCGGGGGTCGTACCGGTGTCGGCGAGGAAGGCGCGGGCAAAGTGGCGGGGCGAGAGGCTGGCGCGGACGGCCAGCGACTCCACGCTCAGGTCGGCGGCCGGATGCTCGGTGATCCACTCCTGGACCTCCCGCAGGGGCTCGCGCCGCGCGGTGCGGGCAGCCGGCCGGACGCTGAACTGGGCCTGGTTCCCGGGCCTGCGCAGAAAGACGACCAGGTGGCGGGCGACGGCCAGGGCCGCGTCCCGGCCGAGGTCCTCCTCGACCAGGGCGAGCGCCAGGTCGATGCCCGAGGTGACGCCGGCCGACGTCCAGAGGGCGCCGTCCCGGACGTAGATCGGATCGGGGTCGACCTGGACGGCGGGATGGTCGCGGGCGAGGGTCGCGCAGTACGCCCAGTGCGTCGTCACCCGGTGGCCGTCGAGGAGTCCGGCCGCGGCGAGCAGGATCGCGCCGGTGCAGACCGACACCAGTCGCTCCGCGCGCGGGGCGCGCTCCCGCAGCCAGTCGGTCAGCGCCGGCGGGTACGACCGGGTGCCCTGCCCGCCGGGCACGAGGAGGGTGTGCGGGTCGCACGCGCGCGTGAGTGCCTCGTCCGGTACGACGGTCAGCCCGCTGGAGGTGCGCACCGGCGCCCCGTCCAGGGAGGCCGTGCGGACCCGGTAGGCGCCCGCGGTGTGCCGCTCGGCGCCGGTGAGGACCTCCAGGGGTCCGGTGACGTCGAGGCTCTGGACGCCGTCGAAGAGGACGACGAGGACGGTTCGCTGCGCCATGGGCACGATTCTTCGCGCGGCAGGTCATGGCGGCAATGACGAGTTTCCCACCTTTTCCGCCATGCGGGACGGTCGCGGCGGCATGACCCGGCGCCGTCGAGGTACTCGAAGGGCCCCGGGCCGCCGTGGCCCGGGTGAGGAAAGGGGAAACTCGTGTTCCGTGCGATCGCAGACGTACTGCGGCAGATCGGTGGCGCCGTCGCCACCGTCGTGACGCTGCCCTTCCGGGCGCTGGCCCGGCTCTTCGGCGGCGCGTCGGGCTCCACCAGGAGCCGCAGGGCCTGATGTCCGCGCCGGATCCCCGAGTGTCGGTGCCACCTGCCACAATTGCGGCGCAACCTCAGTGGAGAAGGCGGTACGGCTCGTGACGACACCCGGATCCATCGAAGTAGGGTCCATCGAAGGCAGGATCGCCGAGGAACTCGGCGTACGGGAGCGGCAGGTGAAGTCCGCGGTGGAGCTGCTCGACGGCGGCTCCACGGTGCCTTTCATCGCCCGCTACCGCAAGGAAGCGACCGAGATGCTCGACGACGCGCAGCTGCGCACGATCGAGGAGCGGCTGCGCTATCTGCGGGAGCTGGAGGAGCGGCGCACGGCGATCCTGGAGTCGGTGCGGGAGCAGGGCAAGCTCACCGACGCCCTGGAGGCGCAGATCCGCGGCGCCGAGACCAAGGCGCGGCTGGAGGACATCTACCTGCCCTACAAGCCCAAGCGGCGCACCAAGGCGCAGATCGCGCGCGAGGCGGGCCTGGAGCCGCTCGCGGAGGGCCTGCTGGGCGACCCGTCGGTCGATCCGCAGGCCGCGGCCGCCGCGTTCGTCGACGCCGACAAGGGTGTCGCCGATCCGCAGGCCGCCCTCGACGGCGCGCGGGCGATCCTGACCGAGCGGTTCTCGGAGGACGCCGACCTGATCGGCGAGCTGCGCGAGCGGATGTGGGTGCGCGGCCGGCTGGCCGCCAAGGTGCGCAACGGCAAGGAGGAGGCGGGCGCCAAGTTCGCCGACTACTTCGACTTCGCCGAGCCCTTCACCGCGCTGCCCTCGCACCGGATCCTAGCGATGCTGCGCGGCGAGAAGGAGGACGTCCTCGACCTCGTCCTGGAGCCGGAGGAGGCGACGGAGGGGCCTTCGTCGTACGAGGGGATCGTCGCCCAGCGGTTCCGGATCGCCGACCGCGGCCGGCCGGGCGACAAGTGGCTGACGGACACCGTCCGCTGGGCCTGGCGCACCCGCATCCTCGTCCATCTCGGCATCGACCTGCGGCTGCGGCTGCGCACGGCCGCCGAGGACGAGGCGGTGAACGTGTTCGCGGCGAACCTGCGCGACCTGCTGCTCGCCGCCCCGGCCGGCACGCGGTCGACGCTGGGCCTGGACCCCGGCTTCCGTACGGGCGTGAAGGTGGCCGTGGTCGACGCGACCGGCAAGGCCGTCGCGACGGACGTCATCTACCCGCACGTCCCGGCCAACAAGTGGGACGAGGCGATCGCCAAGCTCGCCCGCCTCGCGAAGGAACACTCGGTCGACCTGGTCGCGATCGGCAACGGCACGGCGTCCCGCGAGACCGACAAGCTGGCCGGTGAGCTGATCACCAGGCACCCGGAGCTGAAGCTCACCAAGGTGATGGTGTCCGAGGCGGGTGCCTCCGTGTACTCGGCCTCCGCGTTCGCCTCGCAGGAACTGCCCGGCATGGACGTGTCGCTGCGCGGCGCGGTGTCCATCGCGCGCCGGCTCCAGGACCCGCTCGCCGAGCTGGTGAAGATCGACCCGAAGTCGATCGGCGTCGGCCAGTACCAGCACGACCTGTCCGAGGTGAAGCTGTCGCGTTCGCTGGACGCGGTGGTGGAGGACTGTGTGAACGGCGTGGGCGTGGACGTGAACACCGCCTCGACGCCGCTGCTGGCCCGGGTCTCCGGCATCACCTCCGGACTCGCCGAGAACATCGTCGCCCACCGCGACGCCAACGGCCCCTTCACCTCCCGCACCCAGCTGAAGAACGTGGCGCGGCTGGGCCCCAAGGCGTACGAGCAGTGCGCGGGCTTCCTGCGGATCCGCGGCGGCGACGACCCGCTGGACGCCTCCAGCGTGCACCCGGAGGCGTACCCGGTGGTGCGGCGGATGGTGAAGACCTCCGGCCAGGAGGTGGCGGTCCTCGTCGGCAACACGGGCGTCCTGCGCTCGCTGCGGCCCGCCGACTTCGTGGACGACACGTTCGGTCTGCCGACCGTCACCGACATCCTCAAGGAGCTGGAGAAGCCCGGGCGCGACCCGCGGCCCGCCTTCAAGACGGCCACCTTCAAGGAGGGCGTGGAGAAGATCTCCGACCTGGCCTCCGGGATGGTCCTGGAGGGCGTGGTGACGAACGTGGCGGCCTTCGGCGCGTTCATCGACATCGGCGTCCACCAGGACGGCCTGGCGCATGTCTCCGCGCTGTCGAAGACGTTCGTCAAGGACCCGCGGGACGTGGTGAAGCCGGGTGACATCGTCAAGGTGAAGGTCCTCGACGTGGACATCCCGCGTAAGCGGATCTCCCTGACCCTCCGCCTGGACGACGAGGCGCAGGCGAAGCCCGCCTCCGGGGGTGAGCGCCGGCCGCAGCGGGGTGGGCGTCCGCCTCAGCAGCGACAGCAGCAGCAGCGGCAGGCACCCGCTCCGGCCAACAGCGCGATGGCCGACGCCTTGCGCAAGGCGGGTCTGGTGGACCCGAAGAAGGGCAAACGCTGACTCTCGAGTGCCCCGCGCCCTGAACGGGCGCGGGGCCGTCAGTGTTCGGAGACCTTCCCCGCCACGACCTCGAACCGCCGGGTGACCCGCACCGCCTCCAGCATCCGCCGGTCATGGGTCACCAGCAGCAACGTGCCCTCATACGCGTCGAGCGCCGACTCCAGCTGCTCGATGGCCGGCAGATCCAGATGGTTCGTCGGTTCGTCGAGGACAAGGAGATTGACCCCCCGCCCCTGGAGAAGGGCCAGCGCCGCCCGCGTGCGCTCACCGGGTGACAGCGTCACCGCCGACCGCATCACGTGGTCCGCCTTGAGCCCGAACTTGGCCAGCAGGGTGCGTACTTCGGCCGGCTCGGTGTCCGGCACCGCCGCACAGAACGCGTCCAGCAGCGCCTCCGAGCCGAGGAACAGCTTCCGCGCCTGGTCCACCTCACCCACCAGCACGCCCGAGCCGAGCGCGGCGGCCCCCGCGTCGAGCGGGATCCGCCCGAGCAGCGCGGCGAGCAGCGTGGACTTGCCCGCGCCGTTCGCGCCGGTCACCGCGACCCGGTCGGCCCAGTCGATCTGCAGGGTCACCGGGCCGAGGCGGAAGTCGCCGCGCCGTACCTCGGCGTCGCGCAGGGTGGCGACGACCGCGCCGGAGCGCGGGGCGGACGCGATCTCCATGCGCAGCTCCCACTCCTTGCGGGGCTCCTCGACGACGTCCAGGCGTTCGATCATGCGCTGGGTCTGCCGGGCCTTCGCGGCCTGCTTCTCGCTGGCCTCGCTGCGGAACTTGCGGCCGATCTTGTCGTTGTCGTTGTTCGCCTTGCGGCGCGCGTTCTTGACACCCTTGTCCATCCAGGACCGCTGCATCTGCGCCCGGTCCTGGAGCGCGCCCTTCTTGTCGGCGTACTCCTCGTAGTCCTCGCGCGCGTGCCGGCGGGCCACGTCCCGCTCCTCCAGGTAGGCGTCGTAGCCGCCGCCGTAGAGGTTGATCTGCCGCTGGGCGAGGTCGAGTTCGAGGACCTTGGTGACGGTGCGGGTGAGGAACTCGCGGTCGTGGCTGACGACGACGGTGCCGGCGCGCAGGCCGGTCACGAACCGTTCGAGGCGCTCCAGGCCGTCCAGGTCGAGGTCGTTGGTCGGTTCGTCGAGGAGGAAGACGTCGTAGCGGGAGAGCAGGAGGGAGGCGAGGCCCGCGCGGGCGGCCTGGCCGCCGGAGAGGGAGGTCATCGGCTGCTCCAGGCCGACGGCGAGGCCGAGGGAGTCGGCGACCTCCTCGGCCCGCTCGTCCAGGTCGGCGCCGCCGAGCCCGAGCCAGCGCTCCAGGGAGGTGGCGTAGGCGTCGTCCGCGCCGGGGGCGCCGTCGACCAGGGCCTGGGTCGCCTCGTCCATCGCGCGCTGCGCCTCGGCGACTCCGGTGCGGCGGGCGAGGAACTCCCCTACGGTCTCGCCGGGGCGGCGCTCGGGTTCCTGGGGCAGATGGCCGACGGTCGCGGTGGGCGGGGAGAGCCGCAGTTGGCCCTCCTCGGGCGTGGTGAGCCCGGCGAGCATCGTCAGCAGGGTGGACTTGCCCGCGCCGTTGGCACCGACAAGACCGATCACGTCACCGGGGGCGACGACGAGGTCGAGCCCGGAGAAGAGGGAGCGGTCGCCGTGCCCGGCGGCGAGGTTCTTGGCGACAAGGGTGGCGGTCACAGGTCGTAGATCCTAGCGGCCCGTCTCTCCCGCCGTGACCTCGCCGATCTCCGGTCCGTTCGGTTACCGTCCCGGGGTGGACACCGGGGCGAACGGCGAAGTGATCGTGGTCGGGGGCGGGGTCGTGGGGCTGGCGACGGCCGTCGTGCTGGCCGAGCGCGGACTGCGGGTGCGGGTCTGGACCCGGGATCCCGTGGAGCGGACCACCTCGGCCGTGGCCGGGGCGCTGTGGTGGCCGTACCACATAGAGCCGGTGGCGACGGCCCGGCGATGGGCGCTGCGCTCGCTGGAGGTGTACGAGGAACTGGCCGCCCGGCCCGAGGAGACCGGGGTGCGGCTGGTCGAAGGCGCCATGGGCGGGACGGACCCGGCGGACGTCGAGGGCTGGGCGGCGGGCCGGCTGGCCGTGCTGCGCCGGGCCACGGAGCGGGAGTACCCGGCCGGGGCCGCGATGTGGGCGCGGCTGCCGTTGATCGACATGGCCGTGCATCTGCCGTGGCTGCGGCAGCGGTTGCTGCGGGCGGGCGGCACGGTCGAGGAGCGCACGGTGACCGACCTGGCCGAGGCCGAGGCGCCGGTCGTCGTCAACTGCGCGGGCCTGGGCGCGCGGGAGCTGGTGGGCGACCTGTCGGTGCGGCCCCAGCGCGGGCAGCTGGTCGTGGTCGAGAACCCCGGGGTCGACACCTGGCTCGTCGCCGCGACCTCGGGCGCCGAGCTGGTGTATCTCTTCCCGCAGCCCGGCCGGCTGCTGCTGGGCGGCACGGCCGAGGACGACGCGTGGTCGCGGGAGCCGGATCCGGCGGTGGCCGAGGGGATCGTACGGCGGTGTGCCGGCTTGCGTCCGGAGGTCGCCGGGGCGCGGATCCTGGAGCACCGGGTGGGGCTGCGGCCGGTGCGGCCCGCGGTGCGGCTGGAGCGGGAGGCACTGCCCGACGGGCGGGTGCTGGTGCACCACTACGGGCACGGCGGGGCGGGGGTGACGGTGGCCTGGGGCTGCGCGGAGGAGGCGGCCGCACTGGCCGCCTCCTCCTGGCGGCCGTCCCCTACGGGATCCGGTACGGGTCCTGCGGTGTGGTGACGCCGTCCAGGGGCCCGGAGTCGGGCGTGACCGGCGTGGCTCCGGCCGTGGCGGCGGCGAAGGCGGCGGTGCCGCCGACGAACGGGACCCGGGCCGAGGTCCGGGACAGGTCCAGGGTGAGCGTCGGGGTGTCGGCGGGCGGGTCGATGAGGTCCCGGTCGGTGCCCGCGACGATCAGCGCGAGGCGGTGTCCGGCGGGGACGACGTGGTCGGTGGCCGCCAGGTCGAGGGTGATGGTGTAGGCCCGGCCCGGGGTGAGCGGGACGCCCTTGCCGGGGTTCGCGGAGGTGCCGAGGTCGGCCCAGCCGCGGCTGAGGACGGTCTGCTCGACGTCGGTGGTCCGTGGCTTCGTCTCCCGGTAGCAGGCGCTGTCGCCGGGTGTGCTCGCGCCCCAGCAGGTGCGGTCGGTGAGCGTGGTGATGCCCTCGCCGCTCGCCGCGTAGTCGCGGACGGTGTCGGGGCCGAGGTCGACCAGGACGGCGGAGAGATGGGCTGTCGCGGTGGTCGGGGTCGCGGTGACGGTGACCTTCGAGGAGCCGGACAGGCGCAGGTCCCTGGTGAGCGGCCCGGTGGTGAAGCCCGCCTTGTCGGAGGTCGGGGTGTCGATCCGTGCGGCCCAGTCGGTCTCGCTCAGCCGCGGGTCGTCGGTGAGGGTCTCGGTGCCGTTGCTCTTGCGCAGACCGAGGGTGCCGACGCCCGCCCGGGGGCCGGTGGCCGGGCGCAGGGTCGCGCCGGCCGTGCCGCGCGGCGGCCAGACCTTGGAGGTGGCCCACTGGTCGGGGTGGCGTTCGACGTCGGCCATGGGCTCGCGGTCGACACCGTTGTCGTAGCCGAGGAGTTCGTGGTCGAACCAGCGGTGCAGGGTGTCCACCCAGGCGGCGCGGCGGAAATCGAAGGGGTCGACGTGGCCGGTCTGGGACAGCCAGATCTTCCGCTCGACGCCGTTCTTCGCCAGGGCGTCCCACCACTGGCCGAAGTGCTTGGTGCGGACGTTGAGGTCCTGCATTCCGTGGACGACGAACACGCTGGCCCGTACCTTGCGGGCGTCCTTGACGTAGTCCCGCTCGGTCCACAGGGAGGTCCGGTCGCCGGTGCGCGGGGCCCCGTCGACGATCCTCCGTTGCACGGCGGCGCACTTGGCGCGGGCGGCGGGGCTGTCGACGTAGTCGGAGAGCCAGTCGGGTCCCGAGTCGTAGAGGGGCGCGCCCTGCGAGAAGTAGTAGTCGTACCAGGAGGAGATGGCGGCGATCGGGACGATCGTCCTGAGTCCCTTCACGCCGGTCGCGGCGACGCCGTTGGCGATGGTGCCGTCCCAGCTCTTGCCGATCATGCCGGTTCTGCCGTTGGTCCAGCCGGCCTTCGCGGCGGTGGTGCCGGTGCGGGTGGTGTACGCCCTGGCGCGGCCGTTCAGCCAGTCGACGACGGCCTTCGCGGAGAGGATGTCGGAGCGTCCGCCGACGTCGACGCAGCCGTCGGAGCGGTTGGTACCGGCCAGGTCGACGCCGACGAAGGCGTAGCCGCGCGGCACGAAGTAGTTGTCGTAGAACAGCGGCATCTGTACGACGTTCCCGGCGGCGTCGTAGGTCTTGCGCTGGCTCTCGTTGCCGCGCCCGCAGCAGGAGTAGTAGGGGCTGGCGTCCATGATGACGGGCACCTTGCGGCCCTGGGCGGCGGGTTCGCGGGGGCGGACGATGTCGACGGCCACCCGGTCCCGCCTGCCGTCGCCGTCCCCGTCGAGTCCGGTGTCGACCCAGACGGCCTCACGGATCGCGTCGGCGTAGGAGTAGACGGGCCGGCTCTCGCGCGGGGTTCCGTGGGCGGCTGCCGGGGTGAGGAAGGCGGCCAGCAGCAGGGTGACGGCGGCGGTCGCGAGCGGTCTCCAGATCGTGGGGCGCATGCGCGGGACGGTACAGCGGGCAACTCCCGTGCAGAAGAGGGCGTTTGTGAGCCTGCTGTGGTCCGGCTGTGCCAGATGGCCGGAACTCGCCCACCGGGTGGTGTGGGGGCGGGCGTGGACTGAAGTGGACTCCATAGGCTCCGAGCGGACTCCACCCCCCACGACTTGGAGCTCTCGTGCACCGCAGAATCCTTGTGCCCGGCGCGCTCGCCGCCGCGTCCGTCCTGCTGGCGATCCCGGCGTCCGCCGCGGGCGCCTCCCCCGGCGCGCCGGGCATCGGCGACCCCTACTACCCGGCGTACGGCAACGGCGGGTACGACGTCTCCCACTACGACCTGCGGCTGACGTACCAGCCGGCGACGGACCGCCTGGAGGGGACCGCGACGGTCCTCGCCCGGACCACGCAGGATCTGTCGAGCTTCGACCTGGACTTCCTGCTGGATGTCAGCGAGGTGCGGGTCAACGGCGTCACGGCCTCCTTCGCGGCCTCCGGCGAGCACGAACTGGTCGTCACCCCGAAGTCCCCGCTGGTGAAGGGGACACCCGTCACGGTCGTCGTCCGCTACGCCGGGGTGCCGTCGACGAAGAGCGCGTACGGCTTCTCCACCTGGCACCGCACCCCGGACGGCGCGGTCGCGGCGGACGAGCCGGAGTCGGCCTGGTGGTGGTTCCCGAGCAACGACCATCCCCTCGACAAGGCGACCTACGACGTCTCGGTGGCCGTACCGGACGGCACCCGGGCGATCTCCAACGGCACGCTCCGTTCGACGACCTCGCGGCTGGGCTGGACCCGCTACAACTGGCGGCAGGACAAGCCGCAGGCGACCTATCTGGCCACCCTGGCGCTGGGGAGGTTCGACATCACGACGAGCACCTCGGAGGGCGGTGTCCCGGTCGTCAACGCCTACAGCAGGGACCTGGGGGACGACGACGGGGCGGCCCGCGCGAGCGTGGAGCGCACCGGGGAGATCGTCGACTGGCTGAGCGGGTACTTCGGGCCGTATCCCTTCGGCTCGGCGGGCGGGTACGTGCCCAACACGACCACGAGTTACGCGCTGGAGACGCAGACCCGCGTGTTCTACAGCCCGCGGCAGTTCGCGAACGGCTCCAACACCTCCGTCGTCGTCCATGAGCTGGCCCACCAGTGGTACGGGGACTCCGTGTCCCTGAAGGGCTGGCGGGACATCTGGCTCAACGAGGGGTTCGCGCGGTACGCGCAGTGGCTGTGGTCCGAGCACGAGGGCGAGGGCACGGCTCAGGAACTCGCCGACTACGTGTACGCCTCGCATCCGGCCGACGACCCGTTCTGGACGGTGAAGCCGGGCGACCCGGGCGCCGAGAACCAGTTCGACACCGCCGTGTACGACCGGGGCGCGCTCGCCGTGCAGGCACTGCGGAACGAGATCGGCGACGACGCGTTCTTCGCCGTGCTGAAGGGCTGGCCGCGGACGTACGCGTACGGCAGCGCCGACATCGCCGACTTCCGGGCGTACGCCGAGCAGGTGTCAGGGAAGCCCCTGGAGGCGCTGTTCGACACCTGGCTGTTCCGGCCGTCGAAGCCGGCGTCCGGCGCGAGGACCGTCGCCGCACCCGTGCGGCCGAAGTCGTGGCAGAAGATCGCGGCGACGAACTCCGTGCACCAGAACTGAGTCACGGCGCGCCTGCCGGGTATCACCATGCGAAGGAAGCGTGGAGACAGAGGGGGGCCAGTCATGGCGGGGGCGGGCAACGGCAACGAGGCAACATGGCGGGTCCTGGCGGGGATCGGCGGGGTGGGGGTCGGTATCGGCCTGATCGCGGGAGTCCCCGTACTGAGCCTGATGGGGGCGCTCTTCGTCTTCGTCGGTCTGATCGGGCTGATGGCCACACGAAGCAAGTAGCACCCTCTGTGGGCTAGTCGTGGTCGTACACCGTGACCGCGATGCCCCGCCGTACCAGTCGCTCGGTGACAAGGGGTTCGATCCGTGACCACTTGCCACCGGCGAGGCCGCAGCCTATGCGGGGCATGTGCACGGAGGCGCCGAGGCCGGCCGCGTGATCCGCGAGCCGGCCCAGCGCGGTGTCGACGGCGTCGTAGCGCACCGGGACGCCCTTGCTGCCGGTGCGTGTTCCGCGCTGGCCGATCATGTTGGCGATCCAGACGTCCGGCTTCACCTGGACGAGCTGGACCGCGCCCAGGCCGAAGTCGTTGGCGGAGCGCTCGCGGTGCCAGAGGCGGTAGGCCGCCTCCGGCTCCGGCCAACGGCGTGAGAGGGCCAGCACGAAGCCCTTTCCCCATCCCCCGATGTCGTTGCAGACATGGGCGATCACCTTGACGCCCTTCACCGACGGAACGGTGGCGTCGCCCCGCACATATGTGATCCCCGACATGAAGCCACCGTAGGCGATGCCACTGACAGTGGCCGCGCGGTCCGGGAGCGGGTGTCACAGCAATGGTGGGACAGCGATACTGCTGCACATGACGAGCAAGGCCGACGAAGCCGCCGAGCAGACCCTCACGGTCGACGAACTGGCCGCCCGCGCCGGCGTCACGGTGCGCACGGTCCGCTTCTACAGCGGCCGGGGCCTGCTGCCGCCGCCGGCGATCGGCCCGCGCCGGGTGGGGCTCTACGGTCCGGGGCACCTGGCGCGCCTCGCCCTCATCGAGGAGCTCCAGCGGCAGGGCATGACGCTCGCGGCGATCGAGCGCTACCTGGGGCAGCTGCCACCCGGTCTCGACGCGCGCGACCTCGCCATCCACCGCGCGGTGGTCGCCTCCTGGGCGCCGGACACGGTCGAGACGGTGACGGCGGAGGAACTGCGGGCGCGCGCGGGGCGGCAACTGTCCGAGGCGGACGTGGAGCGGCTGGTGGCGATGGACATCGTCGAAAAGGCGCCCGGGGAGGCGGCCGACGGCGGCTACCGCGTCGACTGTGGGCTGCTCCCGCTCGGGGTGCGGCTGCTCGACGTGCCCCTGTCGCCTGAGGTGATCCTGGCGGCGCGCACCGCGCTGATCGAGCACTCGCGCGCGGCGGCGCACGACCTGTCCCGGCTGCTGCGGGAGGCGGTGGCCGAACGGGACGCGCGGGACGTGCGGTCGCTGACCGCCGACATGCACCCCCTGGTGGTGCAGGCCCTGCTGACCACCTTCCAGCGGTCGCTGCGGGCGGAGCTGCGGGAGTGGCTGGTCCAGGAGACGGACGGCTGACGCTCTGACGGGAGCGGTCAGTGGCGGGTCGGGCTGCGGCGGGTCGGTCTGCGGCCCCACGCCTGGCCCGGTGTCTCGACGTACCGGTACGTCAGCACGCACAGGGGCAGCAGCACCGCGAAGAAGGCCGCTTCGAGCAGCGGGCTGTCCCGGCGCACCCGGCCGATCGTGCCGGCGACCACCGCGAGCAGCACCGGGTGCAGCAGGTAGACCGAGTAGCTGATCGTGCCGAGTCCGCTCAGCGGGCGCGGGATCCGGCGGCGGCGCACCGCGAGTCCGGCGCCGAAGGTGAGCACGGCCAGCAGGAACGCCGTGATCCAGCCGCGCCGGGTGAAGTAGGCGCCGTCGCCGTAGTGGTAGGCGCTGCCCACGGCGCAGACGATCACCACGGCCGCCGCGCAGGCCGTGACCCGCCGGCTGCTCTGTCCGTGTTCGGCGCGGTGGACGGCGGTGCCGAGGAACATCACGGCGAGGATCACCAGGCTCTCCCATATCGGGACCGTGCTGTTGAACGCGGCCAGGGCGAGCGCCGTGACCCCGCCCAGCAGGCCGCCGAAGACGCGCAGGGCGGGCGGCCCGGCGCTCGCGCAGCCGAGGGCGGCCACCATGGCGGCGCAGACGAGCGCGACCAGCGGGCCGGTGCCGAGCGCGTCGGAGAGGGCCGAGGCGGGCAGCGCGCCGCCCGCCGCCGCGCCGACGACGGCGAGCCCCGCCAGGAGCACGGCGACCGCCGCCGAGGGCCGGTGCAGACGGACCGTGAACAGGGCGACCACCAGCAGGTAGAAGGCCATCTCGTAGGACAGCGTCCACAGGACCAGCAGGAGGTTGGGCGTGCCCAGCAGTTCCTGGAGGAGGGTGAGGTGGGCGGCGGCCACCGTGGGCACGCTCTCGCCGCCGAAGTGGGCGCGCAGCCGGGCGACGCCCGCCAGGTCGAGGACGAGGACGGCGGTGACGGCGACCGCCCACAGCGGGTAGAGGCGGAAGATCCGTCCGGTCCAGAAGCTCCGGACGCAGCCCCGGCGCTCCAGGGAGGCGGGGATGATGTAGCCGCTGACGAGGAAGAACACCATGATCCCGTAGCGGCTGGTGTTGAAGTGCGGCATCACGTCCCGCCGGAGTTCCGGCAGGAAGTGCTGCGACGAGTGGTCGAGGACCACGACCAGTGCCGCGATGCCGCGCAGCGCGTCCAGCCAGCCCAGCCGTGAGCGTTCCGCGCCGTCCACTCAGCGGGCGTCGGTGAAGGTCTCTCCCCGTTCCGCCTTGGCGACCAGCAGGGCGGGCGGGGTGAAGCGGTCGCCGTAGCGTTCGGCGAGTTCACGCGCGCGTGCGACGAAACCGGGCAGGCCTCCGTCGTAGCCGTTGATGTACTGGAGCACGCCGCCGGTCCAGCCCGGGAAGCCGATGCCGAAGAGGGAGCCGATGTTGGCGTCGGCGACGGAGGTGAGAACGCCCTCCTCCAGGAGCCGGACGGTGTCGAGGGCCTCCGAGAAGAGCATGCGTTCCTGCATGTCCTCGAAGGGGATCTCGCTGCCCGCGCGCGTGAAGTGCTCGCGCAGGCCCGGCCAGAGGGCGCCTCGGCCGCCGTCCTCGCCGTACTCGTAGAAGCCCACTCCCCCGCTGCGGCCGGGGCGGCCGAACTCGTCGACCATGCGGTCGATGACGGCTTCGGCGGGGTGGCCGGGCCAGGTGCCGCCGGCCTCCTCGACGGCCCGCCTGGACTCGCGGCGGATCTTCTGCGGGAGGGTGAGTGTCAGTTCGTCCATCAGGGACAGCACCTTGGCCGGGTAGCCGCACTGTGCCGCCGCCTGCTCGACCGACGCGGGCTCGATGCCCTCGCCGACCATGGCGACGCCCTCGTTGATGAAGTGGCCGATGACCCGGGAGGTGAAGAAGCCGCGCGAGTCGTTGACGACGATCGGGGTCTTCCTGATCTGCCGGACCAGGTCGAAGGCGCGCGCCAGGGCCTCGTCGCCGGTGCGCTCGCCCTTGATGATCTCGACGAGCGGCATCTTGTCGACCGGCGAGAAGAAGTGCAGCCCGATGAAGTCCTCCTGACGCTCCACGCCCTCGGCGAGGGCGGTGATGGGAAGCGTGGAGGTGTTGGAGCACAGCAGCGCGTCGGGGGCGACGACCTGCTCGATCTCCTGGAAGACCTTGTGTTTGAGGGCGGTGTCCTCGAAGACGGCCTCGATGACGGCGTCACAGCCCGCGAGGTCGGCGGGGTCGGCGGTGGGGGTGATGCGGGCGAGCAGCGCGTCCGCCTTCTCCTGGGTGGTGCGGCCCCGGGAGACGGCCTTGGCGCAGAGCTTCCCGGAGTAGTCCTTGCCCTTGGCAGCGGCCTCCGGCGACACGTCCTTCAGGACGACGTCGATGCCCGCGCGGGCGCACGAGTAGGCGATGCCGGCGCCCATCATCCCGGCGCCCAGGACGGCCACCCTGCGGACCTGGCGGGGCTCGACGCCCTTGGGGCGGTTGGCGCCGGAGTTGACGGCCTGGAGGTCGAAGAAGAACGCCTGGATCATGTTCTTCGACGTCTGGCCCGCCGCGAGTTCGACGAAGTAGCGGGCCTCGATGACCTGTGCGGTCTCGAAGTCGACCTGGGAGCCCTCGACGGCGGCGGCCAGGATGGCCCGCGGCGCCGGATAGGGGGCGCCGCCGGTCTGCTTGCGCAGGGTGGCGGGGAAGGCGGGCAGGTTGGCGGCGAACTTGGGGTTGGCGGGGGTGCCGCCGGGGATGCGGTGGCCCGGCCTGTCCCAGGGCTGCCGGGACTCCGGGTTGGCGTCGACGAAGGCGCGGGCCTTGGCGAGGAGTTCCTCGGGGGTGGCGGCCACGTCGTCGATCAGGCCGTTCTCCAGGGCCTTGCGGGGGCTGTACTGGGTGCCCTGGAGGAGGACCTTCAGGAGGGCGTCGGCGATGCCCAGCAGGCGCACGGTGCGCACGACGCCGCCGCCTCCGGGGAGCAGCCCGAGGGTGACCTCGGGGCAGCCGATCTTCGAGCCGGGGGCGTCGAGGGCGACGCGGTGGTGGCAGGCGAGGGCGAGTTCGTAGCCGCCGCCCAGGGCGGCGCCGTTGAGGGCCGCGACGACGGGTTTGCCGAGGGTCTCGATGCGGCGCAGGTTGCGCTTGATCTCCAGGCCGCCGTCGAACAGCTCCTGGGCGGTCTCGGGGGTGACGCGGATCAGGTCGCGCAGGTCGCCGCCGGCGAAGAAGGTCTTCTTGGCGGACGTGAGGATGATGCCGCGAATGGTGTCCTTCTCGGCCTCCAGGCGGTCGGTGACCGCGGCGAGGGAGGCGCGGAACGCCGCGTTCATGGTGTTCGCGGACTGGTCGGGGTCGTCGAGGACGAGGGTGACCAGGCCGGTGCGGTCCTGTTCCCAGCGGATGGTGGTGCTCTCGGTCATGACGGGCTCTCCGTAGAAGTCTCTGGACTGCGCTGGGGTGGTCAGACGCGTTCGACGATCGTGGCGACGCCCATGCCGCCGCCGACGCAGAGGGTGGCGAGGCCGTAGCGCTTGTCCTGGCGCTCCAGTTCGTCGACGAGCGAGCCGAGGATCATGGCGCCGGTGGCGCCGAGCGGGTGGCCGAGGGCGATGGCGCCGCCGTTGACGTTGACCTTGTCGAGGGACAGGCCCATGTCCTTGACGAAGCGCAGGACGACCGCCGCGAACGCCTCGTTGATCTCGACGAGGTCGATGTCGTCGATGGTCAGCCCGGCCTTCGCGAGGGCCTTGCGGGTGGCGGGGGCGGGGCCGGTGAGCATGATGGTCGGCTCGGAGCCGGAGACGGCGGCGGAGACGATCCGCGCGCGCGGGGTGAGGCCGTACCGCTCGCCGACCTCCCTGGAGCCGATGGCGACCAGGGAGGCGCCGTCGACGATGCCGGAGGAGTTGCCCGCGTGGTGGACGTGGTCGATCTTCTCCACCCAGTGGTACTTCTGCAGCGCCACCGCGTCGAAGCCGCCGAGTTCGCCGATGTCGGCGAAGGAGGGCTTGAGCTTCCCCAGGGAGTCGGCGGTGGTGCCGGGGCGCGGATGCTCGTCGTGGTCGAGGACGACGAGGCCGGCGCGGTCCTTCACGGGGACCACGGAGCGGTCGAAGCGGCCCTCCTTCCAGGCGGTGGCGGCGCGCTCCTGGGACAGGGCCGCGTACTCGTCGACGTCGCGCCGGGAGAAGCCCTCGATGGTGGCGATGAGGTCGGCCCCGATGCCCTGGGGCACGAAGTTGACGGCCAGGTTGGTCATCGGGTCGTTGAACCAGGCGCCGCCGTCGGAGGCCATCGGCACCCGGGACATCGACTCGACGCCGCCCGCGAGGACCAGGTCCTCCCAGCCCGCGCGGACCTTGGCGGCGGCCAGGTTGACGGCCTCCAGACCCGAGGCACAGAAGCGGTTCTCCTGGACGCCGGCCACCGTGTCCGGCAGGCCGGCCGCGATGGCGGCGATCCGCGCGATGTCGGAGCCCTGGTCGCCCACGGGGCCGACGACGCCGAGCACGATGTCGTCGATCGCGGCCGGGTCGAGGCCCGGGAAGCGGGCGCGCAGTTCGTGGATGAGGCCGACGACGAGGTCGATGGGCTTCGTGCCGTGCAGGGCGCCGTTCGCCTTTCCGCGCCCGCGCGGGGTGCGGATCGCGTCGTACACATACGCTTCGGTGCTCACAGGGGGCCTTTCAGTGAGGGTCCGGGAGGCGGGGGTCCCGGGAGTCCCGGGGGCCGGCGAGGATGCGGGGGACGTCCCAGTCCCGGGCGACGGCGGCCGTGTCGGCGCCGGGCCCGGCCGGGCCGCTGCGGACGGAGGTCGGGGTCGCGGAGAAGCGGGGCGCGGGGGCCGGCTGGGTGAGACCGCCGTGGTCGGTGAAGGTGCCGCGGGCGGCTAAGTGCGGGTGGTGCGGGGCCTCGCCCAGCGACAGGACGGGCGCCACGCACGCGTCCGTGCCCTCGAACAGGGCCGTCCACTCGTCCCGGTTACGGGTCCGGAAGCGGGCGGCGACCGCCTCGCGCAGGTCGCCCCAGCGGGCCCGGTCCTTGCGGGCGTCGGCGAAGTCCTCGAGGCCCAGGAGGATCACGAACTCGTCGTAGAACTGCGGCTCCAGGGCGCCGACCGCCATGTACCCGCCGTCGGCGGTCTCGTAGGTGCCGTAGTACGGGCAGCCGCCGTCCAAGAGGTTGACGCCGCGCCGGTCCCGCCAGCCGCCGGCGGCGAGCATGCCGTGGAGCATGGCGGAGAGGTGGGCGGTGCCGTCCACGATGGCCGCGTCGACGACCTGGCCGTCGCCCGTCACGCGCGCGTGGTGGAGCGCGGCGAGGACGCCGACGACGAGGTAGAGGGAGCCGCCCGCGTAGTCGCCGAGCAGGTTGGCGGGGGCGGGCGGCGGCCGGTCGGGGTCGCCGATCACCCCGAGGGCGCCGGTGAGCGCGATGTAGGCGATGTCGTGCCCGGCACGCCCGGCGAGGGGGCCCTGCTGGCCCCAGCCGGTCATCCTGCCGTACACCAGCCGGGGGTTGCGGGCGTGGCAGTCCTCGGGGCCGACGCCCAAGCGCTCGGCGACGCCCGGGCGGTTGCCCTCGATCAGGACGTCGGCGCGGGCGGCGAGGTCGAGCACGCGCGCGGGGCCGTCCGGCGCCTTGAGGTCGACGAGAACCGAGCGCTTGTTGCGGTTGGTGACGTCGTACGCCGGGTCGACGGCGATGGAGGGAACGCCGGGGCGGTCGACGCGGACGACGTCGGCGCCGAGGTCGGCGAGGAGCATGCCGGCGAACGGCCCGGGACCGATGCCGGCCAGTTCGACCACGCGCACACCGGCCAGCGGGCCGTGCCCTGGCGTTTCTGCCGTTGTCATACAGCCCCCTTGCTGTGACACAACCGATGTGACACCAGTGATGCTAGGAACGTGTTCCAGTGGACACAAGACCTGAACGAGCAAGCGCTTAGCCAGTGCGGGTCGGCGCTCAGTCGGCGTCGAGTTCCGCTATGAGCCGTTTGGGGGCGATGACGCGGTAGCTCTCCTCCACCCAGTCGCACAGCACCTCGGCCGCCGGGGCGCCCTTCTCCTCCAGCGGGACACGCACCCAGCCCGCCTTCCCCAGGCCGTACCCGGCCGGTTCGGCGCCCGGGAAGGCCAGCGCGTGGGCGTGGGCCGTGTCGTCCCGGAGCTTGACGGTGACTCCCAACGGGTGACTGCCGTCGTCGACGCCGAGGAAGACGAACACCTTCTTGTTGACCTTGGCGACCGACTCGCCCCACGGGAACTCCTCGGCCGCGCCCGGCAGACCGAGCGCGAACTCGCGTACTTTCTCCCACTTCTTCAGGGCGTTCCTGTCCACGGTCACCTGCCGCCTCCGGGCTCCTTGTCGGCCTCCGCACCCCTCACGCTAGCCTCAGCCACCGACAACGGCGCGGGCTGCGAAAGCAATGGGGTGTCATGAGCAGGCTGAAAATGACGGACCGTCCGTACGACATCGTGCTCTTCGGGGCGACCGGCTTCGCCGGGGCGCTCACCGCGGAGTACCTGGCCGCTCATGCCCCGGACGACGTGCGGTGGGCGATCGCCGGCCGGGACGCGGCGAAGCTGGAGCGGCTGCGCGAGCGGCTCGCTGTGAAGCCCGGGGTCCTGACCGCCGATGTCGCGGACCCCGCGTCACTGCGCGCCCTCGCCGAGCACGCGCGCGTGGTGGCCACCACCGTCGGCCCCTATGTGCGCCACGGCGAGGACCTCGTGGCCGCCTGCGCGGACACCGGCGCCGACTACCTCGACCTGTGCGGGGAGCCGGAGTTCGTGGACCTGACGTACGTCCGGCACGACGCACGCGCGCGTGAGACGGGGGCCCGGCTGGTGCACGCCGTCGGCTTCGACTCCGTCCCGCACGACCTGGGCGCGTACTTCACGGTCCGGCAGCTGCCGGAGGGCGTGCCGCTGACGGTGGACGGTTTCGTCACCGCCGACGCCACCTTCTCGGGCGGGACGCTGGCCTCGGCGCTGAACCAGTTCGCGCGCGGCCGGCAGCTTCTCGCCGCCGCCCGGGAACGGGGGCGGCACGAACCGCGGCTGATGGGGCGTCGGGCCTCGGCGCCGCTGGGCGTGCCCCGGTTCGCCCCGGAGGTGGGCGCCTGGGCGCTGCCCCTGCCGACCATCGACCCGCAGATCGTGCGCCGCTCGGCGAAGGCGCTGGCACGTTACGGCCCCGACTTCCGTTACCGCCACTACGCCGCCGTACGGCATCTGCCGGTCGCCGTGGGCGGGGTGGCGGCCGTCGGGACGCTCGCGGCGGCGGCCCAGGTGGCGCCCGCCCGGCGCTGGCTGTCGGACCGGCTGAAGCCGGGTGAGGGCCCGAGCGCGGAGAAGCGGGCGCGCAGCTGCTTCTCGGTGCGGTTCGTCGGCGAGGGCGGCGGACGGCGGGTGTACACGGAGGTCTCGGGCGGCGACCCCGGCTACGACGAGACGGCGAAGATGTTCGCCGAGGGGGCGCTGGCCCTGGCCTGCGACGACCTTCCGCCGACGGCGGGGCAGGTCACCACGGCGGTGGCGATGGGCGACGCCCTGACCGAGCGGCTGATCCGGGCCGGCATCCGCTTCCGGCTCGCGGCGAGCCGCTGAGCCTGCCCGCCGGACAGCTCTAGCCCGGCCAGTTGATGAGCGTGTAGATCATCCCGACGATCCAGCCGAACCCTGCCAGGGCGCCGAGGACGAGAGCGGCGTTCACGGCACGCTCGACGGGCCGGTTCGGGTCGGCCAGGGGCTGCGGGGCGCGGTGCGTCGCGCGGTGCGTGGTCATGCGCACAGCCTGTCGGGGGGCGGGCGGCTCGCACATCCGTACAGATACTCAGACGACGTACTCAGGCCGGGCACCAGACCGCGTGCTCGGACCGCGTGCTCAGGCCTCGTGCTCAGGCCGCCTCACGAAGCGCTCGCCGGCACAGCGCGTCCGCCCTGCGGGTGGTCTCCGGCAGGCGGTACTCCGGGGTGAGGGCGAGGGTGTGGGCGCAGGCGTTCTCCAGGCTCACGCGGTGGCCGACGGAGACGAAGACCGGCTTGACGCCCGCCCTGGTCCGCAGCGCCCGCCCGACCTCCTCACCGCCCGCGAGCAGGGGCGCGCCGGATCCCCGCGGCGCGTCCGGGTCGTCGTACGTGAAGGTGAACGGGTTCTTCGCGACGCCGATCGTGGGCAGGCCGGTGAGGACGCCGAGGTGGCTGGCGAGCCCGAAGCGGCGCGGGTGGGCGAGGCCGTAGCCGTCGCAGACCACCAGGCCGGGCGGGCCCGGCAGGGCGTCGAGGGCGGCCAGCACGGTGGGGATCTCACGGAAGGCGAGCAGGCCGGGCACGTACGGGAAGGAGACCCGCCCGACGGCGGTGGCCTCGGCGACCACGTCGAGAGTGGCCGCGTCCAGGACGACGGCCGCCGCCGCGACAACGTCCCGCTCGTCGTCGTAGGCGACGTCGACCCCGGTCACCCGGCCGGACCCGGGCGGTGGTCCGGGTTCGTCGAGCACCGCCCGGGCGCGCAGTCCGTCCTGGACGGCGCGGGCCGCTTCCTCGGTCACGGGCCAGCCCGCGGGAATGTTCACGATCGTCATGGTGGGGACGAGCGTACGGCTCCCGTCAGCCCTTGCGGTCCTCCAGGGCGCGCTGGAGCCGGCTCTTGTTCATACCTGAACGCCCCTTGATCCCGCGCTGCTTCGCCTCCTCGTAGAGCTGGTCGTAGGTGGGCCCCTGGGAGCCCCTGCCGGACCGCAGACCGCCGCGCCTGCCGGACGAGATGTCCTCCAGGGAGGTGCGGCTCGCGGTCTTCGACTCGCCGGCCCGGGCGCGTTCCTTGTTGACCGTCCGGGCGGCGATCTCCTCGGCTCGCCTCGTGCTCTCGCCGCGGTCGCGCGCACTCTCCTTGATGTGCTCGTACTGGCGTTCCCGTTTGGGGCTGGAACCGCGTGGCATGGACGCTCACTCCTCTCGCGTGCGTGCCCTCCGGGTACCCCCGATCCGGACTCATCCCTCCAGACGTGCCACACGGCCCTGCTCGCCCGCAGCCCAGCAGCCGAGGTCGGGGGCGCAGTCCACGGTGTCGTAGGAGCCGGTGTCGAGGGTGCGCCAGGTGCGGCCGGCGTCGGTGGTGAGGTCGGTGCCGGTGGGGCCCACCGCGAGGGCCGTGGTGCGGCTGTGCGGGAGCCAGGTCACGCCCGAGCGGTAGGCGGGCGGCGGGCCTGCGGCGGGGCGCCAGCTGCGGCCGGCGTCGCCGGTGGTGGCGGCGGCCTGCGGGGAGGGCTGGTCGGCGCGGTAGTCGCCGCCGACCGCGAGGCCGTGGACGCGGTCGCGGAACGCGAGGGCGAAGACACCGCGCGCGGGGTCACCGGCCGGGACCGGCGTGCCGGCGGCCGTCCAGGTGAGCCCCCGGTCGGCGGAGTGCAGTACACGCGCGTGTGCCGCTCCCCCGGTGGCCAGCCACACGTCCTTGGGTCCGGAGGACACCAGGCACTGGCCGCTCGCCGCGAAGCCCGCCTCGCCCTCCTGGGCGGCCGGCATGCCCCGGTCCGGCAGCACCTTCCAGGAACGGCCCCCGTCACTCGTCGACAGGATGCGGAACTTTCCGTCCACGGGGTCGCTCATCGCCAGGCCGTGGCGGCGGTCGAAGAAGGTCAGGCAGTCGTAGAAGGCGCGGGCGTCGGTGTTGCGGAAGGACTCCGTCCAGGTCGCTCCGCCGTCCTCGGTGCGGTACACGCGTGAGGACTCGCCCTCGCCGATGGCCAGCACCACGGCGCGGCGCGCGTCGAACGCCTCGATGTCGCGGAACTGCAGGTCGGAGGCGCCCGGCGGGGAGACGTTCCGCCAGTTCGCGCCGCCGTCGGTGGTGCGCAGCACGGTGCCCCCGGTGCCGGAGACCCACGCGGTGTGCCGGTCGACCGCCGACAGGCCGCGGAAGCGGACCGAGGGGGTGCCGGTGTCCGTGAGCCGCCAGTGCGGATCCCCGTGGGCCCCGGCGGGCGCGGGGGCCAGCACGGCGAGCGCCGCACCGCACACCGCTGCCAGAACCGTTCTTACCGTGCGTCGCGTCTTCCCCAAGGGCCTCATGGCGGGGGAAGCTAGCCCACGGTCACGGTGGCGTCCAGAGGCCCCCGTGGCCCCAACCGCCGTACCCGGCACGGCAGGAGAGCTTCGTCACTCCCGTGCATACGGGGCGGTGACCGAGGTCACTAGAGCCGGGTGTGCACGGATCGGCCGGTTCCTGCGTCTCTTCCAGTATCCGGGTCCGATCCACCCGGAAGTCCGTCTGCGCAGTCCGTCGTCAGCAAGGGAGCAAGGCGATGTCCACCGTCATCGAGCAGCCCGTAGAGGCCCGCCTGGTCGCCGCCGCGCCTCGGATGCCCAGCATCCCCGCCATGCTGCACTACGACCGGAGCGATCCCTTCGCCATCCGGATGACCTTCCCGGCCCCGGCCACCCTGGAGGGCGTCGAGGTCTGCTGGACCTTCGCCCGCGACCTGCTCTCCGCGGGTCTGGAGGAGGCCGTGGGCCACGGCGACGTCCGCGTCCGCCCGTACGGCTACGACCGCACCGTGCTGGAGTTCCACGCGCCCGAGGGCACCGCCGTGGTGCACATCCACTCCTCGGACGTCCGCCGCTTCCTGAAGGCCACCGACGAACTGGTGCCCGTCGGTCTGGAGCACCTCCAGCTGGACCTCGACCACGACCTGGCGGAGCTGATGCGCGACGCCTGTTGATCACTTCCGCCTGGCTGCTCGACGGCTTAATTGCTTTGACGGCCCCCTCGGCCGCTTCTAGGCTCTGAAGCGGTCCTGTTGCCGTCGATTGGAGAAGGACGTTGCTCGTCTGAGGTCCTGAGACACCACGCCACACGCCAGACGTGTGGGCGTTGCGTGCGACCTCGGCATACGAGCCGTTCCTTGCTCCCTTGCGTGGCAGGCCTTCGTGCCCGCTCCCGCGGTGGTCGCCGCTCTCCGGTGTCTCGACACGCGTTGCTCACTGACCGCACACGCAACCGCGAGGCCCGCCTTGACTCGATCCATCACCTGTTCCTCCCTCGCCTTCTCCTGGCCCGACGGCACCCCCGTCTTCGACGGGCTCGACGTCGCCTTCGGCCCCGGCCGGACCGGACTCGTCGGCGTCAACGGCTCCGGCAAGTCGACCCTGCTGAAACTGATCGCCGGACTGCTCACCCCGGCCGACGGCTCCGTGCGGGTCGCGGGCGAGGTCGGCCACCTCCCGCAGACCGTCACCCTCGACACCACGCTGAGGGTCGACCAGGCCCTCGGTATCGCCGCCCGGCGGGCCGCGCTGCACGCCATCGAGGCGGGCGACGCCTCCGAGGCGCGCTTCGAGGCCGTCGGCGACGACTGGGACGTCGAGGAGCGCGCCCTGGCCACCCTCGGCGAACTCGGCCTCGGCCACGTCGACCTGGACCGCACCGTCGGCGAGGTGTCGGGCGGCGAGTCCGTCCTGCTGCGGCTGGCCGCCCTGCTGCTGCGCCGCCCTGACGTCCTGCTGCTCGACGAACCGACCAACAACCTCGACCTGTACGCCCGGCGGAGGCTGTACGAGGCCGTGGCGTCCTTTCCGGGCGTCCTGGTCGTCGTCAGCCACGACCGTGAACTCCTTGAACTCGTCGACCGGATCGCCGATCTGCATTCCGGGGAGATCACCTGGTACGGCGGAAACTACTCCGCCTACGAGGAGTCCCTCGCCACCGAGCAGGAGGCCGCCGAGCGCATGGTGCGCGCCGCGGAGGCCGGCCTGCGCAAGGAGAAGCGCGAACTGGCCGACGCCCAGATGAAACTGGCCCGCCGCAGGCGGTACGGGCAGAAGATGTGGGACCAGAAGCGCGAGCCGAAGATCGTCATGGGGGCGCGCAAGCGCGCGGCGCAGGAGTCCGCGGGCAAGCACCGCATCCTGCACGAGGAGCGGCTCGCCGACGCGCGCGAACGGCTCGACGAGGCGGTGGACGCGGTCCGCGACGACGACGAGATCCGCGTCGAACTGCCGTACACGGCTGTCCCGCCGGGCCGTGAGGTCCTCCTCCTGCGGGACCTGCAACTCGCCTACGGCGCGCGCGTGGCGGGCGGTTTCGAGCTGCGCGGCCCGGAGCGGGTGGCACTGGTCGGGCGCAACGGCGCGGGCAAGACGACCCTGCTGCGCACCATCGCCGGGGAACTGGCCCCGGTGGCGGGCGAGGTGCACACGCATGTGCCGCTGCGTTTCCTGCCGCAGCGCCTGGACGTCCTCGACGACACGCTGACGGTCGCCGAGAACGTGGCCCGGTTCGCGCCCGACGCCACCAACAACCGGATCCGGGCCCGGCTCGCCCGCTTCCTGTTCCGGGGCGCCCGCGCCGACCGCAGGGCGGCGACCCTCTCCGGCGGGGAACGCTTCCGGGCGACCCTGGCGGCGCTGATGCTGGCCGAGCCTGCCCCGCAGCTGCTGATGCTGGACGAACCGACGAACAACCTCGACATGGCGAGCGTGAGACAGCTCACCACGGCCCTGGAGTCCTACGAGGGCGCCCTGGTCGTCGCCAGCCACGACCTGCCCTTCCTGGAGTCCGTCGGAATCACCCGCTGGCTGCTGCTGGACGGGGAGTTGCGGGAGAGCAGCCTCGAGGAGGTGGCGGACTAGCGCGGGCCCGCCCGGGTCTCAGGAGAGGCACAGGGTGAGGACAGGGGTTTTCCCCTGGTGGACCCGGGCTGCATGATGGCTGACCGGTGCCGAGTCCGAGGCGCCGGTTCCGTCACCGCCGATACCTGTCGATACCGTTCGATTCGGAGTCCTGGACGTGCCCAGCAAGAAGGCCCTCATGCGCCGCCCCAGCCCGCTTCTCGCCGAAGGTCTGGTGACGCACGTCGAGCGGGAGAAGGTCGACGTGGAGCTCGCCCTGGACCAGTGGGAGGCGTACGCGGAGACACTGCGCGCGCACGGCTGGGAGACCGTCGAGGTCGAACCGGCCGACGACTGCCCGGACTCCGTGTTCGTCGAGGACACGGTGGTCATGTACCGGAACGTCGCCCTGATCGCGCGCTCCGGCGCCGAGTCCCGGCGCGACGAGACCGAGGGCGTCGAGGAGGCCGTGGCGCGCCTGGGCTGCTCGGTCAACTGGATCTGGGAGCCGGGCACGCTGGACGGCGGCGACGTGCTGAAGATCGGCGACACGATCTACGTCGGCCGGGGCGGGCGCACCAACGCGGCCGGGGTGCAGCAGTTGCGGGCCGCGTTCGAGCCGCTGGGCGCGCGGGTGATCGCCGTGCCGGTGAGCAAGGTGCTGCACCTGAAGTCGGCGGTCACGGCGCTGCCCGACGGCACGGTGATCGGGCACATCCCGAAGGTGGACCGGCCGTCGCTGTTCCCGAGCTTCCTGGCGGTGCCCGAGGAGGCCGGCGCGCACGTGGTGCTGCTCGGCGGCCCCAAGCTGCTGATCGCGGCGAGCGCGCCGCAGACGGCGGATCTCCTCGCCGACCTCGGGCACGAACCCGTTCCGGTCGACATCAGCGAGTTCGAGAAGCTCGAAGGATGTGTGACGTGCCTCTCGGTCCGGCTGCGGGAGCTGTACGCCTGAACGGGTGAGCGGATCACCGTTTCGGCCCCGGGACCTGCGGATCCCGGGGCTGTCGCATGCCCTCGAATTCCCGGGCGCAGCATGGTTGATCAGCGGTCTTTACCGCGAACTTAACCTACGGTGTCGTAACCTACGGGTTCGTAGCCTACGATCCCGTAAGTTAGCCGAGCACCGGCACCGCTCGCCGGAGTTTCCCGCTCCGTTCACCGTCCCCTGGAGTACCTCGTGACGATCACCTCCCCTCACCTCGGCAGCCCCGCCGTCTGGACCGACGCCAAGCTGCTGTACGCGCTGGAGGAAGTGGTCGAGACGGAACTCAACCGGCACCTGAAGGTGGCGAAGGACTGGATGCCGCACGAGTACGTGCCCTGGAGCGACGCCCGCAACTTCCCCGGCCTCTTCGAGGACGGCGAGGCCTGGGGCAAGGAGCAGTCGAAGGTCACCGAGATCGGCCGTATCGCGCTCGTGGTGAACCTCCTCACCGAGGACAACCTCCCCAGCTACCACCACGAGATCGCCTCCCTCTTCGGCCGTGACGGCGCCTGGGGCACCTGGGTGCACCGCTGGACCGCGGAGGAGGGCCGGCACGGCATCGTGATGCGCGACTACCTGCTCGCCTCGCGCGCGGTGGACCCGGACAAGCTGGAAGCGTTCCGCATGGTCCACATGAGCGAGGGCTTCGAGTCGGACAACCGGCACTCGATGCTGCACTCGGTCGCCTATGTCGCCTTCCAGGAGCTGGCCACCCGCGTCTCGCACCGCAACACCGGCCACCAGTCGGGCGACCCGGTCTGCGACCGCATGCTGGCCCGCATCGCGACCGACGAGAACCTCCACATGGTCTTCTACCGCAACCTCCTGAAGGCCGCGTTCGAGCTGGCCCCCGACCTCACCATGCAGGCCGTGCGCGACGTCCTCGTCAACTTCCGGATGCCCGGTCACGGCATGCCCGGCTTCGAGCGGTTCGCCGCGCAGATGGCGATCGGCGAGGTCTACAACATGCGCATCCACCACGACGACGTCCTGCAGCCCGTCCTGCGCCATCTGAAGGTCATGGAGATCGACGGCCTCGGCCCGGAGGGTCAGCAGGCCCAGGACGAGCTCGGTCTGTTCATGGGCGGCCTGGACGCGGAGGCCTCGAAGTTCGACGAGAAGCTGGCCGCGCGCAAGGCCCGCGTGGCGGCCCGCGCCGCCGGCTGACCTGAACCCCCGTGATCCGACCCCGGTGACCGCACCCCCGCGATGCGGTCACCGGGACCTGCCGACCCGGCCCGGTGGGGCGGTTCACCGTGCCGTACGCCTGATCTGGAGCCGTTCCTTCTCGGACAGGCCGCCCCAGACACCGAAGCGTTCGTCGTTGGCCAGGGCGTAGTCGAGACAGGCCGAGCGCATCTCGCACATGCCGCAGATGCGCTTCGCCTCCCGCACCGAACTGCCGGGCTCCGGGAAGAAGAAGTCGGCCCCCGTCTGCGCGCACAGCGCCTCGCGCTGCCAGCCGAGGTCGGGGACGGCGATCGTGTCTGTGTACGTGTCTGTGGACATGTCGAGCATGCTGCCCGTCGGCGAAAAACGTTCGATCAACGCCGCATATACGCGACGGCGTGGGCCTCCGGCCGACTCGATGGTGACCCGTGGAACCCCTGGGCGCACGGCGGCGCGCGGAACGACACGGGTACCGCGGCGGCGATTGCCGGAACTGGCACGGGTACTCCGGCGGCGATTGTCAGTGGGCGGTGCAAGACTCGGGTGTGCAGGCAACGGGACCCTTCGAGGAGGGCGAGAATGCTCACCACCCGTTTCGTCGACGGCGCTCCGAACTGGATCGACGTCGGTACGTCCGACATGGACGGCGCGACGTCGTTCTACGGTGCCCTCTTCGGCTGGCGGTTCGAGTCGGCGGGTCCCGAGGCCGGCGGCTACGGCTTCTTCCAGCTGGACGGCCGGACCGTGGCTGGCGGCATGCGGACCGCACCGGAGCAGGGCCCCCCGTCATGGACGGTCTACTTCCGGACAGCGGACGCGGCGGCCACGGCCGAGGCGGCCGAGCGCACCCGCGGCCATGTACTGGCCCCACCGATGGACGTGATGGACCAGGGCACGACGGCGATCGTCGCCGACTCGGCGGGCGTGCCGTTCGGCCTGTGGCAGCCGGGGCTGAACAAGGGCCTGGACAAGGCGGGCGACCCCGGCTCGCTGTGCTGGGTCGAGCTGTACACCGCGGACATCGCCGCGGCGGCCGCCTTCTACTACGCGACGCTCGGCCTGGAGACCTCCGCGGTCACCTTCCCCGGCGGCACGTACACCTGCGTCAACCCGGCCGGCCTGGGCGAGGACGCCATGTTCGGCGGGGTCGTCCCACTGGCCGACGACCCGGTCGAGACTCAGCCCCACTGGCTGCCGTACTTCGAGGTGGCGGACGTGGACGGGGTCGTCGCGGAGGCGGAGCGGCGGGGCGGCACGGTCCGGATGCCGGCCACGGACGTCGAGGGAGTGGGCCGCACAGCCCGGCTGGCCGACCCCTACGGGGCGCGTTTCGCAGTGATCAGGAGCGCCACGCCACAGTAGGGATGAACCGGGTCGGGACTCCCCGGAACGGCACTCCTAGGCCGAGGCGCGGTGTACGAGGGTCGTCGGGAGGATCACTCCGGACGGGGGGTCGGCGTCGGTGGTGCGGGGGGCCAGGCCGGTGAGGAGCAGGCGGGCCATGATGCGGCCCATCTCCTCGATGTCCTGACGGACCGTCGTCAGCGGCGGGTCGGTGGTCTCGGCGACGGGCAGCATGTCGTCGAAACCGACCACGGCGACGTCCTCGGGCACCCGCAGTCCGCGCTCACGCAGCACCCGCAGGGCGCCGGAGGCGGAGAGGTCGTTGGCGGCGAACACGGCGTCCAGGTCGGGCCGGCGGTCGAGGAGTTCCCGCATCGCGCGCTTCCCGCCGCCGGGCGTGAAGTCGCTCTCCACCACGAGCCCCTGATCGATGTCCCCCATGGCGTCCCTCGTCATATCACCCGTCGCATCGCCCGTCACGTCGCCCGTCACGTCCCGGAACCCTGCGAGCCTGTCCGCCGCCGACGTCTGGTCGAGGGGGCCGGTGATGTGGGCGACCCGGGTGCGGCCAAGGCCGACGAGGTGGCGCACGGCCTCACGGGCGCCGCCGCGGTTGTCGCTGTCGACGTACACCACACCACCGCCCTCCTCGCGCCAGCCGGGGCGGCCACCGAACACCGTGGGGATCCCGGCGCCCTGGATGAGGCCGGGCAGCGGGTCGTCGAAGTGCAGGGAGAAGACCAGGGCGCCGTCGACATGGCCGCCGGCGAGATAGCGGGCGACACGCGCGTGGTCGGCGCGGCCCTCGGTGAGCAGCAGCACCAACTGGTTGTCGTGGGCCGTCAGTTCCTTGCTGATGCCACGGAGCTGGAGCGCGAAGAAGGGGTCGGCGAAGACCCGGGTCTCCGGTTCGGCGATGACGACGGCGACGGCGCCGTGCCGCTTCGTCACCAGGCTGCGCGCGGCCTGGTTGGGCACGTACCCGAGCTCCTCCACCGCGCGCCGGACCCGCTCCGCCAGCGGCTCCCGCACCCCGTCCCCGCCGTTGACGACCCTCGACACGGTCGCCCTGGAGACCCCGGCCCGCGCGGCCACGGCCTCAAGGGTGGGACGCTGCGCGGTCCCGGTCGGGTCGGGGGTCACGGTCGGGGTCCTCCTCCTCGCGGGTGCGGATCAGGATAGCCGCGGGAGCCAGGGGGGTGAGAGCGCTCTCACCCCCCTGGGGAGACCGCCGTGACCGGTATGTCAGGGCGCCGCCGCCTCCGGCGGGGTGTCGTGCCGGGCCCGGCTCGGCTGGACGCGTTTCGGTTCGCCCGGCATCTTCGGGTACTCCGGCGGATACGGCAGGTCGCCCAGGCCGTGGTCGTGTTCGTCGCGGCGGGCGAGATCCAGGAGGGTCTCGAGGGAGAAGGCGTGGTCGTCCATGTCGGCGTGGACGTCGCCGACCTCGGCGAACCGGCCCGGCATGGTCGCGAGGTCGAAGTCGCGCGGGTGGGCCTCGCCGACCTCCTCCCAGCGCAGGGGCGCCGACACGGGGGCGTGCGGGCGGGGCCGTACGGAGTAGGCGGAGGCGATGGTGCGGTCGCGGGCGGTCTGGTTGTAGTCGACGAAGATGCGCTCGCCGCGCTCCTCCTTCCACCACTTGATGGTCACCTGCTCCGGCATCCGGCGTTCCAGCTCACGGCCCACGGCGATGGCGGCGCGCCGGACCTGGGTGAACGTCCAGCGGGGTTCGATCGGCACGAAGACGTGCAGGCCGCGCCCGCCGGAGGTCTTGGGCCAGCCGCGCAGCCCGCCGAACTCGTCGAGGACGGCGCGCAGTTCGTGGGCGGCGCGGACTGCGTCGTCGAAGTCGGTGCCGGGCTGCGGGTCGAGGTCGATGCGCAGTTCGTCGGGGCGGTCGACGTCGTCCCGGCGGACCGGCCAGGGGTGGAAGGTGAGCGTGCCGAACTGGGCGGCCCACAGCACCGCCGCCTCCTCGGTGGGGCACATCTCGTCGGCGCTGCGGCCGCTGGGGAAGGTGATGTGGGCGGTCGGGATCCAGTCGGGCATGTTCTTCGGCGCCCGCTTCTGGAAGAAGGACTCGCCGGTGACGCCGTCCGGGTACCGCTCCAGGGTGGTGGGGCGGCTTCGCAGGGCGCGCAGGATGCCGGGGGCGACCGCCTGGTAGTACCGGGCGAGGTCCAGCTTGGTGAAGCCCCGCTCCGGGAAGAAGACCTTGCCGGGACTGGACAGCCGTACGGTCCGGCCGCCCGCCTCCAGTTCCACCGCGTCACCCATGCGAGCCACGGTAGGCGAGGCCGCCGGGAGGCGCATACCGGGCAGGAGGGAGGATCTCGGCGCAGCATCGGAGCATGGATCTGCGACGAACCTCATAAGAGCAGGTCACTCGCCACATCGGCTCACCCTCTCACGCGTTTCGCTCACAATTTCTCACCCCAGCCCGTGCAGACCGTCGAGCGCAGCGGACGCTGACGAAGATCCTCAGCGTCCGGAGCGGCGTACTTGGCCACGGTGAACGCCGCGTTCGCGGGTGCCCCGCCCACGCCGCCAGGACCATCCAGGCCAGCAGATCGATCGCCGCGAGACTGAGTTCGAGCCAGACGGTATTGATGTTGAAGTCGGGTAGCCGGTCAGGTCGGCCATGCCGGTCAGCTCGGCGACCTCGGCGCCGTCACGCAGCGTCCCGTCCTGGTTCAGGGCGGGACTCCAGAGGCGGTCAGGCATCACGCGGATAGCGTGGCGGACGGGCTCGGTGATGGCGTATCCGACGGAGAAGTAGGTACGTATTCCTCGTTTCCGCAGGTCGCGGACGTGGGCAAGGAAGGCTTTCGCGGATCCGGCGCTGTCGGTGCGGATGAGGATGTCGGTGCCGTGCCGGTGGACGTCGGGGATCTGTGCGAGTACCTGGTCGAGGACCGTGATGTGGTCGGTGGCGGTGCTGGCGCCGGCGTTCCCGGGCCAGCCGGCCGGACAGTGCCTCGCCGGTGTTGGCCAGGAAGCACAGCAGCGGGTGGAACCCGAAGTCGCCCTTATAGGTCGGCGCGGCCTGCGCTTTCTCGGAGTGACAGGTGACCGGCGTGGCGTCGAGGTCCAGGGCCGGCCCGGGCAGAATGCGTCCGGCGGCCCGGGCTGCGGGTATGCCTTCACTGTGTTCGGCGGCCTGTAGCCAGGCGGCTTCCCGGGCCTGGGCACGGGCAGAAGCCAGCGAGGCGAGGGCGGTCTCGTCGACATCGGCGAGCAGCCGCCAGGCCGTCGCCCTGACAAGGACCCTGGGACGCAACCCGATAGCCTGCACGTAGAAAGTGCCCTCCGCCTGGACCGACAGAACCCCTCAGCAAGGTTCATCGTCCCAGTTCAGGAAGGCACTTTCGTATGTCCGCCTCAACAGCCGCCGTACCCAAGCGAAACGGCGAGGTTAGAGGACAACCTCCCGATGCGTTTCAATCAGCTCCTGGATTCGCTGGTCAACGCCGCGCGGCACTTCATTTTCGTTCGCGAGGAGGGCCGCAATGAGACCCCCCAATTCCACGCATTCCTCAACCGTGAAGCCCAGGCGTGTTATCTCTGAAACCCCCAGGCGAAGAAAACCGTCCACATTGATCCCGTGCCGGCCGAGGCGATCACGAAGCCGTCGCGCGTCTTCCAGCGGGATATCCGGGAGGACCTGGTGGCAGTACGTCAACTCGGGGAAGTTCTCGGCGGTCACCCCGCGCAGTGGTATGCCCTCCTCCTGCAAAGACGCAGCGATGGCCCGCGCATTCTCGACGACCCGCTTCGCGTAGTGTCGCCAGTCGGTCTCCTCGAGGACCATTCCGGTCGACGCAATCCGGGCAAGATGCGGGTTGCAGATCAGAGTCGGCCCGTTCAGCGGACGGAAATTCGAAAGAACTTCCACTCGCTTGTGGATCTCTTCGTTGTTGGTGAGTATCACGCCACCCTGCGGTCCAGGGAATGTTTTGTGCGTCGACCCCAGCAACAGATCTGCACCCTCGCGCAGCGGATCCTGGTATTGGCCGCCCGCGATCAGGCCAAGACTGTGTGAGCCGTCGTACGCGACGAGACCTCCGTACGCATGGACGACCTCGCTGATTTCTCGGACGGGCATGGGGTAAGTGACGATCGAGGAACCCAGAACGACCAGGGGCGGCTGTACCTTCTCGAGGAGGGAGACCGCGGCGTCAAGGTCGACCTGCCAGTTCTTGTCCGAGAAGGGCAGCGGCAGGGGCTGGCGGTCGAATACGGCGTAGTCAAGAGGGTAGCCGCCTCCGGGGAAGAACGGAGGAATTCGCCCTACGTGATCGTTCACTTCGGAGAGCGCGAACACGACCGCCAGTAAGCTCATATTTCCCGAGATCGGCGACAAGTTCGCGTACCGTGCATCGAATACTTCACGGGCGAGATTTGTCGCGTATTCGGTGATTTCTTGAGCGGCCGCCGTGCCGTGATAGAAATCGGCTGCATAGCGCTGAGCTATGTCTGATCCCAGAGGGCGCATCGCCCGCTCAGTCATGCGATTTTCGCTCACTATGAGATTCAGCGAGTCCAAGCGGGACGTTTCGTGCTGCTTGAGCATGTCTTCGATTGTTTTCACGGGAATACCTCCGGTTGGAATCAATGGGATTTGGGTGCGATTTTGGTGACGAGAAACTAGACTCGGCAAATCTCCAGTACCTTCATGGCGAGAGCCACGCCTCGTTGGCTGCCGATGCCTTCACGGTATATTTGCAGGATGTTGTTCTCGCGGGATACGTCGGACCTGGTCCCTCCGGCTCCTAAACGACACTCCTGAATATTGCGGGATATTTCCTTTCGCTTTTTGATCAAATCGATCAGCTGTTCATCAATGAAGCGTGTGGCCCCAGAAGGAATCGACACGGGTAATCTCAACCTTTCGCTGAATTCCCGATGCGCAGGGGTTGAGAATCAAATCGATGCTTCATTGCATCGTTTTGTCCGTTGGGGTGCGTGGTACAGTCACCGAGATCCATGATCATTCTCTTCCGTTGAAACGGCAGCTGACCAGCCCGAGAGGGCCGAACTGCCCGCGTGTACAGGGAAGTTGGCCGCCGAGCCATCGGTCACTGCCCGGGTGAACTACCTGCAAAGCACATGGCACGGTGCGCCGTCTGCCACGGATTTTCGCCAACCCCGAGGGTTGTCCCGTAACTGCTGGTCACGGAGTCCGTGATTGCAGGGGAAGTTGGGGTTCATCGGGTCCAGGCAACGGACGTACGCGCCTGAGTTTCGTTGAGGGTGCTGTACGCATAGTGATCGAGACGGGCAGGCCGATCCCGGAGGTCGCCGAGGAGTTCGGTGTGCATTCCGGCACGCTGCACAGCTGGGTGTCGCGGTGGTGGCGCAACGGGTCGGCGTCGTCCGACCAGCCTGCCGAGCCCGCACCGGGCGGGCAGCTGCGCGAACCCGAGCGGGCCGAGCTGGAGCGGCTGCGGCGGGATGCGGCGGACAAGAACAAGCGGATCCGCGAGCCGGAGATGGAGCGTGATGTCCTCAAGCGATGCATGGTCCCCTGGGTGAAGTGACCGAAACGGACCCGGCCGCCCTGGCCGCGTTCATCGGTAACCAGAGGACCGAGCACCACGTCCCGCACCGCCTGGCCTGCCGGGTTCTTCCGGCAGATCTTCGAGAACTCCGGCGGCACCTACGGTTCTCCGAAGGCCTGGCTCCTCCTGATCCGAGCCGGCTGGCGCGTCTCGGTGAACACCGTCACGCGTCTCATGGCCGAACTCAGCCCGGCCGGACGAAAGATCCGCCGCCGGGGCGGACTGACCCGCCCCGGCAAACGGCCCGCGTTCGCGGACTTTGCCCGCCGCGACTTCACCGCCGACGCTCCGGACCAGGTGCGGTGCGGCGACATACAGGAGTCGGGCTATGACCTCGGGACCGGTGGTGAAAGGACCGACCGGGGCGGTTTCTTTGGCGGTACGGGCCTTGTCGAACGCGGTTGCGGGAACCGTCCCGTTCGAGGGGTGTGCGCCCCGAGCCCGCCTACTTCACGGTAAGTGGAGCACAGAATGCACCGTTTCGGCTTTTCGGGGTGCCGCCCAGGAGATCTCCCCGCGTGCCCCGAGCGGCCGACCGAGGTGGCGGTTACGCTCCAGCGAAGACGGCGATGCGGGGAACTGCGGCCCGGTACTCGGGCTTGCGCGGGGAGTAGGAGCCCAGCAGCGTCCGAACCTGCCGGAGGGTGTACCGGCCGCCGGAGTGGGTGCGGCTTTCGCGGCCACCGTGGACGGTGCGGCGGGTGCAGGCGGTTGCGGCGGGGATGACGCCGAGTCGCTTGACCACGGTGCGGAGGCCGTTGGCACAGCTGGCGAGACGGAGACGGTCACCGAGCCCTGGGGACGGGGAGGCCGTCTCACACTCGTCTCACAGTCCAGCCGCCGGACTGCGGCAAAAACCGAGAATAGACGGCCTCTGGCCGGACGTACCGCGCAGCGTGCGGACACCATGGACGAATCGTAGAGTCGGAGCATGGATCTGCCGGTGATGCCGCCCGTGAAGCCGATGCTCGCCAAATCGGTGACGGCGATTCCGCCGGGCATGCAGTACGAGGCGAAGTGGGACGGCTTCCGGGCGATCGTGTTCCGCGACGGGGACGAGGTCGAGCTGGGCAGCCGTACCGGGAAACCGCTCACCAGGTATTTCCCCGAGCTGGTGGAGGCGTTGCGGGAGCGGGTGCCCGAGCGGTGCGTGCTGGACGGGGAGATCGTGATCGCCCGGGAGGGGCGGCTGGACTTCGACGCGCTGACCGAGCGCATCCATCCGGCGGACTCCCGGGTGCGCACGCTCGCCGAGCGGACCCCGGCGTCCTTCGTCGCCTTCGATCTGCTGGCGCTCGCGGACGCCGCGCTCGTCGACGTGGAGCTGACCGACCGGCGGGAGCTGCTGACCAGGGCGCTGGCCGGGGTGACCCCGCCCGTGCATCTGGCGCCGGCGACGACCGACGAGGCGGTCGCCCTGCGGTGGTTCGAGGAGTACGAGGGCGCGGGCCTCGACGGTGTGATCGCCAAGCCGCTCTCGCTGCGGTACCTCCAGGACGAGCGGGCCATGTTCAAGGTCAAGCACGAGCGCACCGCGGACGTCGTCGTGGCGGGCTACCGCTTCCACAAGAGCGGGCCGGTGGTCGGCTCGCTGCTGCTGGGGCTGTACGACGACCGGGGCGCGCTTCAGCACGTCGGCGTGTCCGCCGCCTTCCCGATGAAACGCCGGGAGGAGCTGGTGGAGGAGCTGGAGCCGCTGCGGATGGCGGACGCGACGGGCCATCCGTGGGCGGCCTGGTCGGACGAGGCGGCGCACGAGAGCGCCCGGCTGCCCGGCGCTCCGAGCCGCTGGTCGGGCAAGAAGGACCTGTCCTGGGTGGCGTTGCGCCCGGAGCGGGTGGCCGAGGTGGCGTACGACCACATGGAGAACGGCGCGCGCTTCCGGCACACGGCCCGCCTCCGCCGCTGGCGCCCGGACCGCGAACCGGAGAGCTGCACATACGCCCAGCTGGAGGAGCCGGTGCGCTACGACCTCGCGGAGATCCTCGGAACGCCCCCGCGGACGGCGCCGTAGCGGCCCCGGTCCCGCCGCGCCCTCCCTGTCCGCTACCCCTCCGCTGGGCGTTCGCGATCCGATGAGCGCACAATCGAGACACGAAACGGGGTGGCCATGACAGGCACGGGACGTTCCAGACGAAGAACGGGGCGGCGCCGCTCCGCCGTCGGCGCGCTGATGGCGGCGGCCCTCGCGGTGTCACTGGCGGCGGGCTGTACGTCGTCCCGCGCTCCCGCCCCGGACGACGGCCGCAGCGCGTCCCAGCGGCCGAACCCGGTGGTCACCAGCCCCTCCGCCGCGGTCGGCCCGGTGCTCGCCGTGAAGATCGACAACGCGGGTGCGGCCCGGCCGCAGACCGGCCTGGACGCGGCGGACATCGTGTACGTCGAGCAGGTCGAGGGCGGTCTGAGCCGGCTGATGGCGGTGTACGCGACCAGCCTGCCGAAGGCCGTGGGGCCGGTGCGCAGCGCCCGTGAGTCCGATCTGGAGCTGCTGCGCCAGTTCGACCGCCCGGTGCTGGCCTTCTCGGGGGCGCAGGGCAAACTGCTGCCGCTGATCGACCGGGCGCCGCTGGACGCCGTGACCCCGGAGGACGCGGCGTCCGGCGACTACTACCGCGGCTCGGACCGGTCGGCCCCCCACAACCTCTATCTGCGCCCCGACCGGCTGGTGCCCTCCCCGGCAGGCCCCGCGGCGCTCACCACCGGCTTCCGCTACGGCGCCGCCCCCTCCGGCGGCAGGCCCGAGGCCTCCCGGACCGTGCGGTACCCGGCGGCCCGCTTCACCTTCACCTGGTCCGAGAACCGGGCGGGCTGGCTGGTCTCCATGGACGGCAGGGCCGCACCGCGGGTCTCGCCGGCCACGGTGGTCGTGCAGTACGTCAAGGTCCGCACGTCGGCGTTCCACGACTTCCTCGGCAACAACACGCCGTACACCGAGACGGTGGGCTCGGGGAAGGCGGAGGTGCTGCGCGACGGACGCGCCTACGACGTGCACTGGCAGCGTCCGACGGCCACGGACGGCACGGAGTTCACCACGGACGACGGCACACCGGTCGACTTCGCCGAGGGGCAGGTGTGGGTGGTCCTCGCGAAGGCGTGATCAGTCAAGGGCGACAGACCGGCGGCGAGGGGGCGGCGATCAGGCCGGCGTGACCAGCGGTTCGGCGGGATTGCGCAGCCCTTCCGCCGCGTCGGACACCCGGCGGATCAGCTCGAAGAACTGCGACTGCTCGTCGGCGGAGAGCGGCGCCAGGAACATCTGGTTCATCCGGGCCGTGCGCACGGTCAGCTTGCGGTGGGTGCGCACCCCGTCGTCGGTGAGCCGCAGCAGGAACCGGCGGCCGTCCTGGGCGTCACGGACCTTGTCGAGCAGCCCGCGCCGGCCGAGACGGCTGATCACCTCGGCGATGGTGGACCGGTCGAGCCCCACCCGCTCCCCCACCGTGCGCTGGTCGAGGCCCGGCTCGGCGACGAGCGCGTTGAGCACCGCGAACTGCGGCGACGTGATCTCCTCGGAGACCATCGTGTTCCACAGCAGGTAGTGGGCCTGCTGGAGCCGCCGGGCCAGGTGCCCGGGGTGGGTGGAGAGGTCCACCGCGGCCATGTGCACTCCCGAGATCGTCGTGGTATTCGTCCGTGTACTGAACGATACTCGTCCTTGACGTCATCCCCGTCCAGTGGCAGCGTGAGGGAAACGTCGCCGAAATGCTCAGTGCCCTGACTAATGCCCTGACCGGTCGGCTCGGACGAGATGGAGCTTCTCCGATGGACAAAGTGGTCCCCACGGCTGCCGAGGCGGTGGCCGATGTGCCGGACGACGCGACGCTCGCCGTCGGCGGCTTCGGGCTGAGCGGTGTGCCGAACGTGCTGATCCAGGCCCTCTACGAGCGGGGGGTGGGCGGTCTGGGCGTGGTGTCCAACAACTGCGGGGCGATGGAGTCCGGGCTGGCGGTCCTGCTGGCCGCGGGGCGGATCGCGCGGGTGACCGGTTCCTACATCGGTGCGAACAAGGAGTTCGCCCGCCA
>NZ_JBHSFK010000055.1:0-77953 GCF_042653945.1 Streptomyces vulcanius | reverse complement strand
GCCTGGCTCGGCCTGGACTACGACGAGGCCCGCTTCGGCAGCATCGACCTGATCTACAAGAGCGAGTTGGGCCGTGACATCCTCGCCGAGCCCACCCTGCTGTTCGCATAGACGGGATGGCCGTTCTCGGCCAGCCAGAGGAACGAGAGCCGCTGGTGCCATCCACCTTTACCAGGGGGATGGCACCAGCGGCCCTGTACATCAGCGTGCACATCGGCCCGGGGCCCGGGGAATGGCTCGGGTCCTGTTCGATGGGGGCTGCATAGTGACTGGCGCGGGCCTGGCTGCGGATGCGGACCGGTGCGGGGCAGAAGGGTGGGCGTGACTATGACTGGGCGATGATCGAGGTTACCGCCGACGACACTCTTGACGGACAGGACAGCGACGCAGGGACGTTCGTACTGCGGTCCGCCGGCACCGTTACACCCGTACCGTCTCCTACTACCGTTGCTTCGCCACGGGCCGGTGACACTGGCGCGACTGATGTCACTGGTATGCCGCAGGTGGCGGGTTGAGGACGATTCCAGGACGCGAAGGAGATCTGACACCGCGACAAAGGGCAGGTCACCTGCTGGAACTCCTGGCGCCGCTGGAGCGTGATCACCCTGGTCGCCTACGTCTTCCTGGCCGTCACCGCCGCCCTCGAACGTGCCGCCAAGACCGGCCGGAACGATCCCTCCGAGGTCGACCTCGTCCCCCTCAGCAGCCACGAACTCCTCCGCCTGCTGCGGGCTTGATCCTTTCGCCGCTCCGCCGAACCCCGAACATCTGCTGTGGTGGTCCACCTGGCGCCGCGGCCATCAACACTGCGCCTGTCGCCGTTCGGGAGTCCGAGCCGACCCGGGCAGCCGTCGTTGAGCCGCCGTCATCACGAAAAGACGGCCACACGGCTGGTCACCGCAGCCGGCCGAACCTGGATCCGATATGCCTCCGGCGGCCACCAACTGTGACACGCAGGTACTCAAGCCAGATCGCCTGCACCTCGTTTGTTCTGAACGGGGACGGTGCACAATTCGGTGTCATCCAGATGGAGCTTGGAACGTCCGAACTGCCGCACAGGATATCCAACTGATCGTGAGGATCATAAGAGCCTGACATAGAAGGGCATGGTGGTGCCCGGAGACGACCTATCCCTCAGCCTCTTTAAGGTCGATCACCCCAAAGTCTCCTGCCAAGCTCCGGCATGCGTGGGGCCTCAAAAAACGTCATGCTTCGGCAAGGAAGCGCGCCGCCGCTGCAGTCGGGGATCATCTACGGGACAATGCTTAGGGAGGACTCGCTCACCGCGAATACGGCGTCGCATCGATCACGGACGTAGTCGTCGTGCGTGGCAATCACGACAGCACACCCGGCATCGCTCATATGCCGGAGGATGTCGACGACCAGGGCGGCGTTGGCACGGTCGAGGGCTCCGGTTGGCTCGTCTGCGAGTACAAGGACAGGCTGTTTGACGATGAGCCGAGCGAGAGCTACGCGCTGTTGTTCACCACCACTGAGCTGGGCGATCTTCTCATTCTCCCGGCCCGCGAGGCCCACGCGATCAAGGGCCTCGGAAATAGCTGTACTGCCGCTGGGCGAGGACCGGCGTGGCTCGACCACTACCTTAAGATTGGCAGCAACCGTGTCGTTCTCAATCAAGGCGTAATTCTGGAAGAGGTAGCCGAGGACATCGCGACGAAATCGACGGATCTCGCGTCGACCGAACCGGGTGATGTCCTTCCCTTCATGGCGGATCACGCCCCCACTCGGCACGTCCAGTAGGCCGAGGCAGTTGAGAAGAGTGGACTTGCCCGATCCGCTGGGGCCCACAAGGGAGAGCATCTCTCCGCGGCTGACAGTGAAGGTGACATCGGACCACAGGGTGCGCGGACCGAAGGACTTCGAAAGATTCTCGATGTCGATCACGAAAATGCTCCCACTGAGTGACGAGGGTTCACGGGTGTAGATCTCACGGACCTTACCCCTCGGTCGCCCTCTCCTTGACTATGCGCCCATGGAATATTGCGAGAGCGATGAGCACCGCGCCCAATTCGATAGCGACCAACCCAGCGACTATGCTCAAATCTAATACCTTGAGCTGGACAAGCGGGTGGGGGAGAGGGAGGCCGGCGGCAGCGAGCCTCTTCAGCTCCTGATTCTGCTGCCACACCTCGAAAGGTACCCGCGTAGCAAGCACCACTGCAACGGCGCCCTCTATAGAGAGGATGAAACGATGCGTTGCCGCATACCTCCAGCCACTGATATGCCGAACAAATATACCCTGCGCATTCTTGCGCGAGTAGATGATACAGACGCCGACGCCCGCGATTAGGAGTACAGCCACGGCCAGAACGAGGTTGAATAGCTGCAGCCGCAGTTCGTTGACAGCATCCCTCAGTTTGATGGCTGAATTCTGACCGATAGGGCGCACAGCTGTCACATATGTCTGCAGCCCGTTCACTTTACTCGCTTCAATGGCGTTCAGGGCATCATCGGGATCAGGAAAGATAACCGCGTCCTGGCTCGCGAATGCAGTGTAGCCGTCGTCGGTGAGAACGTTCGAGCCGTTGGGGATTACAACAAGCACCGGCTCGCGCACAAATGACCTATCCTCTTTCGGCCCGTGCGCGGCGCTGTAGACCTGGCTGCCGGGACTGTACCCGAAAAAACGCTGACCATTCTTCGCCCGAAGCGTCGTTACCCGGATTTGCCGATCCGTATCCGGAGAGAGTACGCCGGAAATTGCTGCGCTGATGGCCGACGCTCGATTGTCAAATGACTCAGGTATGATGACCCGTACCTGACTGTCCGGGCTTTTTCCTTTCTTTTCTTTTTGAGCATAGCGATGCCCTGATGGGTCGAGAACCGGCTGCTTCGAAATGAAGGTTTCATTGACGATGAGTATCTCACCCGATGGAAGTCGCGACTCTGGAGATATGCTCTGGAGATCCCTTCGACCCGCGACAATGACCTCGCCTGCCACATCGGCCCGGCGCAACCACGACCCCACCTCTGTTATTACTTGCTTCGACTCTCCGGGCAAACTGCCATTGAGCCGGATGGTAACCGCATCTGCTTCCTTTGCGTAAGCCTCCCGGTTCTCCTGGCGCGTCAGTACATCCTGGGCAGCCAAAGCAACGTTCATGGCGACGCTGAGGGCAAGCAGCAACGCAGGTACACGTATCAAATAGACACTGACCATTGCCGCCCGGGCGGGCAATTCCCCCTTGATGGCACGCAGTATCTCCACCTTGCAAGTCAAGGAAATCATGGCTGCGTGGGTAACCACGACCAACAGCACGAGCAGGCCAGCAAGCACCCCCGCAACGGAAGCGAACAGCGCAAACCAGGCTAGGCCGTTGTAGAACTGCAGAAATGCGATCGTGACAGCTGCCACGGTGCCGGCCGCCATCGGCCAGAACGCCAACAATCGTCTCAGATCATAAAGAAGGAGGTCTGTGAGGGACTTACCCTGCAACCGCAGAACCCCGTACGTTTTCGCACTGAGCAGCACGCTCGCTCCGGTCATCGTCACTGCAGCAAGAGCGACCACGCAGAAGGACCAGAGCAAGGCACTGCCCGAATAAATAGGGGCTAGTTCGCTGTATGAGAGAGGGTGAGAGACGCTTGCACGCATACCTAGACGGGAAAACTCTGCAATCAACTTGTCGGCCGCCTCGGGCGAGCCGAAGACGTAATAATTACCCCGCGGATCACGCTGTCCGACCTCATCTATCGGATGCACGTCCGTCCGAGAATTTCTACTGAACTCCGGATAGCCGCCAGCCAGCCATTTTCCAGCACCGGACTTCAGATCACCAGATGCCAGATACAGATGTCGGCGGCCGTCAGGGTCTCTGAGATCGGGCACCTCGCGAGCCACGGTGATATCGCGATCGGCCGAGAACGATGCGATCGCTTCAGCAACGTTGGCCCCACTCACTGAATCATCGGAGTCGAAAACCCAAACCATGGCCGAGTTTCCCAGCACCCCGCGCTCGTCCAACCCCCGGACGAACAGAAAAGCCAGCACTGCCGAAAAGGCCAACACGGCAGCGTGGACGAATTTGAAACCTCGGCGCAGCATCAGTTACCTAGATCAGGGCACTCGGAAGAGCACGCATCCTACAATATGGTATGTGAACAAACGGGCTGCGGAGGCAGAAATTCTTTCCTCCGCAGCCCGCGTTTAGGAGTCGCAGCAAGGCCAGGCAGCCTGTGCAACTACCGGAGTGCCGTTAAGAGACTAGAGCGTGCAGCCCTTGTCCCAATATGCCTCGTTATAGCCCTCATCTGCCGAGGCTAGGGACCACACCCCCGGCTTGGTGCAACCGCTGTAGGACCAGTACGCGCCGCGAACCGAAGACGAGTGATTCACAGACGGGTGCTTGTAGTTCGACCACACACTGTTGGCACCCGTGCCGTAAGACCATGTGCCGCCACCGACGTCGACAGTCGTGGCCAGCGCCGGAGAGGCGGCAGCCATGGCGATGGCGGCACCTGCCAGTGCAGCCTTGACGATCCTCTTCTTTTTCATGAATTACTCCCCCATCGTCTCTTCTTGATCAGGGTGGGTCGTGCACGCGAAACGGAGCGGCATATAAGTATTGGAGAGGGCTCGCACTCTATACAAAAAGGACTTAAGCCCCGCAGGACAATACCCGCACGACGTCACGAGTGACCGACCGCCCCGGTATCCTTCTATACCGAGGCATGGCGCATGCAGCGCAAGTACACAATCCATCACGCTTGGAGCCGTGAACAAGCAGGGCCGGATATTCACCTATGCCACTAAAGCCCCACGCCCCACGCGGGCGCGAACCGTCCACAGCATCGAGCGAATCAGGACACGAAGCTACAGGGAGCAGCCCTTGTCCCAATACGCCGAGGAGGTGCCGGAGTCCTCCGTCGACGCCAGGGCCCACACCCCGGGCTTGGTGCAACCGCTGTAGGACCAGTACGTCCCATGAACCGAAGACGAGTGATTGACGGACGGGTGCTTGTAGTTCGACCAGGCAGTACTGGCACCCGTGTCGTAGCTCCAGGTTCCACCACCAACGCTGACGGTGGTGGCCAGCGCCGGCGAGGCGGCCGCTGCAGCGAGAGCAACGGCCGCAAAGGCGACCTTGATTCCGCGTCTTGCACTCACGATTGTCTCCTCGACTATCTGTTCTTGATCGGTACAGATCAAGGATCTTGGTCGCAGGGCAGGGCTACGGGCAACTTAATTATCATGTGACATGAATAACACTGAATTCCGGCCGTGGCTGAAAATACGAGAACCTCAGAGCTTGCCAGGCGTCGGCAGGCATATATCGTTTGGCTGATGCATTTACATCTCATTCGCCCCCGATAGGGCATCGAGGGCTGATTGACGCAAAGACAAAAGTTATGATTCTCCCGCGCGTAGCACTCAAAGTGGCAGCAATGCGCTGTTCGCCTCAAAGGGGACGCAATGCGGGCATAGGGTGACGCCGATCCCGGCGGTTGCATGAAACGGCGATCCGGCAATGAGTCACCCTTTATGGCCGGAATATCCTGTTCCTTATCGCTACGCTCCCTGCGAGATCGCACTCGGCGCACGAAGAGTTGTTGTTGCGGAGCGTGAAGGAGCGCAAACTAGGTCCCTGCCGTAGTCAGAAGTGTGGACTTCGCGCCTTGGCGACAGTCCGCGCTACGCAACGGCTGGCTTTCTAGCCCACCTTTGTCCATAAATCGCCAGTTTCCCTAAGGCCTCAACACCTTTATGACTTCCCACATAACCTTTCTTCAGCGCCGCTTGCCCATTTGGTTGATCCCCATGCTGTGGACTATTTCCCTGGGCTTGTGGGGGTTGTCCAGGCAGAACAGTGTGTGGCGGGACGAGGCCGCGACATGGCAAGTGGCCCAGCGGTCCACTGCCGCAATTTGGCACATGCTAGGGCAGGTCGATGCTGTGCACGGGGTCTACTACCTGCTGATGCACGGACTGTTCGAGTGCTTCGGGGCCAGTACCACGACCCTTCGGCTGCCCTCAGTGCTGGCAATAGCGGTAGCGGCAGCCTGCGTCACAGTGATCGGCCGCCGACTCGCGGGGGCCTGGGCCGGTTTGGGGGGAGGGCTGGCGCTCGGGTTGCTTCCGGCCGTGCAGTTCTATCTTCAAGAGGGCCGCCCATATGCGCTGGTCGCGGCTGGCGCCGGGGTCTCGACGCTACTGCTGGTGATCATTCTTGAGAGCCGTGGCCGCCCAATGCACTGGGCGGCGTACGGCGGCATCGTCCTTCTATGCGCGCTGTTGAACTGGCTATCCTTGCTGATTCTGCCGGCGCACTTGGTGTCCCTGATCTGGACACAGCCCAGCCGCAGGACATGGACACGCTGGGCGCTGGTCTCGGCGACCGCAGTTGCATGTGCGATGCCGTTGATCCTTTTCAGTCGAGGCCAGTCTGACCAGGTGTCCTGGATACCACCGCTGACCTGGCACATGATGATCGGACCCACGGTCTTGCTGGCCATCGGCTGCCTCGGGGTACTACTGGATCAACCGCAGATAGGCCGACCGTCGGCAGCAGCCATCGGGCTACCGCTGCTGGCAGTGCCGCAAATCGGCCTGATCGGCCTCTCCCTGGTCCAACCGCTCTTTGTCGACCGATACATAGTGTTCAGCCTGCTGGGTCTGGCGCTGCTGATAGGTGTGGGGCTTGGTGAAGCGGTGCGGAAGGCCACGCCGCGTTTCCCGAGCGCGTCAGCATGGCTTCCCTCCGTGGTAGTCGCCTTGGCGATACTGGCACTGCTGCCGCAATCGCTGGCCAAGCGATCCCCGGAGAGTCGGGTGGACGACGTCATGGCGGTTGCGGCAGATGTGCGGCGGCTGAAGGAGACCGGAAATGCAGTGCTCTTCGTACCGGCGGCACGGCGCGATGCCAAATTGGTCTCCCCCGGCGCCTTCACCGGTCTGCGGGACATCGCTCTGTTGGAAAGCCCAGAGGAGTCCGGGACGCTGAAGGGCGTGGAGACCAGCCCGGCGCAGATCCGAAGGGCGATGGTGGCTCAGCAGCGGATTCTCTTGGTCACAGACGCATCGCAGATAGCCAAGCCGGTGTCGGCTGAGCGGGACAAAGTGAAGATCTCCATCCTAAAAGAGTACTTCACGGTAGTAGCAGATCAGCAGGTCCGCGGTCGGAGAGTGACTGTGTACAAGCGGCTCAGACCAGCTAGTGCTGGCCTGCCTGGACCCTCGGCGGGCGGGAGGCCGATCCGCCACATCAGCGATGACGACGAGGACTTCGTCATCGCGACGGCCACCACCCGCCCGGTCAAGCTCGGCCAGCCGTTCACTCGCTGGTCGCTGAGCACGTCGAAGCCTCCTGTCCGAGCCCACGACGGCATCAGCCTTGACCGACTGGGAGTCGATCACCCCGGCTGACGGCTCTGTATCCCGGCCCAGCGTCATGCGGACCCGATCACGCAGCCGGTCGTAGAACTCCGTGACCAGCGAGTGGTCGCGCCAGCGGCGGAGGCATACACACCGGTCCCACGGCGGGAAGTCGGCCGGCGCCGGTCGGCACTTGATGCCGTTGTCCACGAGGTAGCGGATCGCGTCGAGCATCGCACGGTGGCAGTACGCCTCCGGCTGTCCGCCGCGGCCACGCAGCCAGCCAGGCACCGGCAGCAGCGGGCGGACGACGGCCCACTCCGCGTTCGTCATGTCGGTCGAGTACCGCCACCCGGGTGACCGAGTTGGACTGCCCGGACATTGGCACGGAGACTGCAGCACCAGAGCCTCCTGCTGATTGGTGATTCGACACCAACGAGCTGTTCAGGAGGCCCTACTCGTATGCGCCGAACAGCCCATGGGACTTCCGTTCGACCGTCAAACCCCAAGATCCGTACGACAACAGCTACTGAGACGCCCTGCCCCGAGCTGTCTGTGCCATGCGTCCTGGCGGGCAAGGGGGAAGTGGTGGCTCCTGGAACAGTTGGCGGGCATCGGTGCGAGCCCTTCATGCTGGCGGCTGCGGTGTCCTGCCGAGCCCAGAAAGGGGCGGAACTGGGTCAGCGTTTGACGCGGTTACGGACGGCCAGGACCGCCAGGCCCAGAAGGACGGGCTCGGTGACGCGGGACGCCATCTCAATGTAGGTGCCGGCGGTGGTCAGGTCCTGTCCGGAAGAACGGAACACCACCGAGTTGAGCGTGACGCTCAGGGCCATCTCGAAGCGCTCGTCGGTGAACCTTTTTCCGGTGAGGTTCTGGGGATCCGCCTTGTCGATCTCGAACGTGACCTTCCCCCCGCCAGGCGGCACGCTGCCAATCGCTACCTGCTTTGGGGAGTCCTGAGGGAGTCCGAAGCCCATGAGCAGCACGATGGTGACGAGCATGGCGGCAGCCAGCCAGCCCAGGGCTCGGGAAGCGCGCAGGCCATAGCCAGACAGCAGCCAGTAGCCGTGCAGCAGTCCGCGTTCGGCGCGGGCGGTGCCAGTGCGGTCGCGGCGGCGCATCTCCATCTCGCCATAGTAGAAGTCGGCGGCCCCGGGCTCGTTCTTGCCGTCCTCCAGGGCCTTGCGCAACTGCCGGTAGAGCGCGGCGAGGGTTTCCGGGCCGCGGGCACGCGACAGGTCCGAGTGATGGGGCGCGGGCTGCCACTCGCGAGCAGACGGCTCCCGGCCGGGGGTGGGATGTCCCGTGGTAGCGGCGCGCCAGTGGTGTTCCTCGGCCAGGGTGCGGCGCCTGGACCATCGCAACGGCATTAGCCCTCGGCGGTGCCAGCCAATCGGGGGGTGAGCGAAGGTGGTGCGGCCGTCCATGCGGAGCTGGTCCAGGTGCACCGCGCCGGCGAAGCGGCACTCGGACAGGTCCACGTCTGTCAGCGCAAGATGTGCGGCGTCCACCCCACTCAGGTTCCTCACGCAGACGCCTGCGTCCCAGGCCGCCAGCACCTCCTCGGGCACGGGGTGGCCTAGCGGGCCGGTCAAAGGGGCCAGTTCGGCTGCCACGGTGACCGGGTACTCCAGCACTGCCCCGGCCAGATCCAGTTCGGTATGGCGCAGCCGCAGCGTGGCCGTGGACGCAAACCGTGTCCGCCGTAGCGATAGTTCTCGCGCGGCGATCACGATCGTCACTGGTTTTTCGAACACCGCACTTTGCAGCCCCACTGTGCCGCCGCACACCAGCGGGCCCAGCCACGGAGCGTTCTCGAATCGGGCCGCGGTGAACGTGACATCGTGGGTGAAGGTTGCTCCGGGGAACTGAACGGCGTTCATGAAGGTCGCCCCGCCGAAGTTGGCGGCGCCAATGAAGGTCGCGTTGCCGAACGCAGCGGCGCCGGTGAAGGTCGCCCTGTCGAACCAGACGGCGTAGGTGAAGGTCGTCTGATTGAACGCGGCGAGACCGGCGAAGATTGTCCCGTCGAACGAAGCAGCGTGGGTAAAGGTCGCTCCGTCGAACGAAGCGGTGTGGGTGAAGGTCGCTCCATCGAACCGGGCGGAGCCGGTGAAGGACGCCCCGTCGAACCGGGCGGGGCCGAGACGAGGATGTTCGGTGGTGGGGTCGCGCAGGGCGTCGAGCAACTGGGCCAGCAGGTCTTCGGTGAACGGGGTGCCTCGGTGGTCGATTTCGGCGCTGGAGGCCAGGGCAGCCAGGTATCCGACGCGGTCAGCCGCGTCTAGGTGGGCTAGGCATGCGGTGTGTCCGGGGACGTGGATGCCCCGGCAGCCGACAGGGTCCTCCTCAGTGGAGCTGTGGCGGCAGTGTGGCCACAGCGGTGGGGTACTGGATGGTGCGGGCGTTGCAGACGTCATGCTCTAGGGACGATCGGCGCGGCCGGGCAGTTGCCCGTTGTTCCGTTGGAGAAGCGCGGCATTGAAATCCCCGGTGTGCTACTGAAGGACGCACTGAAGAGAATCGTGCGCTAGTGAAACTCTCCCTTCTGTCGGACACGAGCCCATGACGGGTCCTCCACGAGGGAAGGATAATTACTGTTATCCTTCCCATGTGGATGATCCGTCAGCAGACGTACACAGCACCGTAATTACAGGTCTTGCGACCGCACAAACAGTCGAACCTTCGGAGGCCGAGGAAGCCCGCACCGCTCTGGAGACCCACTACTCGGACGACCTGCCCCGACTGGTTTCCATATGGCTGATGTCCAAGCGCTCTGCCCACACCCGTCGCGCCTACGCCCGTGGTTTCCGAACCTGGGGCGCCTTCTGTCGCTCCCTCGATACCCACCCGATGGCCGCGCGCCGGCCGCACGCTGACGCCTACATGCGCAGCCTTGAAGCGTCCGGTGTGCCGTCGACCTCCGTGGCGCATGCCCTCTCGACGGCCAGCTCCTTCTACCGGTATGCGATCAGCTTCGAGGCCACCGACCGCAACCCCTTCGCCGACGTTGATCGGCCGACGGTCGACCCGGATCACTCCGCTACCGAGGGCTTGACTGAGAAGGAGACGGCGAGACTGATCGCCGCTGCACGAGAGCTGTCGCCTCGCGCCTACGCCCTGGTGCTGCTGCTCTACACCCTCGGCTTGCGGGTGGACGGCGCGCTGTCCGTCGACGTCTCCTCGCTTGGCTACGATCGCGGGCACCGCACGCTGACCATCACGAAAAAGGGTGGGGCCGCAGCGAAGTTGCCGTTGCCGCCCATCACGGTCGACGCCCTGGACAGCTACTTGGAAGGGCGGACGGAGGGGCCGCTTTTCATCACCCGCACGGGGGCCCGGCTGCGCGAGCCCGAGGTGTGGAAGATGCTGCGCCGCCTGGCCAAGCGCGCTGGTCTGCCGCAGGCCAACACCATCCACCCGCACGTTCTCCGGCACGGATTCATCACCGACGCCCTCGACCAGGGCGTGCCACTGCACGTTGTCCAAGACGCGGTTGGTCACAAGGACCCGCGCACTACTCAGCGTTACAACCGGGCCAGGCGGCGTTTGGACGGGCACCCGGCATACACCGTGGCAGCGTCAATGGCGGGCCGGCTGGATCACCGTGACGACTGAGGCTGAGTGGCTACTCGGAGCTCAGCCTGCGGATTGGCGGGTCGTAGAATGCCCCTTGTGCGGGGCCAGTTGCAACCGGCTTCGACCGCGTCCTTCAAATGGTGAGCGGGCGGGTCTTCCTCATGTGCTCTCCTACCTCACCGAGGGATGATCAAATCGGTGAGTTGCCCCGCAGTTGGTATCCGACCTCGGTTGAAGACGACCGCAACAAAGAGCACCACTACCGGTAGCAAAGGGGCGAGTGCAGCGTCGGGCAACCCGAGGACGGCCGCACCAGCCATGGTCAGCACGACCACGACCCCCACCACCAGCGCCCGCAATCGCTCCCTCGGCGCGGCCGGAGCCACACCGGCGAGTTGATCTGCGTCGAGAAGGTCGTCGATGCGGCCCTCGGCGTAGCGTTCGGCGATGGTCAGCAGCATCACGATGAGGTCTTCAAGGGCGCGGCCCGGCTCGGAGTCCTGCCGTGCTTCGGCCCTTCGTAGCGCACCCACTACCAGTGCGGCATGTGCTTTGAACTGCCGCTCGTTGTGCCGTCTGGCTCTGGCGCGGCGGGTACGGTGAGCCCTCCAGATGACGCGTTCAACCGGTTGAATGGAAATTCGCGGGATCTTGCAGTCTGGCTGGGTTTCCTCCCAGCGGCGGAGAACCGTGGCGCATTGGGCTGCGACCGTCAGCAGTGCAACGACAGGCCAGCAGCGCCGGTCTTCCATTCGCGCACTCGTCTTCTTGGAGTCCTCGTCAAGGGCCTCCAGGTCATAGGCCGCAAGCGTCCAGCTGTGACCAGAGCTGGTCAGGTTCGTGCGTTTGATGAACCGCACTTCAGCGATCAGGATCAGGGCCCAGATGAGAATTCCCGTCCCTCTGCTGATCGCGGAAAAGTCCCAGGAGCGTACCGACGCCGGCACAGCCACGATGCTGCTGAGCAGTGCCTGCACCAGGCCGGGCTGCGGTCCGGGATCTGCGCTCAGCCGCAACTGCTCCCAGTCCGCTATGTCGTCGACGTGTCCCACGACGAGGAGCAGCAAGAAGAACCGGAGTGTGTTGATTGGCGCGGCCAGGGGCCGAGCGCGCCACCAACGCACAACGTACTGAGGGGCCAATCCGTGGCCGCCGACTCGATCTTGTATTCGGGGCGGCAGCAGCAGAATCTGCGTCAGAAGCGGAGCAGCTCGACGCACCCCCGAGTCGGCACGCAGTCGCTCGAAGCGCTCCAAAGACGCCGCCCCCCAGCGCTGAACCGGTCCAGGAACGTAGAGCAGAACCATCCCAACTGCGGCCAACCACGGGGAAAGCGCGACGAGAACGATCGTGAACACGCGGACAGTCTCGCGTATCCCACCGACAGCGACGCCCGGAACGCGATGATCTTGGCTGTCCATGTCGGAGTCCTGCCCGCCTGCTGTGGGCTGCGCTCCACCCGATCGCGGGGTTTGGCTCTCAGGGCGGCGACTCGCGACAGAGACGGTGGACTCGGCGCCTCTCAAATCACCAAGGGGGCAGCAGTTGAAATAAAAACTTTTAAGGTGTTATGTGTGGCCTGCGAGGGGAGCCTAGAGGTCTAGACCGAACTCATGGGAGTTGCCCGTGGTGCAGGTGGAGCCGGGGAATCATGCAGGTCAGAAGGGGGGATGTGGCAAGGTGTGACCTATATCGGTTGTGTGTTCGATTAGTTGCTGTAGGGTAACTTCACTCACCCGGCCTGCTGATCTGATGAATCGAACGGTACGCTTCATGCGTAAGGGGGAACGTCTGCACCAGCCCGGGCGCCGCCCACTACGTGGTTTGCGGTGCTTCGTTACGGTGGAGACAGGGGGCAATGAAGGAGTCGCTCATGGCCAGCGTTCACGATGTAGCTGCATACATCCTCACCAAGCATGGCGCCATGTCCGCGATGAAGCTCCAGAAGCTCTGCTACTACGCGCAGGCATGGTCTCTGGCTTGGGATCAAGCCGAGCTCTTCCCCGAGGACTTCCAGGCTTGGGCCAATGGGCCAGTCGCGCGCGACTTGTACAACGTCCATCGAGGTCAGTTCAGCGTTACCGCATGGCCCCAGGGCAACCCAGACAATCTGACAGATGAGCAGCGTACGAGTGTCGATGCTGTTCTCGACGCCTACGGCAAGCACACGGCGCAACAGCTCAGCGAGCTAACTCATCGGGAACAGCCCTGGCGTACGGCCCGGGGAAGCCTGCCCGAGATGGTGCGCAGCGACGCGGTCATCTCGAAGGAGTCCATGCAAGACTTCTATGCTTCTCTCATCACCCGCGACGATGCGGAAGATGTCTGAAGCAGCAGGTGTGACCTGAGGGGGTCCAACGACCAGCAAGCCCAAGCGCAAGCGGGTGCCGACGGCAGCCCTTACGGCAGTTTCCCCGCCTCGCGTGCCCAAGCGCCTCCTCGGCATCGCGACGTCAGGGTCCAACGAGGAACAGCACCCCATATGGCGGCTGTCGCTACTCGACCTTGAGTTCACCGGCGAGTGGTCCTGGGAAGTCAACGACAAGGTGTTGTTCAAGATCCACGAGTTTCTCACCCAGATGGAGCAACTCACCTGGCGCGAAATCAGGGATCAGGAAGTGCACAGCAAGAGCAAGAGTGGCCGAAAGCACAAGTTCGTCCCTCGCAGTCACCTCACTACCCAGGCACAGCGCCGACTTGAGGAACTCCAACTCGACGACTTCGACGAACTGTTTCGCTTTCGGCTGGGCAACATGGAGCGGCTCTGGGGGGTCCTGCCGCCTCACGAACCACGAGTCTTCTACCCGATCTGGTGGGACCCGGCCCACAAGATCTGCCCCTGAGCAGTAAGAACTCCTAACAAAGTGTGGCTGGGCCGGCCAGGGCGAGCAAGGGCATCCAGGCGAGCAAGTCAAGGGCGGTCTGGACGATCTCCAGCCAGATCTGATTCTGTGCGGCGTCGTGCAGGGGTAGGTTGCGTAGGCCGGTGGCGCGGGCGGCGCGAATGCGGTCCTCGGCCCGGGCCCGCTGCCGGTGGCGTAGTTCGGGGGTGGCGATTGCCTCGCCCGCTGTGTTGGTGGCGAAGCAGGTCAACCGCATGCCGTCGGCGTCGGTGAAGTGCAGTTGGGCGCCGGGGTGTGGCCGTTCCTTGCGGACGATCAGCCGCATCCCTTTCGGCGAGCCCGTCAGGTAGTCGCCGGCGAGTTCGGCGGCCCAGGCGCCGTCGCGGATCTCGCCATCAGGTTCCACGGCCGGTGTCCAAGCCGAGGCCGGGACCTTCAGCACGGTCTGGTGAATGGTGTCGGTGATGATCATGGCGACCGAGTACGACAGCCACCGGCCCCGCGCCGCGAGCCAGTTGACGAACTCGTAAGTACTGCCGCCGGAGTTGGTGCGGATCAGTGTGCGGCGCCCGCGCCGGAACCTCAGTGGGCCGTACTCCACCTCGGTGCACGACCATCCCCCTTCTCAAGGGCGTCCAACCACAAGTTGATTCGATGTGCTGAGCCTCAGCCCGCGCTCAGTTCTTCACGCGCTGCGATGACGAAACGCTCGCGCGCAGCATCAACCTGCACCTGGGCCGCTTCCGCATGATCTTCGACGCTGCGCCAGTCCCGCCGGGACCTGCTGTATATGTCAATGAGTGCACGGGAGTGCTCGGGGCTGAGGCCAGAGCAAGCGTTCAAGGCGGCTTGTGCAGCGTTCCGGGCGTCGTCGATGGCCTCCCATTGTTCGTTAGTCAGTGACCGCTCCCACTGATCATCAGGGATGCCATCCCATAGGCGACCAAGCGCGTGAAGCGAGTCATCGGCGTCGTGGGCAGGATGATGACATCCGCCACCGTCGAGGGTAGGGACGATGGTCCGTTCCTGATCCAACAGGTCGTCAAAGGCGTGGGTAGCCCGGTGTAGAGGGGCCATCTCTGTTAGTTGTCCAGCCCGTCGTGTCACCGCTTCATAGAGAGCCTGAGCGTTGCTGACCATCCCCGAAGGACCTTCCAGCTCAACGATGGCGAATGCTTCGGCGAGGGCATCATGAGCCTGGTCCAGAGCTCGCGCGGCCTCCAGGGCGCGCTCCTCGTCGCGTAGTTCGTGGAGCTCTACCGCGGCACCGTCGTAGCGCGAGGCGGCGAGTAGGAACGCTGCCCAGGTGTCTCGGCGGAGGTTGCTACGCCAATGTCGGTGATCCGTGCGAGCCTGCTCGCGTACAGCGTCGAGCGCCGCCTGGTAGGCGGACTGAGCTTGCTCCTGTGCCGCCACAAGCGCACTTCGCGCTTGATCTCGCCCCGCTTCTGCTGCGGCTTTGGCTTGCCTTGATGCACCCCACCAAGCAAGGACCCCGACAACGACGGTAGTCGGAACAGCGGCTATCGCACCGATGCCTTGCAGATCCATCTGCGTATGGAGTCCCTCCCCGTGTGGGCGTCCGCTATCGACACCACCTTCCCACGGGACTCTGACACGCCGGCCGGTTTCTGGGCCATGCTCGGTGCCCGGAGCGTTCGGCGTAGACCCATATGTGCCGATTAGTCGACTTTTGTTCGCACCCAAGACGGATCGCGCCGGCGACCGAACGCTGGTTCTAGATCACTTTCAGTGCCGGAGCCATGGAGCCCTGTTGGTTTCCAATCCTGCCGCACTCGACCTGGGGCTCTGTTTGCACAAGATGACTGGATCGATCGCGGAGGCCAATCGCTTCTGCCGCGAATGCGGGATCCTCCATCACCCGGAGATGAACACCTTTCGGCGTCTGTATGGGCCTGCGGATTGATCGTTCCTGCGGTGAATGTTCGCGCCCATCCGAGTGAGTGGGCGTCCAGTCGCGCTCCGGGGCGCGATGCGGGACCGCTACACCGTGAATGTGATCAGGAACTTTCTGCGCGCCCTGCCCGCGCTCGCTCTGACCGTGCTCCCACTGGCCAGTCCCGCCTCCGCCACCCCCAACCTTGCAGCCGTTCCGCCCGCAGCAACAGACATCCCCCTGTTCCAGGCACTGGCCCGGGTCGAAGAGGCTGAGGAAGGGCCGCGCGACGGCTACAGCCGCGATCAGTTCAAGCACTGGAACAAAGGCCTGAACCCCACCGACGGCTGCGACACCCGCAAGGAGGTCATCCTTGCCGAGGCACTGGAGGCTCCATCTGTCGGAGCAAGATGCGCGCTGACAGGCGGCCGGTGGTGGTCGGAGTACGACCAGGTATGGGTCACCTCGGCATCGTCCCTCGATGTCGATCACATGGTTCCACTCGCAGAAGCCTGGGACTCCGGGGCGGCGGCCTGGACGGCGGCGCGGCGTGAGGCTTACGCCAACGATCAGGGTGCGCCGAACAGCTTGATCGCAGTTTCCGGCAGCTCCAACCGGTCAAAGGCCGACAAGGATCCAGCGGACTGGCTCCCCGTGCCGGCAGACCAGTGCAAGTACGCCGCAGACTGGATGGCGGACAAGCTCCGCTGGAGGCTGTCGGCAGACGCTGCCGAGCGGGACGCGCTGACGCAACTCGCCGAGGCCTGCCCGGCCGCAACCGTCACCTACGAGCAGGTCCCGTAGGTGTTCTGGGACACCCCGTCCGGTCGCGAGCCGGACGGGGAAACCGCCGCCGCCGTGTGTTCTCAGCGGCGGCGTACGGCTCCGTCGGAGAACCAGCGGGCCAGGGAGGCGGCCAGGCGAGCCCCGGTCGGCGTTTCCTTCCCAGTGGCTCCGTGCTAGCTCGCTGTCCTGTCCACAGGAGGGACTGCGGGGACTGGCGCGGCACGCGCAGCAGCGTGCTGAGTGTGGCCATATTGTTGTTGGGCTCCACGGAGACGGTCGCGGCTACCTCCAACTCGCGAAGCCGGTGCCAGAATCTCGGTTGGATGGCCGCGCGTGTGGCCAGTCTCTTGGGGCGTGTCACCCAACTCGGTAAATTCAGCACCTCGGCTGCCGATTCAGTCATCAGCCATGGAATCTTCCCCCGACGGATCCAGGTACCACAGGTACTCCTCGACGTCTGTGAGTAGTCGACCACCGTCCTCGTCCACCAGCGGGATGCGATGTGGTACGCCCGCCGCTTCCATCTCGTGGCTCTTCAAAGTGAACTGGCACACGAGACAGCTGAGGCTCTCGGGCTGCGACTCCCCGGGCTCGCCCCGCCTGATAAGAACAGGAGGACCCGCCACGATGGCGGCGGGGTGTCCGCAGGCAGGGCACTTCCAGGGGATACAGACTTGGGGGCCATACTTCTGGGAGCTGTGAAGGCCATAGGGCAATTGCGACTGTGTCACCGCTGCGTAGCTGTCCAGAGTCTCGGACGGCAGGCCCGCGAACCGCTTCTTGAGTAGGCGCCGCGCCTGCTCCATGCGCCGTGCGACGTCTCGCTCAACCTTCTCGTGTGCATCGCTGAGCGTGATCGAAACGACGGTGGACCAGGAGCCCCAGTAGTGCCCTTGGTCCTGTTCCAAGTGATCCAGTAGCTGGCTGGTTACTCGGCAGAAAACGGTGAGGCCGTCGAAGGCTTCGTCGGCCGACGCCATCAGGTGAGCTACGCCGTTCCGCAGCTCGATCAGCTCATCCAGATCCGGATCTCGCTGCGGCAGCACAGCCATGTCCCTGAGGCGGACGATGGCCTGCCCCGCACCAATTGTCCTGAGCTTGGCTGCCTTGCGGACACCGGTGAGATGAAAGAGGGTGTCGTCCTTTCCCTTCAACTCCATCAGGAGGAAGGGGCTCTTTCGTACGAGGGTGGCCTTGGCCAGCCGTTCGATGCTCACCCCAGCATGGAGGAGGAAGACCTCCTCCTGCCGCTTGCTGTGCGCCTCCAGCGCCGACCACGCGAAGTCGCGAGCGCCGCGCAGCAGAGTCTCGTACGAGAGCGAATCCTCCATACACGTAACGTAGTTGCCCCCGCACTACAGGGCGATCGAATTCAAGAGAGCCAACCCCCTGCGTCCTAGGGGAGTTGGCGCGCACCGGTGCGAGCCCTTCATGCCGGCGCCTTCGAAGGCTGCCATGAGGTGTGTTCTCCTCAGCATGGCGGCCCCCAAAAACGTGGGTTGGACGTGAAAGCTCCGTAAGTTCGCTCAGAGTGGCCGTACCGTCGGGCAGTATGGACCACCATGCGACTGAGCTCAGCCACCCCCGAGGCCTACGCTGCCGAACCGGCCAGCAGGCTGCGGCAGATCGCCTCTACAGCACACGCCGAGATCAAGGGTCGCCGCGGTTTGCTCGCCGGGATTGTGGCCATGGATGGTGATCTGCCGACCGAGCTGGTGAGTCAGCTGATTGCCGCGCAGCAGTGGCACCAGGTGTGGCGATGTGTGTCTGACCGTGTTGACGACGTGAGCGTGCTTGTTGGCACTGTGTACGAGCAGATCAACGAAGCTCCCGACGGGTTCTTGGTGCTGGTCGCCCGCGACCTGCGCGCTCAGTTCAGTCAGGAGTTGCACGCCGGTCCCAAGAGTCCACGGCCGCGGTCTGGTGTTGACCAGGAGTTCGCATACCAGTGGCAGGCTGCGCAAGCCCGCTACCTGGCGGAGACTTGCTTCCTGGACGACGTACCCACAGTGGGAAGTCTCGGGGAAGACGCCTCATGATGAACCGTCATATGAACTGCTAGGAATGGCGAGCCGTCAGTTCGATTCATGTCCGCGTCTGATCTGTTGGTACAACGGCCTGGAGGAGCTCAAATCGCCCCAGCCGAAGCGGTACCCACCACTACACTCGGCCGCATGGACGCCACGCCATGGGACGGTGCCAGAGTCCGGGACGCCCTTCAGCCATGGGCAGTAGAACGCCGGGACCAACTGGCCGACGCCGCCCGGGATGGCGACTGGGAAACTGTGTTCCAGATCCTCGACGACGACCCAGCCTTGATCAACTCCACACGCCTTGAAGGTCGAAGCCAGTACACGCCTCTGCACCAGGCCGCGTGGCACGGCGCCCTCACCGAGACCGTGGAACGTCTTCTTGCCTACGGTGCTTGGCGAACCCTCCGGACCAGCGCCGGAAAACGCCCCATCGACATTTCCGAGGAGCGCGGGCACCAACACCTCGCACGCGTCTTGCGCCCCGTGGTGAAGCATTCCGTTCCCCAAGATGTACTCGCCATCCTCCAGCGGAACGTGTACGAACTGATCGCCGGATACGACACGAACGCCCATCAGATGCGGCACATGCCAGAGCTTGAGGTTCTGACTGAGCTCGACCGGCCCGCGTACTGGTTCCGAGTCACAGGCGGGGGCTTCCTCATCGTGCTGCGCGGCTTCGAACTGGTCGTCGATGCCGTGAGTCCTATGGACTACGACTCGGGGGCGAGGTACCGCGTCACTGCCGACGGCATCTTCTTCTCGTCAGGGGAGCCGTGGACACCAACGGCGTAGACCCGACCGGGGGCGGCAAGGCGAAAAGGGCTACGGCCACACCACCTGTCCGGGCTCGAACGGGCCATACGAGTTGCTGAGCTTGGTGCGATGAGCCGAGCAGATCCCAACTAGGCCCAAATTGGTCAGAGATTCATCGAGGCGCGCCAGGTCGTCAGCACGCACGAGTGGGTGTTCGAGCAGTGCGCTGACTGCTGTTCTGGAAAGCGGCGAGGTCCAAACTGGCCAGATGAGAGCAGGTAAGGGCCCGGAGGAGTCCCATGCAGTTGTGGCGCTGGTCATGGCGTCGCCGGTGAGACGAAAGACGGCAAACGCATGCAGCGCGAGCCAGGTCGCCCCTGGGACACCTTGTTGTGAAGGCTTGCCGTCGCCGGTGGTAGCCGCGTCGCCGGTTGACCGATAGTCGAGGTTCGCACCGGTGTAATCCGGCACTCGTATCCATCCTGTGAGCGCCGCACCGACGTGGGCGCCGTCACGGCGGCACTGTTCCGCTGCCTTGACCCAGTTGTTCGCCAGGGTCATCTGGCCGGACGCCGCGAAGAGGGGAGTCGATTCCGTATACCAGGTGGGGCCTTGAGTGGGCACAGGACTGGGTGCTGCGGTGACACCCTGCTGTTTCTGTTGTTGGTCTTTGGCCTTTTTGGCGGGAGCGACACAGAACTGGTTCACCAGCGCTGCGAACCATCGCGCGCGGGGGTCGTCGGCGAGACGCTCCGCTGCTGCGAAATCACGGAGCAACCGGTGTGCCTGTTCGACGGGCATGCGCAGGGCGTCGTTGGGTGCCCCGAGGTTGGTGTCGCGTGGCAGTCCAAGGATGCCGGGAGCCGCGGGCAGGGGCTCCTTGGCCGGTTCGGTCGGAAGAAATCCGGCCAGGAGTTCAGCCAACTGGTTGAGGGATAGCGGCTGCTCGGTGTGTAGCACTGCTGGCGCTGCGAGTCCGCGCCAGGACAGGCGGACTGCCTGGTCGAGGGCCGCATCTACGAGTTCCAGTATGCCAAGAGCGGCGAGGAATCCGAGCGGGTCGCTGCTGTTGAGAGCCGGGAGCTCTAGTTGGTGCGTGTTCAACTGCCCTCCTCGGAGACGGACATGTCGGCGAGCCGCACGATGCTCTCCAGCATTGCCGTGCCCCACGGGCCGTATTGGTCCGTCAGGGTGGCAAAGCGGTCGGGGCCGCCCCAGTCGACTCCCATGGCTGCGCTGCTTAGGGTGATCTGCTGCCCGTCGGGCATGGTGCACTCGACTTCGACGGGATCTGGATCAGCGACCGGCGGAAGCAAGGGGCGGCCACGGCCGTGGTGGGCCGCGACGAGGTGGATGATCAGGTTCTTGTCCAGCCCGGTGGCCATCTGAGGCTCGTTGTTCAGCCAGTGCTGGACGGCTGCAGCGCTGAGGGCCTCGTGGCGCAGGCCTGGACTCCAGTCGGCCAAGCGTGCGGCGGTCCGGCGCCCAGCGAGGTCAGCGGGGTCCAGGCCGGACTTTGCGAGCGGTTCGGGCAGGGCTTCGGCGAGCAGGGCGTCGCCTCCGCACAGCATGGTCTGGAATCGAGGGTGCTGCTTGCCGCAGTCGTGGGCCTGTCCGGCGATCGCCGTTGCGGCAATGGCTGGGTGAGGCAGGCCGGCGCGCTGAGCGAAGCTGGCCGCGCGGGCCCCGACAGCCTTGCCGTGCTGAGCCAGCCCGACAGGCCGGGTCAGCGAACTGGAGTCTGCCTCTTCGTCGCTCACTCCTGGGACGCGCTCCAGAAGGCCGCTCCGGGTGCGTGGAGGGATCAGCAGCAGGCGCAGGTCGTCGGCTGTGTCGCCTATCACTACATGTCCGACTCCGCGGCGAGTCGACGTAGACGTGTCCCACTGAGCGACGCCGCCCCGCAGGAGCACGAGTCGGCCGAGCAGGTACTGCGTGAAGCGATCGGTCCCGGTTGGTTCCGGAAGATCTGTGGGCAGCAAGTCGATGACAGCGGTGAGCAGATCGCGCACGACCTCAGTGGCGGGTTCCTGGTCGTCACCGGACTGCAGACGTCCGATTGCGCTACCAATAAGTGCGCGCAGCGTGGCCGCCTGGTCCGCTTGGCCTGTCAGGCTTGTGATGACTTCAGCGTCCAAACGGGTCGCTGCGATTGCCCCGCCAAGCAAGAAGTCGCCGAGATCCGGAACGACTACCGTGCTCGCGGCGCCCGTCCAACCGAATGCATCGTGGCCACCGACTGCGGAGGGAAGGACAACAGTGCAACCAGGCCGGATGTCGCCGGGAGAAAGAGCTGGGGTCCAGTCGCCCGGCCCGTTTAAGCGCAGAGCGGGCAGCAGCTGAGACCATGCCAGACTTCGCTTGCTTGGGGCTTGCTCGGGGTCGGGGGCACCTTCAAGGTCTCCACAGGCGTCGGCCTCGGCCTGACGTGTCAGGAATCGGCGCAGGCGGCGGACAGGCACCGTAACGGTCTCACCAGCGTGAGGCGGGGTTTGGGCCAGCCGCGATGCCCACACCTCCCAGGGAGGCGTGATGCCATCCTCCCAAGGAAGATCGGCTCTCCAGACCACCTGCACGTCTGCAGGGGAGGTATCCAGACCATGGAGGAATGGGGCCGGAACCTGATCGGGCACCGGAGCGGGGTCGGTGCGAGCCCACGAGTCGAGCACGGTCCGGTGCACAACTGGGATACGCGGGCTCGGCGCGGTCAACGCCGAGAGATCGATGTCGGTCCGCAGTTTGGGGAGAGTGGAAGGGTTGAGAAGCAGGCCATTGGCCAGTGCTAGCTGCAGCTCTTCCGTAGCCCCAGGCCGGTCAAGGACGAGGGTGTGGGAGGCGAGCCAGTCCCAGGTGTAGGCGGCGGCTTCTCCGTAGACGGGGATGGTCCGGGTGTCGTCAGGCGCATGAGTCCTGACGACAACGGCCGGGGCCAGGGCGAGATCGCCGGTGCGGTCCAAGCGGCCTAGACGTTGGAGTACGGCATCCCATGCGGCGGCCTCGATGCACATGCCGGCCACGCTGACATCGAGGCCAACTTCGATGGTCTGGGTTGCCACGACGACCAGCGGCCTGGGCCGGTCGGGGGCAACTCCGTTCAGCAGTTCCGAAAGGGGCCCATCAACGAGGTTGGACCGCTCCGTGTCTCGGCAGCGCCCAGTGAGCAACAGCACGTCCAGGTCGTCGCGGGCTGACAGCGTTTGAAAGGCGGCGCGGGCCGACGCGATGGTGTTGGCAACGACGGCCATCACGGGGCGTTCGATGATGGGCAGCAGAGCGTCCACTGCGGCGCTGGCCCCGTGGGCGAACGCTTCGGTGGAGGTCTTGGCCCATGCGGACACGTCGAGCAAGGTCACGTGGCGATTGGCATGCAGTCGTCTTCCTGCCACCGGATGGCCGCGGTCTTCTGGGCCGACTCCCAAACGCGGTCGACCTGAGTCGTCGGCTGTGGCGGAAAGGCTGACGACCTTCAGCGCACGGGCAGCGAAATACGGATCGGTGGCGGTGGCCTGGTAGGCGGCGCAGTCACGGGCTGTGGTGAGCAGTGCCTGCGACAGGTGTGCTTCGTCGAGAGCCAGCAGTGCATCGAAGCCGGTCAGAGCGGCATCAATGGGGCGCATCCGTGGCGTGGTGTGATAGCCGCGGAACAACAGTCGGCTGCCGTACTGGTCCACCGTGCTGACCACCACGGCCGGCTGCGCGGGGCTGCGCAACCAACGGGCCGCCCAGTCCACACCGCCGCGCATCCGCACCACGCTGAGCGGCTCGTCGGCCCCGCCCAACTGCGACAGCGCGGCGGCGACGCGTTCGCACACGCTCCCTGGCTCGGCCTCCCTGAGAACGTCAGCCAGGCGCTCGGCGTGCTCGTGGGCCTGGTCGACCACCAGACGACGATCCACGGCGAAGAAGAGGCGTAGCGGTATCGTGCGGTCGCTGCCCTGGGCGGCCTGCCAGGCCAGGAGGAAGACCCAGATGTCGATCAAAGAAGTCTTGCCCAACGCGGTGGGTACATCCAGGTCTGGCCAGTCCGCTCCAGCGGCGACCGCCCGCATATATGCCTCCTGCCAGGGAAATGGCAGGTAGCCGAAGGCTTCGTGCACGAAGGCGGGGAACTCGTCGAGACCGATTGGGTCGCTCATGAGGCGATCTCCGTCCTGGCAGGGCCGGGCAGGCACAGGCCCAGGCCGAAGGTCTTCTTGCTCCCCAGCACTACCGGCCCGTCCAGCGGTCGCGCGAAGTGCAGCCGTACATGGCAGCTCGGCAGCGGCGGTTCGCCCGCCTTACGGCGCAGCTGGTGGCCGGCGAAATCCCGTGTGCCTGGCAGTAGTCCCCCTCGGCGGACCACCTCGACGTGCTCCGGGACCGGTAGTCCGGCCATACGGCAACTCTTTACCACCGAGTCGTCCAGCCCCCGGCCGCCGCGCTTGGGAAAGTGGTCGAGGACCATCGGTAGCGCCGTGGTCCAGATGCGTGACGGCCTCGTCCAGTTGTGGGGTTGCACTGTCTTCAGCATGGATGCCGTCGGCTTGACGTACGACAGGTTCAGCGGAGCACCCATCTTGGGCACGGTCAACTTGCGCAGGCCACCGTCGAAGTGGAGCAAAATGCCGAGCAGAGCTCGCCTGTGCAGCACTGGGAGGTCGTGCGGCAGGGCGATGGCCACGCCTCGCAGCATGCCGTCAGCGTGCGTGTGCCCGACGAACGGCAATCCCAGGTAGGCGCACAACCGGCCCTGATCGTTCTTGTCCTTGTGCCCATGTACCTGTGGCATCGCACGCACGTCGTGGCCGGCTTTCTCCAACCTGCTCATCACCGCAGCCCGAAGCGCGGCCGTGACCGCGAGGGTGTAGCCGGGATCCACTGCAATACCCGGTGAGAAGGCGAACGTCACCAAGTCCCTGTAGGGTCCTCGGTCCTGTCCCGACTCCGTGGGAGACTCACTGCTGCGCACTCGGTAGCGCAGCGATTGGGCATGCTGCCAGGCTGGCTGCTGGGCTTCGAAGGCGGCACGCAACCGCTGCAGGTATCCCGGATAAGGCACTCGCAGCGTGCTTCCCACCTTCACCGGATCGTCCGGCTGGAGTGGCTGCCACTCCTTGAAGTCCGCGTCCCCTTCGCCCTGGTCCTCATGTGCAGGCGAAGTCTGGGTGCCGAGCAGAGCGTGACCCGTGGCACGCCCGAAATACGGCACTCGGGTAGCGATGGCTTCCAGCACCGTCCGCACACTCGGCGGCGGCTCCACTTCCCACACGAACGCCACTTCAGGGTGCCGAAGTACACGCTGCGGCCAGCTCTTCGGGGAGCCGCCGTTTGTCCGGCCCGGCAACGCGGCATGACCGGGCTCCTTCGCCACCGCATTCGTCGGCACCCAGGCGTTCCGTGCGGTCACCGCCTCTGTTGTCTGCGCCGGTACTCGGATCCACGGAGCAGGCTGACACTCCAGCCAACGCAAAGCCGCCTCTTCCACCGGATCATCAAGATCAGCGACGGACACCAGGGCACAGAACAACCGAGCAGGGTGCGGTGGCCACTCGGCTCGTCCAGGCTGCGGTCCCGACGCCTGGTACAGCGGCTCCAGTAGGTGAACTCGTACAGTGAACGGCACGACTGCTACTCGCTCTCTGCCTCACCGATGCCGGTCACCTCGAACGACCGGCGGATCGCCTCTTGCAGGCCTGCGGCCGGTTGAAGTTCAACGGGCTTCTTGGGCCAGTCGAGTCCGGCCTGTTCCGCGCGGGTCACCGCGACCTCGAAGAGAGCGCGTGCCTGCTCTGGAGATGCCAGCTCCAGCGATTCCGTAGCCGGGCGGCCGTCCACTCCGCGGCCCACCCACTCGATTCGCTCCGATACGACCATCAGATCGCAGCCAGAACGCAGGTGGAGCGCCGGGGCCGAGAATGCCAACCGATCCCCCAGCAGCGCGATTGCCCCTACAAGTGCCCGCCCTGCCGCGCAGAAGTCTGGGCTGTGATCGCCGAAGCGGAGGCTCGCCAGCTGGGCCATGCTCAGCGTCGCTGTGCGTTGCACAGCCTTGGCCACAACCCCACCGTGTCCCTCGGACGGCGGAATCATTCCGTGCCCCAGCTCAGACAGTTTCGCCTGTGACTTGTCTTTAGTCTTCTTCGCGCCCTCAGTGAACTGCCAGCCGGAGGAGGTCACCTGGACCACCTCACCAGGCAGGTTCAACGGATCCATCCGACCTGCCGCTCGCTTTCCCGCCAGCGGGGCCACCCCGATCATCTCCGAGGAGTACGCGCGGGGGATCTTGACCTGGATCCGGCGCTTGCGGTGTGAGTCCCAAACGCCGTACACCAAGTCGCTGGGCACCCAGCGGAGGTAGGCGCTCACGTCCTTGGCGCTAGCCGACTGCAGTCCAGCGCCCGCTTCGGTCTTGTCGAATGGCTGGTCCTCGGCGTCCATTGCGTCACGGAAGTAGGCATCCCTGGATCGGTGAGGTGCTTCCAAGCTCGTCACCCGCACGCCCACACCAGCCGCCTTCGTACTCAGCGCCAAGTGCGGGATGAAAGTCTCCTCACGCTCGATTGCTGCGAGTAGAGCCGTCTCACATCGATTCGCTTGGGACTGCCGCTGGTCCAGTAGCACGACGTCCGTCTGCTGCCCGTCCACCCAACGCGGCTCCACCAGGTACCCGGCTGCGTCCGTGGCCTTAACCTTCACGGTGGGCGGGAAGATCGGTGAGCCGGAGCCACCTAGCGGCTCATATTCCGCCACCACTCGCACGGCCCCATCCCCCGACTGCAAGCTCGCCGCAGCCCGCAGCCGCTCGTACAACGCCTCCACAACCCCTCCTCGACGCCGAACATTCAGGTAGCAAGGATTGAAGCACCTGTCACTGACAATCCATCATGAGAACGATGAGTAGGTATGGTTCGGTCCTCATAGGTCCCCTGGGGGACATAGGGTGTACTGCAGGCCATTGCCCACCTCGCTGGCATTGGTCCTCCGTATCCCGGACTGCGGCACCATTGCGGCACCTGCTCCCGGAACGCCCGCACGTCCCCCGCCAGTGTCTCCGCAGCCATGGCTGCGGCATCATTGCGGGTACGTCGAGTTCCCGCGCTGCTATAACGCCATGGACGTATCTCCGCAGCCCGCCCGCTGCGGCATCATTGCGGATACCTGATCGGTGACCGGCAGGCCACGCAGGCTGAGCGTCTCCGCGGCTGACGGCTGCGGCACCATGGCGGTTACCGGATGAAAGAACTCGCGAGCCGTAACGCTCCTCTCTCCGCAGCCTGCCGACTGCGGCAACATTGCGGACCTGTCTTGTCGACGGCGATCACCCGCACGTATCGGGTGTCTCCGCAGCCGGCAGTTGCGGACCATGGCAGTAAGTGGATGGGTGGGGGTATCGCGGCTAGTGTCTCCGCAGCTCAGGACTGCGGCACTATTGCGCCAAGCAGGCACTGCAGGGCAGCGTGGACTCCCCGATCGTGTCTCCGCAGCCCCCGGCTGCGGCACTATTGCGGCCAGGCTCGCTACAAGCCGACCGGATTTGCTGGCACGGATTCCTCCGCAGCCCTCGACAGCGGCACCATGACAGCGGTTGGATTGGAACGATCATGCAGAGGCCGAGTCGCTACCTCTCCGCAGTCAGCGGCTGCGGCACCATTGCGGCTTCAGGATCGGCTCGGCGTGCTTGCGATCCAGGAAGGTTTCTCCGCAGCCAAAGCTACGGTTTGTGGCCTGCAGACGTCTCTCCGCGGCCGACAGTTGCGGCACCATTGCGACCCGTTCTGCCGCGCGACGATCTCGTCGCAATCGAGCGCCGCCGCGGCCCACGGCTGCGGCCCCATTGCGGCCATGGTCAGGCCCGCTACGTGCTGGTCGTCCTCGTGACTCCGCAGTCCTGCGGCTGCGGCTCCATTCTGGTTACTTGATCGGTGACCGGCGGGCCATGCAGGCCGAGCGTCTCTGCAGCCTCTGGCAGCAGCACCATTGCGGCTCGGTGAAGTAGACCGGTCGGCCGAGGATGGTGACTGCCTCTCCGCAGCCCACAGCTGCGGCACCGTTGTGGTGGTCTGGGCGCCCAGCTCTATGACCACGAGAACCTAGTGTCCCCCGCAGCTGGCGCTGCTGCATCATTCCGGTATTGCCTAGTAGATGTCGATCATGTCGCCACTCGCGGGCACCTCCGCAGCCTGATGCTGCGGCACCATTGTGGCTGTTCACACCAGTGCCGCTGGTAGTCGGGCCAGAGGCAGCCTCTCCGTAGCCCGCGGCTGCGGCATCATCGCGGTTCCCGTACTGCCGTGTCGAAGGCAAGGTGTACGCCAGTATGTCCGCAGCCACGGTTGCGGCACATGAGGCACGAGCCCCTCAGCCGCATAGATGCCAGCTTTGTAGTATCTCCGTATCTGTAGGCTGCGGCACCGTTGGAGCTACGCGGGGCAGGCTGGGACCAAGAAAGAACCGACCGTCTCTCCGCAGTCCACGGGCTGCGGCACCATTGCGGCCACTTGCGTAGGCACGTTGGGCAGCCGGCCATGCCAGCGCCGCCGCAGCCGACCGCTGCGGCACCATTGCGGCAACTTCAGGCAGTCTTCGGTGGTCAGGCCGACGGCTGTGTCTCCGCAGTCCATGGCTGCGGCACCATTGCGGCACAACCGGCACTACCAAGCTGTCCTCGTGGAAGGATGTCTCCCCGACTCGAAGACTGGCCCCCATTTCGGCCCCTTATAGTCCCGATAATCGCAAGTCGCCCATCTGTCATCTCCGCAGCCCACAGCTGCGGCACCATTGGGGCAACACGCCGTTCAGCGTCATGCTGCCGTCGGCGAGGAGCGTCTCCGCAGCCAGCTGGCTGCGGCACCATTCCGGCCCGTAGTCGTTGAGCGGGATCGTGACCGTTTTGGGGCATCTCCGCAGCAACGGCTGGGGCGGCATCATTGCGACTCGATGACGGCGAAGTCGATGTCCGCCTGGGTGTTCTTGTCTCCGCAGCCCACAGCCGCGGCACCATGATGGCGACTATGCGGCAAACGAGGTTGTGTTCTCCGAACACCGTCTCCGCAGCGCGAGGCTGTGGCACCATTTCGGCACGGCCGAAGGTGCTTCGAAGGTCATCAAGGCGTCAGCATGTCCCCGCAGCCTACGGCTGCGGCACCACTGCGGCTACAGGACTGGAACGGCGGTCTGGCAGACGCTAACCGGGCCTCTCCGTAGTGCACGCTGCGGCACCATCCCGGCACGCCGTCCTGGGGGCCACCGACATCGGTCCAGGGGTGTCTCCGCATCCCGGGATGCGGCCACATGACGGCCATCAGGTCCAGTTGGAGCGGGCCTACCCCACTACTAACCTTTCCGCAACGTGCGGTTTGCGGCACCATTGCGGCGACGGTCCGACCACGACGCCCCGGGACATCACCGCCCGCCTCTCCGTAGCACCGGCTGCGGCACCATTGCGGTTACGGCGAGGACATGATCGGCCCGGCCCCGCTACCCCTGAGGCACCTCCGCAGCCTGACGCTGCAGAATATTTCCGATCCGTCCGCCGTCCGACTGTCAGTGCCTCCTCGTACGATCCCCGTGATCGGCTAGAGAGGGGACGGGAGGTGTGATGGACAAGATCCGTCGCGGTGAGAGGGGCGAGCAGAAGACCTGGCAGTGGCTCATGGTCCTGACGGCGCAGCGGGGCCTGTGTGTCTACTGCGGTCGTTCCGCCGCTACCACGATTGACCATGAGAGGCCCATCGTCGCCGCCGGAGCGGACGTCTGGTGGAATTTCGTTCCAGCTTGTGAAGACTGCAATCGCTGGAAGAAAGGCCGTACTGCGAGGCGGTGGGTGGCCGACATGGATCTGCATCACAGGTATCCGGAGGCGGGCTTCGCGACCCGAGGTATGCCCCCCAGGGTGTACGCCGGCATCACAAGACGTGTGGAACGCGTACAGCGAGAGATCGCCGACATGGACCGGCGCGAGTGGTTCCAACTGCACTACGGGGACGAGAAGCACCGGAACAAGGCCGAGCTGTTCGACATCCTCGATCGTTGCAAGGCGAGGTTGCGAGGGTACCCCCACTATCCCTGGCGCACGCCGAAGCTAGGGACTTCGCGAGTGGTCTGTACGCGCTTGATCTGCTGCGGTTACCAGCATCCGAAGGCGAAGCATTTGGTGGCCTTCCTGGAAACCGAGGAGCGCGCCGCCTTCAAGCGAGCTGTGTTCAACGAGCGCATGCATGAGGGCGACGTGCTCGGCCGGCTCATCCGTGAGTACCTCGCGGCCAGAGAGCGCGACCGCGATAACGTGGCGTAGTCGTCCGGGCCAATGAAGGGCCCTATCCTCTGCCAGCGCGCTGCCCGCTGCCCGCTGCAGAAAAGAATTAGGGGGCCATCAGTCGGAGCCCGGCATCGGACCTCGCTGGACGTGCGCAGGGGACGGTCACAGGTATCCGGCTGCCTTGGAGCGCTCACGGCGGACAGTGGCGCCGACGGAGTACAGATTGGCGTCGGGGCGAACCTGGAGGATGTTCGCGACAGCCACGGAGTTGCTGACACCGGAGCGCAGCTGTTCGCGAGCGAGGTGCGCGATGCTCGGGGTTGTTTCGGAGTGTTCGCGGGTGTTGGAGCTGTTCAGGGGCACATCGGTCGGCCGCTGGGGTTCCTCGTTCCCATCCTGTTCGGTGACGATGTTCGGCTGTTCGGCAGCCGTGTTCGCCGGAGACGCAAACACCCTGTGTGGCGAGCCGGAGAGGTAGGTGTGGATCTGCTCGGCGGCGAGGCTTTCCACGGCAGCCCGGTCCTCCGCACGCGCAACCTGGCGGCGGACATCCGCGACGGCGAGAGCGGCGTTCGCCCGGGACATCTCCTGCTGTACCCACGCGGCGTCGGCCTCAGACAGATCCCGGTCGATGAAGCGCATGACCCCGAACCAGAGGGTCTTCGCGAACAGGCTCACCCCGGCTCCGACGACACCGAGGGCCGGGCTGCCCAGGGACAGGCCGTGCCAGAGAATCGCACCCATGGTCGCAGCCAGCAATGCCCAGCTGAGACGCTTGGAGAAGCTGCGCTTGGCGGGGGCAAGGCGGCTCAGCCACTCCAGGAGGATGTTGACGATCCAGGCCAAGTCGAAGACCACTGCGGCGGCGAACCCGATCCCACGCCCTAGCAGGACGCCGATGCTGTAGGTGGACCAGATGACGGAGACCAGTGTGAGAGCGAGGACCAGGCTCGCGGCGGCCCGCAGGGCAATCCGGTCCCAGTCGCGGGGCAGGACAGGGACGGTGACTGAGTGGCGCTCGGGGACATCGTGGGTCACACCGTCGATGGTGTGCGGCACATGGCGGACGTGCGTCTCAGTCCGAAACTTCACGAGAGTCCTCACTTGAGCTCGGTGCGATGCCGGCCAGAGTCAGATGTGCGCTGGCGTGACACCGGCTTGCGGCCGCAGGTCATGCCCAGTGGGGGAGTCCAGCGCCGCAGCCGGGCAGTTAGAAGAGTCTCAAACAAATATTCGACCTCGCCGTTGCCTGCGCGGTGCTCGGCGCGGCCGAGCGGATCGACCCGCGGGTCCTCGCCGACATCGTGATGATCGGAGAGCTGGGGCTTGACGGACGGGTGCGCCCGGTCCGGGGCATCCTGCCCGCCGTACTGGCCGCGGCCGACGCGGGCTACGAGCAGGTGGTCGTTCCGGAGTGCGCGGCGGCCGAGGCCTCGCTGGTGCCGGGCGTCTCCGTGCTCGGGGTGCGCAGCCTGCGCCAGCTGATCGCCGTCCTCGCGGACGAACCCGTGCCCGAGGAGGAACCCGTCGACCTGGGCCGCCCGGACCCGCTCCTCGCCGGCCTGCGGATGCCCGGCACGGGCGCGGCCACCGGCGTGCACAGCATCGGCGCCGCCCAGCACGACCAGGGGCACGACCTGGCGGACGTGGTGGGGCAGCGTTCGGCGCGGACGGCGGTGGAGGTGGCCGCGGCGGGAGGCCACCATCTGTTCCTGGAAGGTCCGCCGGGCGCGGGCAAGACCATGCTCGCGGAACGGCTGCCCGCCGTGCTGCCCCTGCTGACCAGGCAGGAGTCGCTGGAGGTCACGGCAGTGCACTCGGTGGCCGGGCTGCTCCCTCCGGGCAAGCCCCTGATCGACATCGCCCCCTACTGCGCCCCGCACCACTCGGCCACGATGCAGTCGCTGGTCGGCGGCGGCCCGGGGATCGCCCGGCCCGGTGCCGTCTCGCTCGCTCATCGGGGAGTGCTCTTTCTGGACGAGACTCCCGAGTTCAGCAGCCATACCCTCGACGCCCTTCGCCAGCCCCTGGAGGCCGGTCATGTCGTGATCGCCCGCAGTGCGGGAGTGGTGCGGTTCCCGGCGCGGTTCCTGATGGTGCTCGCGGCGAACCCGTGCCCCTGCGGCCGGTTCTCCCAACGGGACAGCCTGTGCGAGTGCGCCCCCTCGGCGATCCGTCGCTATCAGGCCCGGCTCTCCGGCCCCCTGCTCGACCGGGTCGACCTGCGGGTCGAGGTGGATCCGGTTGGCCGCCACGAACTCGCCCACCGGGGCCCCGGGGGTGAATCCACGGCGACGGTCGCGGACCGGGTCAGGGCGGCACGGGAGCGCGCGGCGGCACGGCTCGCGGGCACGCCGTGGCGGACGAACAGCGAGGTGCCGGGACGGGAGCTCCGCAGCCGCTGGCACGCGGTGTCCGGCGCGATGGACGAGGCCGAGCGGAACCTGGAGCGGGGCGTGCTGACCGCCCGGGGCCTCGACCGTGTCCTGCGCGTCGCCTGGACCGTCGCCGACCTCGTCGGCCACGACCGGCCCGACGCGGGGGACGTCGCCCTGGCCCTGCAACTGCGCACCGGTGTGCCGCGCGGTGTGCCGATGGCCCTCGGGGCCCTCACATGAACAGCACCGGCGAGCCGGACCAGGTCCGGCTCGCCCGGGTCTTCCTCACCCGTGTCATCGAGCCCGGCGACGAGGTCGGGGGCCGGTGGGTGCGGGAGTGGGGGGCCGTGGCGGTGGTGCGCGGGCTCAGCGGGGACGGGGAGGCGTTGCCCGGGGTGAGTGCGAAGCGGTGGGAGGGGCTGCGGGCCCGGGCCGGGCGGGCGGAGCCCGAGCGGGACCTGGAGGCGGCGGCTGCTGCCGGGGTGCGGTTCGTGTGCCCGGGGGACGTGGAGTGGCCCGGGACGCTGGACGACCTGGGGGACGCCCGGCCGCTGGGACTGTGGGTACGGGGGCTGCCCAGCCTGCGGATGTGGGCGCTGCGGTCCGTCGCCGTCGTCGGCGCCCGAGCCTGCACCGAATACGGCGCCCACATGGCCGCCACGCTCGCCGCAGGCCTCGCCGAACGGGGGTGGGTGGTCGTCTCCGGCGGGGCCTACGGGGTCGACGGCGCCGCACATCGCGGTGCGCTGGGCGCGGGCGGAGCCACCGTCGCCGTTCTCGCCTGCGGGGTCGACCGGCCCTACCCGAGCGGCCACACCGGGCTGATCAACAGGATCGCCGAACAGGGGCTGGTCGTCGGGGAACTGCCGCCGGGCGAGCATCCGACGCCGAGCCGCTTCATCCTGCGGAACCGGGTGATCGCCGCGCTCACCCGGGGCACGGTGGTCGTCGAGGCGGCCTATCGGAGTGGGTCGCTGGTCACCGCCCGGGCGGCGCAGAGGCTCGGCAGACACACCATGGGCGTGCCCGGGCCCGCCACCAGTGGGCTCTCCGCCGGGGTGCACGAGCTGTTGCGCGGGGAGGAAGCGGCGCTCGTCACCGATGCCTCCGAGGTCGTCGAGCTGGTCGGTGACATGGGTGAGCTCGCTCCGGAGCGGCGCGGGCCGGTGCTTCCGCGCGATCTGCTGGAGCCGGGCGCCCGGCGTGTGCTGGCCGCGCTGCCCGGCCGACGGGCCGCCGAGGCCGCGGAGATCGCCCGCGAGGCCGGGACCGCGCCGGACGACGCGATCGCGAGGCTGTACGAACTTAGAGCACTTGGTTACGTCGAACGACACGGCGACGGCTGGAAGTTGACACGCCAGGCGATGGTGTCCGTCCGAGGGGGCCGGCACCCCGGTCGGCCGAGTGAGTTCGGCCGTCCGGGGGACGACTAAGCCCTTGCGAATTCCCGTAGTTGACCCACACCGGCGGTCACCCGGAGCGACCGCGGCGCCTCGGCGGGGCGGTCAGAGGAACGTATCTGCGCACGACTGGGGGCACGCACTTCGCGCACCGCGACACTCCAGTCACGCTACGCTCACGAGGATTGCGTACAGAACGGCACCTCTGCACCACTCGCGACTTCCCGTACTTCACGGCAGAACGGCACAAGGCGACGAATGCCCCAGCACACCTCCGGGTCCGACCGGGCGGCGGTCCCCCCAGCCGCCCGGGACGGTGGCAGCGTGCGGCCGCCCGCTCCCTCGACGCTCGACGAGCTGTGGCGCTCGTACAAGACGACCGGGGACGAGCGGCTGCGGGAGCAGCTGATCCTGCACTACTCGCCGCTGGTGAAGTACGTGGCGGGGCGGGTGAGCGTCGGGCTGCCGCCGAACGTGGAGCAGGCCGACTTCGTCTCCTCGGGGGTCTTCGGGCTCATCGACGCGATCGAGAAGTTCGACATCGACCGGGAGATCAAGTTCGAGACGTACGCGATCACCCGGATCCGGGGCGCGATGATCGACGAGCTGCGCGCGCTGGACTGGATCCCGAGGTCGGTACGGCAGAAGGCGCGCAACGTCGAGCGGGCTTACGCGACCCTCGAGGCACGGCTGCGGCGGACGCCGAACGAGGGAGAGGTGGCCACCGAGCTGGGCATCGGGGTCGACGAACTCCACGCCGTGTTCAGCCAGTTGTCGCTGGCGAACGTGGTGGCGCTGGAGGAGCTGCTGCATGTGGGGGGTGAGGGCGGCGACCGGCTGAGTCTGATGGACACCCTGGAGGACACCGCCGCGGACAACCCCGTGGAGGTGGCCGAGGACCGGGAGCTGCGGCGGTTCCTCGCGCGGGCCATCAACACACTGCCCGACCGGGAGAAGACCGTCGTCACGCTGTACTACTACGAGGGACTGACGCTCGCCGAGATCGGGAACGTGCTGGGGGTGACCGAGAGCCGGGTCAGCCAGATCCACACCAAGTCCGTGCTCCAGCTGCGCGCGAAACTGGCGAGCTTCGGTCGTTGACCTGGCCGGATACGGAAAGTGCGGGTTCAGTCACTCCCGTCCGGGGGGTCGCGTCCGTAAAGTGGTGGGCGTGCCAAGGATTCGAGCGGCCTCCGTGGCCGAGCACCGGTCGATGCAGCGTGCCTCCCTGCTGGACGCGGCTCGCTCCCTGCTGTCCGAGGGCGGGACGGAGGCGTTGACCTTCCCCGCGCTCGCCGAGCGAACGGGGCTCGCGCGATCGTCCGTGTACGAGTACTTCCGGTCGCGGGCGGCCGTGGTCGAGGAGCTGTGCGCGGTCGACTTCCCCGTGTGGGCGGCGGAGGTCGAGGCGGCGATGGACGCGGCGGACGGCGGCGAGGCCAAGGTCGAGGCGTATGTGCGGCGGCAGCTGGCGCTGGTCGGGGACCGGCGGCACCGGGCTGTCGTGGCGATCTCGGCGAGCGAGCTGGACGCGGGGGCGCGGGAGAAGATCCGGGCGGCGCACGGCGGGCTGGTCGCGATGATCGTGGCGGCGTTGGGGGAGATGGGACACGCGGAGCCTCGGCTGGCGGCGATGCTGGTGCAGGGGGTTGTGGACGCGGCTGTGCGGAGGATTGAGCTGGGGGTGGCGGAGGAGCCGTCGGTTGTGACGGAGGCGGCCGTCGGGATGGTGCTGCGGGGGGTTCTGGGCTGAGGTCGGCTTCGGCCGGGCGGGGGTGGGAGTGCTTGCCCGCGCTCGCGGGGTGCCGCCTGCGCCCACCCGTGCCGCCTGGGGGTCCCCCCTCTGGGGGAGGCACGATGGCCCGCAGCTATGGCGGTAGGAGTCTTGATGGGCCTCGCCTCAGCAGGGTCAGTGGGTTCAGGTACGTTCTGCCGTTCAGCAGGCCCCAGTGCAGGCACGTTGTCGTGCAATGGGAACCCGTTGGTTCCACCACGCCCAGGGTCTGGCCCGCAGCCACCTCGTCGCCCTTCTTCACCAGCGCGCGTACCGGTTCGTAGGTCGTTCTGAGGGTGGTGCCGGTGAGTTGGACCGAGATCACTCCTCGGCCGGCCACCCGGCCCGCGTACGAGACCCGGCCGGGTGCCGCCGCACGCACCGGTGCGCCGGGCGGCGCCGCCAGATCCACGCCTCGGTGGCCGGGGGCGTACGGCGTGGGCGGGGGGTTCCAGGGGCGCAGCACCGGCGGGTGCGTTCCCACCGGCCAGGTGGCGGTGGGCGGGGGCAGGAGCAGGGACAACAGCAGGAAGAGGGACGGCAGCGTCGGCAGTGCGTACATGGGAGAAGCGTCCCGGAGCGCGGTGATCTCGGCCCGGGGCTGTGGACAACTCTCCGTCTGTGGACAGCGGCGTCACCCGCTGCCCCGCCGGTCCCGTACACTTCTTCTGGCGATCCGGGTCACCGGGTCGACTTCGCACGCCCCGACACCAGGCCCTCACCGGTCGGAGTCAGCGCCCCTCGGTCCCTCGTGGCACGGCGCATGCGGGCGTCAGGCGCGAGTGCCGTCCCGGTACCCGCGGCACAACCGAGAACACCAAGGAGAACGGCCATGGCCGTCGTCACGATGCGGGAGCTGCTGGAAAGCGGCGTCCACTTCGGTCACCAGACCCGTCGTTGGAACCCGAAGATGAAGCGGTTCATCTTCACGGAGCGCAACGGCATCTACATCATCGACCTGCTCCAGTCGCTGTCGTACATCGACCGCGCCTACGAGTTCGTCAAGGAGACCGTCGCCCACGGCGGCACGGTCATGTTCGTCGGCACGAAGAAGCAGGCGCAGGAGGCCATCGCCGAGCAGGCCACCCGCGTCGGCATGCCCTACGTCAACCAGCGCTGGCTGGGCGGCATGCTCACCAACTTCTCGACCGTCTACAAGCGTCTGCAGCGCCTCAAGGAACTCGAGCTCATCGACTTCGAGGACGTCGCCGCGTCCGGTCTCACCAAGAAGGAGCTTCTCGTGCTCTCGCGCGAGAAGGCCAAGCTGGAGAAGACCCTCGGTGGTATCCGCGAGATGTCCAAGGTTCCCAGCGCCGTCTGGATCGTGGACACCAAGAAGGAGCACATCGCGGTCGGTGAGGCCCGGAAGCTGAACATCCCGGTCGTCGCCATCCTCGACACCAACTGCGACCCCGACGAGGTCGACTACAAGATCCCGGGCAACGACGACGCGATCCGCTCCGTCACCCTGCTCACCCGCGTGATCGCCGACGCCGTCGCCGAGGGCCTCATCTCCCGTTCCGGCGTCGCCACCGGCGACAAGGGCGACAAGGCCGCCGGCGAGCCGCTGGCCGCGTGGGAGCGCGACCTGCTCGAGGGCGAGAAGAAGGCCGACGAGGCTCCTGCCGCTGAGGCCCCGGCCGCCGCCGAGGCCCCCGCTGCCGAGGCCCCCGCCGCCGAAGCCCCGGCCGCCGAAGCCCCGGCCGTCGAGGCCGAAGCCGCCGAGGCCCCGGCCGCGGACGAGGCTCCCGCCGCTGAGGCTCCCGCCACCGAGACCGTCGAGGCCCCGGCCGCGGACGCCGAGCAGGCCTGAGCCTGACCCGTCAGCGTGAGTGACGGCGGGAGCGGCGACATGAAGTCCGCTCCCGCCGTTCACCCGTAGGTCGGCGGATGGTCAGCGGTCACCGTGTACATGGGGAACGCAGACTCCGCAGATCTTCGATCTTCCAGACTTCGAGAAAGATTCACAGACTCATGGCGAACTACACCGCCGCCGACGTCAAGAAGCTCCGCGAGCTCACCGGCGCAGGCATGATGGACTGCAAGAAGGCGCTGGACGAGGCCGAGGGCAACGTCGACAAGGCCGTCGAGGCGCTCCGTATCAAGGGCCAGAAGGGCGTCGCCAAGCGCGAGGGCCGCTCCGCCGAGAACGGCGCCGTGGTCGCGATCATCGCCGACGACAACACCTCCGGCGTCCTGGTCGAGCTGAAGTGCGAGACGGACTTCGTCGCCAAGGGCGAGAAGTTCCAGTCCGTCGCCAACGCCATCGCCGAGCACGTCGCCAAGACCTCCCCGGCCGACCTCGAGGCGCTGCTCGCGTCCGAGATCGAGGCCGGCAAGACCGTCCAGGCGTACGTCGACGAGGCCAACGCCAACCTCGGCGAGAAGATCGTCCTGGACCGCTTCGCGCAGTTCTCCGGCGGCTTCGTCTCCGCGTACCTGCACCGCACGATGCCCGACCTGCCGCCGCAGATCGGTGTCCTGGTCGAGCTGGACAAGCCCAACGCCGAGGTCGCCAAGGGCGTCGCCCAGCACATCGCCGCCTTCGCGCCGAAGTACCTCGCCAAGGAGGACGTGCCGGCCGAGGTCGTCGAGTCCGAGCGCCGCATCGCCGAGGAGACCACCCGTGCCGAGGGCAAGCCCGAGGCCGCGATCGCCAAGATCGTCGAGGGTCGACTGAACGGCTTCTTCAAGGACGCCACGGTGCTCGGTCAGCCGTACGCGCTCGACAACAAGAAGTCGGTCCAGAAGGTCCTGGACGAGGCCGGTGTCACCCTGAAGCGCTTCTCGCGCATCAAGGTCGGCATCTGAGTCCGTACCGCGACGGACGCCCGGCCCCGGTAGGGTCGGCAGCAGCAGATCTGACGAGGAGGCCATTGCCGCGCATGGGTTGCCCACCACACCCCACCGGCAGTGGCCTTCTTCGTATGCGCAGCATGTGCACCACGTGAAAGAGGCGGGATCTCCCATGACCACCAAGGCCCAGAAGAGCGACGACGGCAAAGTACGCGGCCGGTTTCTGCTGAAGCTGTCCGGTGAGGCATTCTCCGGCGGCGGAGGCCTGGGCGTGGACCCCGACGTGGTGCACAAGATCGCCCGCGAGATCGCCGCCGTGGTGCGGGACGGCGCGCAGATCGCGGTCGTCATCGGCGGCGGCAACTTCTTCCGCGGCGCCGAACTCCAGCAGCGCGGCATGGACCGGGCCCGCTCCGACTACATGGGCATGCTCGGCACGGTCATGAACTGCCTCGCCCTCCAGGACTTCCTGGAGAACGAGGGCATCGACAGCCGCGTCCAGACCGCCATCACCATGGGCCAGGTCGCCGAGCCCTACATCCCGCTGCGCGCCGTGCGCCACCTGGAGAAGGGGCGCGTCGTGATCTTCGGCGCCGGTATGGGCATGCCGTACTTCTCCACCGACACCACCGCCGCCCAGCGCGCCCTGGAGATCGACGCCGAGGCGCTGCTGATGGGCAAGAACGGGGTGGACGGCGTCTACGACTCCGACCCCAAGACCAACCCCGAGGCCGTCAAGTTCGACGCCCTCGGCTACGGCGAGGTCATCACGCGCGATCTGAAGGTCGCCGACGCCACCGCCGTCACGCTGTGCCGCGACAACAAGCTTCCGATCCTCGTCTTCGAGCTTCTGCGGGAGGGCAATATCGCCCGCGCCGTCAAGGGTGAGAAGATCGGCACGCTTGTGGGTGAGCAGGACAGCCGGGCCTGACCGCAAACCCCCGACCGACCCTGGTCGGGGGATGGACAATGTCCTGACGGTCGGGAACCGTGCAGGAAGAAGACGCGACGCAGCCGGCCGCCGCCACCGACAGGGAACCGCAGCCGGGCCTTACTCAAGACACGCAGGAGCAAGTGGTGATCGAAGAGACCCTCCTCGAGGCCGAGGAGAAGATGGAGAAGGCCGTCGTGGTCGCCAAGGAGGACTTCGCCGCGATCCGCACCGGCCGTGCGCACCCGGCGATGTTCAACAAGATCGTGGCCGACTACTACGGCGCGCCTACGCCGATCAACCAGCTGGCTTCGTTCTCCGTGCCGGAGCCCCGCATGGCGGTAGTGACCCCGTTCGACAAGACGGCCCTGCGCAACATCGAGCAGGCCATCCGCGACTCCGACCTGGGCGTCAACCCGAGCAACGACGGCAACATCATCCGAGTGGTGTTCCCGGAGCTCACCGAGGAGCGCCGCCGGGACTACATCAAGGTCGCCAAGACCAAGGCGGAGGACGCCAAGGTGTCGATCCGCGCCGTGCGCCGCAAGGCCAAGGACGCGATCGACAAGCTCGTCAAGGACGGCGAGGTCGGCGAGGACGAGGGCCGGCGCGCGGAGAAGGAGCTCGACGACACCACCGCGAAGTACGTCGCCCAGGTGGACGAGCTCCTCAAGCACAAGGAAGCCGAGCTGCTCGAAGTCTGATGAACGACTCTTCCTGGGGCTCTCCGCCGCGAGCCGGGTCGCATGCCGGGGCACAGTCCGGGCCGCACTCCGGGGCATCGTCCGGGTACTGGGGGCCCACCGAGCAGGGGCCTGTACAGGGGGCTGCCCCGGCGGGTCCCGCGTACGATGCGCCTGAGGCGCAGCAGACTCGCCCCATGCCCATCGTCCCCGACGTACCCGCACACGGCGGAAACCAGGATGACGACCGGGGGGCCACTCGGCCGGGCGGCCCCCCGTTCCGCGACGACACGTACCGCGACGAGGAGTTTCGTCACGAAGCGTTTCGTCACGAGGCGTACGGCAACGAGGCGCCTCGTGCGGAGACGTTCCGCCACGACACCCCGTCGGCACAGCCCCATGCGGCGGTGCCGCAGAATCCGGAGCCCATGCCCGACGCCCCGCAGCCGGCGCCCGCACCTCAGAAGAAGAGTGCGGGCCGAGACCTGGGTGCGGCCATAGGGGTCGCGATCGGGCTCGGAGTCGTGATCGTCGCGTCGCTGCTCGTCGTCAAGGCCGTGTTCGTCGGGGTGATAGCGGTCGCCGTCGTCGTCGGCCTCTGGGAGCTGACCAGCAGGCTGCAGGAGCGCAAGGGCATCAAGGCGCCGCTCGTGCCGCTCGCGGTCGGCGGTGCGGCGATGGTCGTCGCCGGGTACGCCCGGGGGCCCGACGGCGCCTGGGTCGCCACGGCGCTGACCGGCCTCGCGGTCCTGGTCTGGCGGATGACGGAACCGCCGGAGGGATACCTCAAGGACGTCACGGCCGGTGTCTTCGCCGTTTTCTACGTGCCGTTCCTCGCCACGTTCGTCGCGCTGATGCTCACCGCGGACGACGGTGCGCAGCGCGTTCTGACGTTCCTGCTGCTCACGGTCGTCAGCGACACCGGCGCGTACGCCGTCGGCTGGCGCTTCGGCCGGCACAAGCTCGCCCCGCGCATCAGCCCCGGCAAGACCCGCGAGGGCCTGCTGGGCGCGCTGTCGTTCGCGATGGTCGTGGGCGCGCTGTGCATGCAGTTCCTGATCGACGACGGCACCTGGTGGCAGGGTCTGCTGCTCGGCCTCGCGGTCGCCGCGAGCGCCACGCTGGGCGACCTCGGCGAGTCCATGATCAAGCGCGACCTCGGCATCAAGGACATGGGCACCCTGCTCCCGGGCCATGGCGGCATCATGGACCGGCTGGACAGCCTTCTGCCTACGGCGCCGGTGGTGTGGGCGCTGTTCGTGTTGTTCGTCGGGTCCGCCTGACAGACGTAAGCCGGTGGGCCCCGTCCTGTTCCAGGGCGGGGCCCACTGGCGTGGAAGCCCGGGTGGCGTGGTGGGAGCATGGCAGGCAGAGCACCTCGTGGAAGGGGGCGGGCACCATGTCCGGCTTCCGTGAAACGATCGTCGTCGACCGCAGTCCCGAGGACGTGTGGGCGTACGCCGTCGACCCCGCCCGGCTGCCCGAGTGGCAGGCCAGTGCGGTCTCGGCCGAACCGCTCGACGACGGGCCGCCCCATGTCGGCTCCCGGCTGCGCGTCACCCGGCACGTCGGCCGCCGGGAGGTACCGACGACGATGGAGTACACCGAGTACGACCCCCCGCACGCCTGGGCCATGCAGGGCGTCGACGGCCCCGTCCGCGGCCGGTTCCACGGCGAGATCACCCCGCTCGACGAAGGCCGCCGCTCCCGCGTGACCATGGAACTCGACTTCGAGGGCAAGGGCATCGGCAAGGTCCTCGTCTCCCTGGTCGTCCGCTCCCAGGCCCGCAGGGAACTGCCGGTCAACGAGCGGATGCTGAAGCGACGGCTGGAGCACGAGGGGACGGCCTAGGACAGGTCCCAACCGTCGGGCGGGGGCACCCGGGTGGATCTGCGACACTGGTACGGCCATGCCTAAGCCCGGAGAATTGACGTTCATAGCCCCCCGCGGAGCCAAGAAGCCGCCGCGGCATCTTGCCGATCTTTCGCCTGTCGAGCGGAAGGAGGCCGTCGCGGAGATCGGTGAGAAGCCGTTCCGTGCCAAGCAGCTGTCGCAGCACTACTTCGCGCGGTACGCGCACGACCCGGCGGAGTGGACGGACATTCCCGCCGGGTCGCGCGACAAGCTGCGCGATGCGCTGCTGCCCGAGCTGATGACCGTCGTACGGCATCTGTCGACCGACGAGGGCACCACCCGCAAGACGCTGTGGCGGCTGTTCGACGGCACGCTCGTGGAGTCGGTGCTGATGCGCTACCCGGACCGGGTGACGATGTGCATCAGCTCGCAGGCGGGGTGCGGGATGAACTGCCCGTTCTGTGCCACCGGGCAGGCCGGGCTGGACCGGAATCTGTCGACGGCCGAGATCGTGCACCAGATCGTCGACGGGATGCGCGCGCTGCGGGACGGGGATGTCCCGGGCGGGCCGGCGCGGCTGTCGAACATCGTCTTCATGGGGATGGGCGAGCCGCTCGCCAACTACAAGCGGGTCGTCACCGCCATCCGCGCGCTCACCGATCCCGCGCCGGACGGACTGGGGCTTTCGCAGCGCGGGATCACGGTGTCGACCGTGGGGCTCGTGCCCGCCATCCACCGGTTCGCCGACGAGGGCTTCAAGTGCCGGCTCGCGATCTCCCTGCACGCGCCGGACGACGAGCTGCGCGACACCCTCGTCCCCGTGAACACGCGGTGGAAGGTGCGCGAGGTGCTCGACGCCGGGTTCGACTACGTGGAGAGGTCCGGGCGGCGGCTGTCGATCGAGTACGCGCTGATCAGGGACATCAACGACCAGGCGTGGCGTGGGGACCGGCTCGGGCGGCTGCTCAAGGGCAAGCCCGTGCACGTCAATCTCATCCCGCTGAACCCGACGCCCGGCTCCAAGTGGACCGCCTCCCGGCCCGAGGACGAGAAGGCGTTCGTCGAGGCCATCGCCGCCCACGGGGTACCGGTGACCGTCCGGGACACCCGCGGTCAGGAGATCGACGGGGCCTGTGGACAGCTCGCGGCCACCGAGAGGTAGTCTGACCTCAGGACCAGTACATCCATAGATCTGTACATCTTCATATTCCGACAGGGGAGCGCCACAGCGCTGAGAGTGCGGCACCAGGCCGCAGACCCTCTGAACCTTGCCCAGGTCATTCTGGGTAGGAAGTTCGGTCACCGCTCAAGCTGTTGTGCCCCGCCCGGGGAGTCCGGGCGGGGCCGCGTCTCTTCCTGGTCAACTCCAGGAGGACAATCCAGTGCACACCAAGACGTTCGTGGCCGTGGCCGCGGGGCTCGGCCTCGTCGCGCTGTCCGCGTGCGGATCGTCGAACGATTCCACCACCGACGCGGGCTCCAAGAGCTCCAAGACCGTCACCCTCGTCAGCCACGACTCGTGGGCCGTCTCCAAGAACGTGCTCGCCGACTTCGAGAAGTCGTCCGGGTACAAGGTCAAGGTCCTCACGGACGGCGACGCCGGGCAGGCCGTCAACAAGGCCATCCTCACCAAGGACAACCCCCAGGGCGACGTCTTCTTCGGCGTCGACAACACCCTTCTGTCCCGCGCCCTCGACAACGGCCTGTTCCAGCCGTACGAGGCCAAGGGGCTCGACCAGGTCGGCAGCGCGTACCAGCTCGACGCCGGCAAGCACCGGGTGACCCCCATCGACTACGGCGACATCTGCGTCAACTACGACAAGAAGTACTTCGCCGACCACAAGCTGGCCCCGCCCACGTCCTACGACGATCTGATCAAGCCCGCCTACAAGAACCTCCTCGTCACGGAGAACGCCGCCACCTCCTCGCCCGGCCTCGGCTTCCTGCTCGGCACGGCGGCCAAGTACGGCGACGGCGGCTGGGAGGGCTACTGGAAGAAGCTCAAGGCCAACGGCGTGAAGGTGGTCGACGGCTGGGAGCAGGCCTACAACGAGGAGTTCAGCGGATCGGCCGGGGGCAAGAAGGCCAAGGCCGACCGGCCGCTCGTCGTGTCGTACGCCTCCTCCCCGCCCGCCGAGGTGATCTACGGCGACCCGAAGCCCAGCACGGCCCCGACCGGGGTCGCCGACGGCACCTGCTTCCGGCAGATCGAGTTCGCCGGGCTGCTCAGCAACGCGCGCAACAGCGCGGGCGGCAAGGCGCTGATCGACTTCCTGATCGGCAAGGAGTTCCAGGAGGACATGCCGCTCAACATGTTCGTCTACCCGGTGATCGAGGGCGCCGCCGTGCCCGCCGAGTTCACCGAGTACGGTCCCGCCGCCAAGGATCCCGAGACCATGGACCCGGCGAAGATCGCCGCCGACCGCGACCAGTGGGTCAAGTCGTGGACCTCGCTCGTACTCAAGTAGCCACCCGCCGGCACGGGCCCGGGAACGCGGCGCGGCTGGGGCTCCTCGTCCTGCCCGTCGCGTTCTTCGGGATCTTCTTCGCCTACCCCGTCGCCGCGATCGTCGCGCGCGGGCTGAAGATCGACGGGGTGTGGCGGCTCGGGCGGCTGTGGGAGGTGGTGGCGCAGTCCGACATCCGGCACGTGCTGTGGTTCACCACCTGGCAGGCGCTCGCCTCCACCGCGCTCACGCTGCTGGTCGCGCTCCCGGGGGCGTATGTCCTCGCGCGGCTGGACTTCCCGGGCAGGCAGGTGCTGCGGGCCGTGGTCACCGTGCCGTTCGTGCTGCCGACGGTCGTCGTCGGGACGGCGTTCCTCGCGCTCGTCGGGCGCGGCGGGCTCCTCGACGAGCTGTGGGGCGTACGCCTTGACACCACCGTGTGGGCGATCCTGCTGGCGCATGTCTTCTTCAACTACGCGGTCGTGGTGCGGACCGTGGGCGGGCTGTGGGCGCAGCTCGATCCCCGGCAGGAGGAGGCCGCGCGGATGCTGGGCGCGTCACGGCTGAGGGCCTGGACGTCCGTCACGCTGCCCGCGCTCGGGCCCGCCGTGGCCGCCGCCGCGCTGATGGTGTTCCTGTTCACCTTCACCTCCTTCGGTGTGGTGCAGATCCTCGGCGGGCCCACCTTCTCCACCCTCGAAGTGGAGATCTACCGGCAGACCACCGAGACCTTCGACCTGTCCACGGCCGCCGTGCTGACCATCGTCCAGTTCGTGGCCGTCGGCGCGATCCTCGCCGTCCACGCGTGGACCGTACGGCGGCGGGAGGCCGCGCTGCGGCTGGTCGACGCGGGCGTCACGGCGCGGCGACCGCGCGGGGCCGGGCAGTGGGCGCTGCTGGCCGGGGTGCTGGCGAGCATCGCCGTGCTGCTGGTGCTGCCGCTCGCGGTACTGGTGCGGCGCTCCCTCGACGCGCCGGACTTCGCCTACTACCGGGCGCTGACCAGTGACGACGGCAATGTCTTCCTCGTCCCGCCGATCGAGGCGATCGGCAACTCCCTGGAGTACGCCCTTGCCGCCACCGGAATCGCGGTGGTGATCGGCGGGCTCGCCGCGACCGCCCTCGCCCGGCGGGACGCGGGCCGGCTCGTGCGCGGCTTCGACGCGCTGCTGATGCTGCCGCTGGGAGTGTCGGCGGTGACCGTCGGCTTCGGGTTCCTGATCGCTCTCGACGAGCCGCCGCTGAACCTGCGCAGCAGCTGGATCCTCGTTCCGCTCGCCCAGGCGCTGGTCGGGGTCCCCTTCGTCGTACGGACCATGCTGCCCGTGCTGCGGGCGGTGGACGGGCGGCTGCGGGAGGCGGCGGCGGTGCTGGGGGCGTCGCCGTGGCGGGTGTGGCGGGAGGTGGACCTGCCGATGGTGCGGCGGGCGCTGCTCGTCGCGGCGGGGTTCGCCTTCGCCGTGTCGCTGGGGGAGTTCGGGGCGACGGTGTTCATCGCGCGGCCCGACAACCCGACGCTGCCGGTCGCGGTGGCGAAGCTGCTCGGGCGGGCCGGGGAGCTCAACTACGGGCAGGCGATGGCTCTGTCGACGATTCTGATGCTGGTGTGCGCGGTGGCCCTGCTGGTGCTCGAGCGGCTGCGGACCGACCGGACGGGGGAGTTCTGATGCCGCTTCTCGAACTGGACTGCGCCACCGTGCGCTTCGGCGGGCGGGCCGTGCTCGACGCCGTCGATCTGGGCGTCGCCGAGCACGAGGTGGTGTGTGTGCTCGGGCCCAGCGGCAGCGGCAAGTCGACGTTGTTGCGGGCGGTCGCCGGGCTGCAAGTCATGGACTCCGGGCGGGTGTTGCTCGACGGGCGCGACCAGGCGCGGGTGCCCGCGCACAAACGGGAGCTCGGGCTGATGTTCCAGGACCATCAGCTGTTCCCGCAGCGGGACGTGGGCGGCAATGTCGCCTTCGGGCTGCGTATGCGCGGGGTCGCCAGAGCACAACAGGGAGAGCGCGTACGGGAGTTGCTGGAGCTCGTCGGGCTGCCGGGCGCCGAGCGGCGGGCCGTCGCCGCGCTGTCCGGCGGTGAGCAGCAGCGGGTCGCGCTGGCCCGCGCCCTCGCGCCCCGGCCCCGGCTGCTGATGCTCGACGAGCCGCTCGGACAGCTCGACCGCTCGCTGCGGGAGCGGCTGGTCGTCGAACTGCGGGAGCTGTTCGGGCGGTTGGGCACCACCGTGCTCGCCGTCACCCACGACCAGGGTGAGGCGTTCGCGCTGGCCGACCGGGTGGTGGTGATGCGGGACGGGCGGATCGCCCAGTCCGGTACGCCACTTGAGGTGTGGCAGCGCCCCGCGGACGCCTTCGTGGCCCGCTTCCTCGGCTTCGACAACGTGGTGGAGGCGACCGTGACCGACGGGGTCGCGATCACCCCGTGGGGCAAGGTGCCGGTGCCGGACGGCTCCCCGCAGGGCCCGCGCGCGCTGCTGGTGAGGCCCGCCGGCGTACGCCTGGCCGCCCCCGACGAGGGCCTGCGCTGCACGGTCGCCGCCCGCACCTTCAAGGGCACCCATGTCGCCGTCCAGCTCCAGCCGCAGAGCGCGCCGAGGCTGGAGGCGGCCTGCGCGCTGCGGGACGCGCCGGAGGTGGGGGACACGGTCGGGGTGGCCTTCGACGCGGCGGAAATCGTCGTGCTGGATGGCCCGGTACAGCCCTAGGGTGCTCGGCATGACCCTTCTCGCGCATGACCGGTACTGCGACGAAATCGCCGACCAGGTGGGCAGGTTGAGGACGCTCGTGACCTCCGGGACGGACCTGTCGGCCACCGTGCCGACCTGCCCGGACTGGACGCTGGAGCAGCTGGTGCGGCATCAAGGGGGAGCCCTGCGCTGGGTGGAGGCCCTGGTCAGGACCCGGGGCCAGCAGATGCTCCCGGACGGGGACGTGCCCGGCCACGCCGGTCCGGACGGCGAGGGGGACCCGGCCGCGCTGGATGCCTGGCTCGCGGAGACCGGCCGTATGCTCGTCGGCACGCTGCGGGAGGCGGGGCCCGACACCAAGGTGTGGTCGTGGGCGGAGCGGTCCGACTCCGGCTTCTGGGCCCGTCGGATGACCCACGAGATCACCGTCCACCGCGCGGACGCCGAACTCGCCGCGGGAGTGCCGTACGACGTGGCGGCGGACGTGGCCGCCGACGCGGTGGACGAGTGGCTGGAGATCGTGGAGCTGGCCCAGCGCCGGCGGATGACCGAGCGGGCGGACCGGCTGCGGGGGCCGTACCGCAGCATTCATCTGCACGCCACGGACGCGCCCGACGGGATCGAGGCCGAGTGGCTCGTCGAGATCGGCGAGGAGGGGGTCGGCTGGCGGCGGGGGCACGAGAAGGCGACGGTCGCGCTGCGCGGGCCGCTCACCTCCGTCATGCTCGCCTTCTACCGCCGGCTGCCGGTGGACGCCCCGGGCCTGGAGGTCCTGGGTGAGCGCGCGGTGCTGGAGGAATGGCTGGACACGACGGTCTTCGGCTGACGCGTGAGTGGCCCACCCCCGGGTGGGGGCGGGCCACTCACCGCGGGTCAGCGGTTGCTGGAGCCGCGGCGGCGCATGCCGAAGAACACCGCGCCGCCGCCGATGACGACGAGCAGGGCGGCGAGGCCGGCGATCAGACCGGTGCTGGAGCCGGCGCCGGTCTCGGCGAGGTTGGACTCCTGGACAGCGGGCGACGGGGCGTTGTCGCTCGAGGCCGGCGCGGGCGTGGAGTCGCTGCCGCTGTCGTCGGAGGTGCTGGTCGGGGCCGGCGAGGTGGACTCGTCGGACGGGGTGGAGGCGTCGTCGGTCGGGGTCTGCGAGTCCGACGCAGGGGCGGACGGGGTGACCGTCTCGACGTCGGTCGTGCAGGCCGCGGACGGGGTGGTCAGGTTGGGCTCGATGTCGGCGTCGACGAGGGTCTTCTTGCCCTTGGTGGCCGTGATGTGGATCCGGTAGACGGCGTTCGGCTCCCAGTCCTCGGAGAAGGTGACGACGGCACCGTCCTTGGTGCCCTCGACCGTCTCCTCACCGACCTTGCGCAGGTCGGCGCCGTTGTTCTCGAGGAAGACGCTTATGACCGCGGGGACGCCGGTCACGTCGGTGTCTTTGACGGTGATGACGCCCTTGGCGCCGTCGCAGGCAGCAGCGGCGGAGAAGTCACCTATCTCGCAGGCCAGCGCGGTGCCGGAGGCACTGAACGCGAGGGCGGCGGAGGCGGCGATGACACCGAGGACGCGCACCGGACGGGCGGCGGTACGGCGGGAAAGGGACACGTTTGTCCTTACGGGGTGCGCAACTGCGGGGGGTTGAGGGGAAGATGGCGCCCCCGGTGACGCGGAGGGTGACACCATCCCCAGCAGGCTCACAGGTCTATAAGCGTTCCATAAGCAGTGTCAATGCGAGGACGCATCCTGGACCTTGACTTTACCTCCTCGTTAACCACCGAGACGTTTCAATGCCTCCGGCGCCTCCTCGATCCGGTCAACGAGGGCGATACGGGACTCCATCGACCGCTCTCGGGCGAGTGACCGCAAGAGCGGCCAGGCGGGCAGCCGTTCGGTCCAGTGCTCCCGGTCCACGAGCACCATCGGCGTCGGCTCACCGCGCGACCGGTAGTAGTTCGGCGTCGCGTTGTCGAAGATCTCCTGTACGGTCCCGGCGGCGCCCGGCAGGAACACCACACCGGCGTTGCAGCGGGCCAGCAGGCCGTCCTCGCGGGTGGCGTTGGAGAAGTACTTGGCGAGGTGCGCGGCGAACGGGTTCGGCGGCTCGTGGCCGTAGAACCAGGTGGGGATGCCCACGGACGGGCTGCCGCCGGGCCACCGGCCGCGCACCTCGAAGGCGGCCCGCGCCCAGTCGGTGATCGACGGGGTGAAACCGGGCGCCTTCGCGAGGATGTCCAGGGCCTTGGTCAGCATCTCGTCGTCGAACGGGGCGGCGTACGCGCCGAGGTTGGCCGCCTCCATCGCGCCGGGTCCGCCGCCGGTCGCCACCATGAGCCCCGCGCGGGCGAGTTCACGGCCGAGCCGGGCGGCGCCGGCGTACGCCTCCGTGCCGCGCGCCATCGCGTGGCCGCCCATGACGCCCACCACCCGGGCACCGGCGAGGAGTTCGTCCAGGGCGTCGGAGACGGCGTCGTCGTGGATCGCGCGGAGCATCGAGCCGAATATGTCGCCGTCGGACTTGGTCTGCTGGAACCACGCGTAGGTCCGGGCGTCGGGGGTCGCCGGGTAGCCCTCGTCCTCGTCGAGGGAGGCGAACAACTCGTCCGGGGTGTAGACGTAGCCGCGGTACGGGTCGAAGGACAGGCCCGGTACGGGCGGCAGGACCAGCGCGCCGGAGGCCCGGGACTTGGCGGCGGCCTCCGGGGTCATCGGGCAGCCGAGGAAGACGGCTCCCGAGGTGTCCAGGGCGCGGAGGGCGTCCGTACGGTCCGTCAGGTCGACGGACTGGACGCGGAAGTGGGAGAGCGTGCCGTGGTCGCGGACCACCTCGTCGAACTCGGCGAGGCACTCGATCTCACGGTCGTGGTGACGGCCGTGTTCATGGCCGTGTTCATGGCCGTGGGAACCGTCGAACGGCTGGGCGGGTGTCGTCGGATGCACCCGCCCATGCTAGGCACCCGTGGGTCGGGGGTGTGTCAGCTCTCGACGGCCGACGGATCCATCCAGATGACCTCCCAGGTGTGGCCGTCGAGGTCGTTGAACGAGCGGCCGTACATGAAGCCCATGTCCTGCGTCTGGCCGGCGGTCGAGCCGCCGAGGGCGAGGGCGCGGTCGACCAGCTCGTCGACCTTCTCGCGGCTCTCCGCGCTCAGGGCGATCAGGACCTCGCTGGTCTTCGTGGCGTCCGCGATCTCCTTCTTGGTGAAGGTCGCGTAGAACGGCTTCGTGAGCAGCATCGCGACGATCGTGTCGCTGATCACGACCGAGGCCGCGTTGTCGTCGCTGAACTGGGGGTTGAGCGTGTAGCCGAGCTCCGTGAAAAACTTCTTCGAGGCGTCGAGGTCGTTCACGGGGAGGTTGACGAAGATCATCTGCTGGTGGGCGGGGGTGGTCATCGGGGTCTCCCATCGGGTGGTGTCGTGCTGTTCGGTGGGGTAGACCGGGGGGCCGCGCGGAAGTCATCGGTGGCCGTGGATCTTTTTTCGTACGGCTGTGTCAGCGGCTGAGGGGGAGCGCGGCGAGCTCGGCCACCACCAGGGTCAGCGGGACGAACAGGGTGAGGAGCGCGCCGGTGCGCAGTGCGGCGGCCGTGCGCAGGGTGCGACCGGGGGCGCCCAGGCGGAGCAGCGCGGCGGTGGTGCCGGCGCGGGCCTGCCTCGCCTCCACGGCGGCGGTGAGGAGCGTGGCCACCGTGCAGCCGGCGACGACCACGGCGCCGAGGGTGGTGAGGGGGCCGGAGGAGGGGTCGTTCGTGTCGTACAGGGCGGCCACCGTGTACGCGCCCGACGCCACCGCGCAGACCACGCCCAGGGGGCGGCCGACGCGGGACGCCTCCTCCATCAGGCCGCGCCCCGCGAGGAGGCGGAGGGCGCCGGGGCGGACTGCTTGCAGCAGACGGCCGCAGAGGTGGGTGAGGCCGGGGCCGGCCAGGGCGAGGCCGAGGGCGGTGAGGATCCAGCCGAGGAGGACGGCGGTGGGGGCGGTGGGAAGGCCGGTGGGGAGGGTGACGGTGCCTCCGGCGGGGGTGGGCGCTGTTCGGCTGGCGTAGCCCTCCACGGCGAGGCCGGTGGCCAGGAGGGCGGCTCCCCAGGGGAGGGCGGTGGGGTTGGGGCGGTGCGGCTGTGTTTCTGGCGCGCTGTCGGCCGGGGCGGTGGGCTCGCTCGTCTGCGCTTGCGGGGTGCCTCCCCCAGAGGGGGGACCCCCAGCGCCCACCCGTGCCGCCCGGGGGTCCCCCGATGCCTTTCGGGCACTGGGGGAGGCACGATTGCCCGCGGGCCGGGGGGCCGTCCTGTCTGCCAGGCGGGCGTCTCTCGGGCGGAGCATCAGGGCGACGCCGGTCGATGCCGTCACCGGGACCAGGGCGAGCAGGGTCAGGGCGGCCGGGAGGGGGAGGGGGTGGTCGGCTGCCAGGAAGTCCTCCGCGGCGCCGTCGAAGGGCATGCCCGTCAGGTCGCCGCGGAGATGGAGGAAGAGGAGGAGGGAGAGGGCGGAGCCGAGGAGGGTCGAGAGGGCTGTCGTCATCGCCGATACGGCCATCAGGCGGGCCGGGCCCAGGCCGATCGCCGCCAGGCCGGGGCGGGGGCGGGTGCCCGGGTCGGTGCGGGCGACGGCGAGGGCGAGGTGGACCGTCGCCGCGAGGGGGACCGCGCACCAGATGAGGCGGAGGACGGAGGCCGTCGAGGACTCCGGGTGGGCCAGGGCGTGGCCGAGGGTGGAGAGCAGGAGGAACCCGGTGGCCGCCGAGGCGGTCGCCACCGCGAGGCGGCGCAGCTGGACGGCCGGGTGGGCGCTGCGGGTCAGACGGAGAGCGAGCATGCGGTCCCCTGGCTTTCCGCTTGGCCTTCCGGTTCGTTTTCCCCTGGGCCTTCCGGCTCGACGACCGGCGGGAGGTGGACGGTGTTGACGCGGCGGCCGTCCAGGAGCTCCACCTTGCGGTCGGCGAGGGCCGCCGTCTCCGCCTCGTGGGTGGCCAGGACGACGGTGATGCCGTGGGAGCGGGCGGCCGTGGTCAGGGTGCGCAGGACATGGGCACGGTCGGCGCGGTGCAGGGGGGCCGTCGGCTCGTCGGCGAAGAGGATGGAGGGGGCGGGGGCCAGCGCACGTGTGATGCAGACCCGCTGGCGTTCCGCCTGGGTGAGCTCGTGCGGGCGGCTGTGGGCCCTGTCGCCGACGTCGAGGCGCTCCAGCCACTCCATCGCGGCGGCCTTGGCCCGGCGGCGGCTGGTGCCCCGCAGCATCAGGGGGAGGGCCGCGTTCTCCCAGACGTTCAGCTCAGGGACCAGCACCGGGACCGGGTCGATCCAGCCGAAGCGGTTCCGGCGCAGCCGCTCGCGGGCCGCCGGACCCATGGTGTGGACGGGCATGCTGTTGAACCAGACCTCGCCGTGCTGGGCGGGCACCAGTCCGGACAGACAGTGCAGCAGGGTCGTCTTGCCGCTGCCGCGCGGGCCGCTGACGGCGAGGATCTCGCTCTCCCGTACGCCCAGCGAGACACCGCCGAGCGCGGGGGAGCCGTCGCGGTGCGTGAAGTGCAGGGAGCGTGCCCAGAGCACGTTGTTGTCCGGCGGGGCCTCCATTGGCGTACACCTCGGTTCAGATCCGTGAGTTCCTTGCCGGTCCCCCGTCCGGGGGAACGAAGGGGGAACGAAGGCAGGGCCGATCGGTCACGAGCACGCTAAGGAGGTCGCGGCGGGCATCCGCACAGCACACGGCCCCGGGCCGCCGTTTCTCACTCGAACGGCGGCCCGGGGCCGGTGTTGATCACAGATTCAGCTGATCACAGCTTCGTCCACGCCTCCGTCAGCGTCGCACGCAGGATCTCCTCGATCTCGTCGAAGGTGCCCTGGTCGGAGATCAGCGGCGGGGCGAGCTGGACGACCGGGTCGCCGCGGTCGTCGGCACGGCAGTACAGGCCGTTGTCGAAGAGGGCCTTGGACAGGAAGCCGTACAGGACGCGCTCGGTCTCCTCGGCGTCGAAGGACTCCTTCGTCGCCTTGTCCTTGACGAGTTCGATGCCGTAGAAGAAGCCGTTGCCGCGGACGTCGCCGACGATCGGCAGGTCGTGCAGCTTCTCCAGCGTCGCGCGGAACGCGCCCTCGTTGTCGAGGACGTGCTGGTTGAGGCCCTCGCGCTCGAACAGGTCGAGGTTGGCGAGGCCGACCGCCGCGGAGACCGGGTGGCCGCCGAAGGTGTAGCCGTGCAGGAAGGTGTTGTCACCCTTGTAGAACGGCTCGGCGAGCCGGTCGGAGATGACGCAGGCGCCGATGGGGGAGTAGCCCGAGGTCATGCCCTTGGCGCAGGTGATCATGTCCGGGACGTAGTCGAACTTGTCGCAGGCGAACATCGTGCCGAGGCGGCCGAAGGCGCAGATGACCTCGTCGGAGACGAGCAGGACGTCGTACTGGTCGCAGATCTCGCGGACGCGCCGGAAGTAGCCGGGCGGCGGCGGGAAGCAGCCGCCGGCGTTCTGCACCGGCTCCAGGAAGACCGCGGCGACCGTGTCCGGGCCCTCGAAGAGGATCTGCTGCTCGATCTGGTCGGCGGCCCAGCGGCCGAAGGCCTCGGGGTCGTCGCCGAAGATCGGCGCGCGGTAGATGTTGGTGTTCGGGACCTTGTGGGCGCCGGGGACCAGCGGCTCGAAGGGAGCCTTGAGGGCCGGCAGGCCGGTGATCGACAGGGCGCCCTGCGGGGTGCCGTGGTAGGCGACCGCGCGGGAGATGACCTTGTACTTGGTGGGCTTGCCGGTCAGCTTGAAGTACTGCTTGGCGAGCTTCCAGGCGGTCTCGACGGCCTCGCCGCCGCCGGTGGTGAAGAAGACCTTGTTGAGGTCGCCCGGCGCGTGGTGGGCGAGACGTTCCGCCAGCTCGACGGCCTTGGGGTGGGCGTAGGACCACACCGGGAAGAACGCCAGCTCCTGGGCCTGCTTGAAGGCGGTCTCGGCGAGTTCCGTGCGGCCGTGGCCGGCCTGGACCACGAACAGACCCGCGAGACCGTCGAGGTAGCGCTTGCCCTTGTCGTCGTAGATGTAGGTGCCCTCGCCCCGGACGATGGTCGGAACCGGGGCGTTCTCGTACGACGACATGCGGGTGAAGTGCATCCACAGGTGGTCGTAGGCGGTCCTGCTGAGGTCCTTCTGGCTCACGGTTATCGGGTTCCCCACATGTAGGTCTGCTTCTTGAGCTTCAGATAAACGAAACTCTCGGTGGAGCGCACGCCGGGCAGCGCCCGTATGCGTTTGTTGATGACGTCCAGCAGGTGGTCGTCGTCCTCGCAGACGATCTCGGCGAGGATGTCGAACGAGCCCGCGGTCATCACCACGTACTCGACCTCCGCCATGTCGCTCAGCGCGTCGGCCACCGGGTCCAGGTCGCCGTCGACGTTGATCCCGACCATCGCCTGCCTGCGGAAACCCACGGTGAGCGGGTCCGTGACGGCGACGATCTGCATCACGCCCTGGTCGAGCAGCTTCTGGACGCGCTGGCGCACGGCCGCCTCGGAGAGGCCGACGGCCTTGCCGATCGCGGCGTAGGGCCGGCGGCCGTCCTCCTGGAGCTGCTCGATGATGCCGAGGCTGACGGCATCCAGGTGAGGGGTGCCGGTGTTCCTGGACTCGCGGGCGTCCCTGTGCTCTGCGCTTCGACTGGCCACGCGCTCACTGTGCACGACGTCTCGACAGTTCCGCAAGGCTGATGCGATGAAATTCGTTGTTTACGTGAGTGAGACCTGCGGATTTCGCAGCCATGATGCGATCAGGGGTGTTGAAAACGTCGGAGCAAGGATTAGTGTGGGTGTCTCAGCCAGTGGACATTCGGCAACCTTGGAGGGCCGGTCAAGTGAGCACCGAACTGCGTCGTCTGCGCAATTACATCGACGGTGAGTTCCGGGACGCCGCCGACGGACGGACCACCGAGGTGGTCAACCCCGTCACCGGCGAGGCGTACGCGACCGCGCCGCTGTCCGGCCCCGCGGACGTGGACGCCGCGATGGCGGCAGCCGCCGCGGCCTTCCCGGGCTGGCGCGACACCACCCCCGCCGCGCGCCAGAAGGCCCTGCTGAAGATCGCGGACGCGTTCGAGGACCGCGCCGAGGAACTCATCGCGGCCGAGGTGGAGAACACGGGCAAGCCGATCGGGCTGACCCGCTCCGAGGAGATCCCGCCGATGGTCGACCAGATCCGCTTCTTCGCGGGTGCGGCCCGGATGCTGGAGGGGCGCAGCGCCGGCGAGTACATGGACGGGATGACGTCCATCGTGCGCCGCGAGCCGGTGGGCGTCTGCGCGCAGGTCGCGCCGTGGAACTACCCGATGATGATGGCCGTATGGAAGTTCGCCCCGGCGCTCGCGGCCGGCAACACGGTGGTGCTGAAGCCGTCGGACACGACCCCCGCCTCCACCGTCCTGATCGCCGACATCCTCGGCTCGATCCTCCCCAAGGGCGTCTTCAACGTCGTCACCGGCGACCGTGACACCGGCCGGCTGATGGTCGAGCACCCGACTCCGGCGATGGCCTCCATCACCGGTTCGGTGCGGGCGGGCATGTCCGTCGCCGAGTCGGCGTCCAGGGATCTGAAGCGGGTCCATCTGGAGCTGGGCGGCAAGGCGCCCGTCGTCGTGTTCGAGGACACCGACATCCCCAAGGCCGTCGAGGACATCTCCGTCGCGGGCTACTTCAACGCCGGCCAGGACTGTACGGCGGCCACCCGGGTCCTCGTCCAGGAGGCGATCCACGACGAGTTCGTGGCGGCGCTGGCGAAGGCTGCGGCGGAGACGAAGACGGGCCGGCCCGACGACGAGGACGTCCTGTACGGGCCGTTGAACAACCCCAACCAGCTGAAGCAGGTCTCCGGCTTCATCGAGCGCCTCCCCGCCCACGCCAAGGTCGAGGCGGGCGGCCAACGGGTCGGCGAGCAGGGCTACTTCTACGCGGCGACCGTCGTCTCCGGCCTCAAGCAGGACGACGAGATCATCCAGAACGAGGTCTTCGGACCGGTCATCACCGTCCAGTCCTTCACGGACGAGGACCAGGCGGTGGAGTGGGCCAACGGCGTCGACTACGCCCTCGCGTCCTCGGTGTGGACCAAGGACCACGGACGGGCGATGCGGATGTCGAAGAAGCTCGACTTCGGGTGCGTGTGGATCAACACCCACATCCCCCTCGTCGCGGAGATGCCGCACGGCGGCTTCAAGAAGTCCGGCTACGGCAAGGACCTCTCGGCCTACGGCTTCGACGACTACACGCGCATCAAGCATGTGATGACATCCCTGGAGGCGTAGTTGGCGGGTTCCAGCCGTGAGGGGCGTGCCGCGCGCACGCCCCTCGCCTCACGCCGTTCCCTGCTGCGCGCCCTCGGCGGCACCGCCGCGCTCGGCGGCCTCGGCGCTCTCGCCGGATGCGGGGTGCGCCCCGCGTACGTGGCGGCCGGGGAGCGCGCCGGCGTCGATCACTCCGCCGAGGACAAGCGGCTGACCTGGGCGAACTGGCCGCTCTACATCGACACGGACGACGACGACGCGAAGAAGCGGCCCACGCTGGAGGCCTTCGGGAAGCGCACCGGTATCTCCGTCGACTACGTCGAGGAGATCAACGACAACGACGAGTTCTTCGGCAAGATCAGCCCCGCGCTGATGAACCACCAGCAGACCGGGCGCGATCTGATCGTCATCAGCGACTGGATGTGCGCCCGGTTCGTACGCCTCGGCTGGGTCCAGGAGATGGACCGGGCCCGCCAGCCGAACGTCACCCGTCACCTGGACCCCCTCCTTCGCTCACCGGCCTTCGACCCCGGCCGCGGGTACACCGTGCCCTGGCAGTCCGGCATCACCGGCATCGCCTACAACCGCCGCGGGCTGGGCCGTGAGATACGCGGTGTCGCCGACCTCTGGGCCGGGGACCTGAAGGGCAGGGTCACCCTCCTCTCCGGCCTCGACGAGGCGTTCGCGCTGCTGATGCAGGGCAACGGCGTCGACGTCACCCGGTGGACCGCCGACGACTTCCACACCGTGTGCGACCAGGTGGAGAAGGAGGTCAGGTCGGGCCAGATCCGCCGCTTCACCGGCAACGACTACACCAAGGACCTGGTCAGCGGGGACGTCCTGGCCTGTCAGGCGTACTCCGGTGACGTCATCCAGCTCCAGGCGGACAACCCCGACATCCGCTTCGTCGTGCCCGAGGAGGGCGCCGAGCTGTGGTCGGACTCCCTGATGGTCCCCGACCTCGCCCGGCACAAGGCCAACGCCGAGCGCCTGATCGACTACTACTACGACCCCGAGGTCGCCGCCGAACTCGCGTCCTGGGTGAACTACGTCTGCCCGGTCCCGGCCGCACAGGCGGTCCTCGCCGACTCCGACGACGAGGACACGGCGGCCCTCGCCGACAACCCGCTGATCTTCCCCGACACCGCGATGCGCAGCCGCCTCGCCATCGCCCGCGACATCACGTCCCGGGAGCGGGTGGAGTTCACGAAGCGGTGGAACGTGATCGTGGGGTTGTGAACCCTGACGGCGCCGAAAGGGCGATACCGCCCGATGGTACTGCGGTACCAGTGACCAGCGGTGATTGTGACCTGCGGGTCCACGGGTCGTCGCGTGGCCGCTCCTAGCCTCGAACCAGTGACCCGGCCGGATGCCGGGCCGGGCAGAAGCGGGGAGCAGCACCGTGATCGAAGTTCGTGAGCTGACCAAGCGGTACGGGGACAGGACGGCGGTGGACGCCCTGAGCTTCACCGCCCCGCCGGGCCAGGTCACCGGGTTCCTGGGGCCCAACGGGGCGGGCAAGTCCACCACCATGCGGATGATCGTGGGTCTGGACGCGCCGACCAGCGGTACGGCTCTGGTCAACGGCAAGCCTTATGCCCAACACCGCGCGCCCTTGCAGGAGTTGGGAGTGCTGCTGGAGGCGAAGGCGGTGCATCCGGGCCGCAGCGCGTTCAACCACCTGATGGCGCTGGCGTACACGCACGGCGTGCCACGGCGGCGGGTGGAGGAAGTCATCGGTCTTGCCGGGCTGCACGCCGTGGCGCACAAGCGGGTCGGGGCGTTCTCGCTGGGGATGGGGCAGCGGCTGGGTATCGCCGCAGCGCTCCTGGGCGATCCCGCGGTGGTGATGCTGGACGAGCCGGTCAACGGGCTGGACCCGGAAGGCGTGCGGTGGGTACGGGAGTTGCTGCGCGGGCTGGCCGCCGAAGGCCGGACGGTGATGCTGTCCTCGCACCTGATGAGCGAGATGGCGCAGACCGCCGACCGTCTGGTGGTCGTCGGACGGGGGCGGCTGCTGGCCGAGACGACCGTGGACGCGCTGGTCGAGGAGAGCGAGGACAGGGGGGTGCGGGTGGCCACCGGCGAGCCCGCGCGGCTGCGTTCGCTGCTGGCGGCGCCGGGAGTCACCGTGACCTCGGCGGGTGCCGAGCGACTGGTCGTCTCCGGGCTGGACACGCGGCGGATCGGGCAGGTGGCCGCCGAGCATCGGGTGCCGCTGTACGAACTTGTCACCGAGTCGGTGTCCCTGGAGGAGGCGTTCATGAATCTGACCCAGGATGCGGTGGAGTACCACAGCAGCGACGCCGGGAGGGCCGCCTGATGACCGCGAGCACCATCACGGCTACCACGCCGGAGCGTCCGGCGTACCGCGTGACCGGTCGGCGGGTGGTCCGTTCGGAGTGGGCCAAGTTCTGGTCGCTGCGCTCCAGTTGGATCACGCTGGGGGTGGCCGTGCTGTTCCTGGTGGTGATCGGGGTGATCGCCGCCGCCCTCTACAGCCCGAGCGGCCCGCTGGGCGGGAAGGACGCGGCATCCGGTGCGGCACTGACCCTGGCACTGGCCGGCACCAACCTCGCGGCACTGGCTGTCGGTGCGCTCGGTGTTCTGCTGTCGGCCGGTGAATACAGCACGGGGATGGTCCGCTCGACGTTCGCCGCCGTGCCCGGCCGGCTGCCCGTGCTGTGGGCGAAGTGCGCGGTGTACGGCCCGATCGCGTTCGTCACGTCCACCGTGGGGGCCCTGGTCTCGTTCCTGCTCGGGAGCGCCGCGCTGCACGGCGAGAAGATCGCGCTGTCCCTCGGGGACGCCGGGGTCTTCCGTTGCCTGGTGGGTGCGGGCCTGTACCTGCGCCTGGTCGGTGTGTACGGCGTGACGGTCGGCCTGCTGGTGCGCAACAACGCCGGAGGCATCGCGATCCTGGCCGGTGTGGTGCTCGTGCTGCCCGGTCTGACCGGGCTGCTGCCCAGTTCCCTGGGCGACACCGCCGGCCGCTACCTGCCCAGCAACGCCGGCCAGTCGGTGATGACCCTGCACGAGTCCGGCGACTCCCTGGTCGGCCCCGGGGCGGGCGTGGCGGCACTGGTGGTGTGGGCCGTACTGCTGCTGGCCGGTGCGGCCCACCGGCTGCGCCGCAGTGACGTCTGAGGACCCCGCCGCGAGGAGGGAGGCGATGGACCGCACGATGACAGCGCGATCGGCCCGGGCCGGGACGGCTTCACCCTGGCCCGGGCCGGACGCCGTCCGGGCGCACCCCGTGATGCGACTGCTGCTGCGGGTGCTGAGCCGTCTGCGGGCGGCCGACCGGCGGCGTCCGTGGCTGCTCGACAGCACCGTGGTCGTCCTGGCCGCGGCAGCGGCGCCGCCGGATCTGCTGGTGCACACCCCGGGGCATCCGGTGTCGCGCCCGGTGGGAGCCGGCCTGCCCGTCGGCGTGGTGCTGGCTGTCGCGGCGGTGCTGGTCGTGCCGCTGTGGTGGCGACGTCGCGCTCCCGGCACGGCCTTCTGCGTCAGTCTCCTCGTGTGTCCTGTGCTGTGGTCGCTGGGGCTGGGGCCCGCGGCCGCCGCCGTTCTGCTCATGGCCCTGTTCAACCTCGCCCTGCATGGTTCGATCCGGGCGATATGCTGGGCGCTGCCGGGGACCGTGGCCGGGTGGGTGCTGATCGTGGTCCTCGTGGTCCCCGCGGACAGTCCGGTGGCCTTCCTGGTCCTGTCCACCGGCACCGGTGTCGGTGCCGTCACTCTGGGCCTGACCTTCCGGATCGGCCGGCTGTATCTGTCCGCGCTGCGGGACCGTGCGGCGCGGCTGGAGATCGAGCGCGACCAGCGCGGCCGGTTGACCGCGGCGGCCGAGCGCTCCCGGATCGCCCGCGAGATGCACGACATCGTCGGCCATAACCTGTCGGTCATGGTGAATCTGGCCGATGGCGCCGCCGTGCTCGTCGCGCGCGACCCCGCACGGACCGAGCAGGCACTCCATCTGATCGGTGACACCGGCCGGCAGGCGATGGACGAGCTGCGTCGCGTGCTGGGGGTGCTGCGCGAGTCCCGTGAGCAGGAGGACACCCCCCGGTCCCCGCAGCCGGACGTCCGCGACCTGGAATCCCTCCTCGACAGGGTGCGTGCGGCAGGCCTGTCGGTGACCTACCGCACCGCAGGACCGGTCGACGAGTTGAGCCGCGGCGTGGGGCTCACGGTGTTCCGCGTGGTGCAGGAGGCCCTGACCAACACCCTCAAACACGTCGGCCCCGGCGCAACGGCCGAGGTCACGGTCGCGGTCGAGGGCCGCCGGCTGCGCGTGTGTGTCACCGACACCGGTTCGCCGTCGCGGGAACGGCCCACCGCTGCCCGCGGGGACACCGGGCACGGTCTGATCGGCATCCGCCAACGGGCCGCGCTCTACGACGGCGCCGTCACCATCGGACCGCGTGACGACAACCAGGGCTGGATCGTGGAAGTCCTGATGGATCCGTCCGCCTCGGCCACGTTCGGAGAGTCCACGTCATGACCACCGTGTTGATCGCCGATGACCAGCCCCTGCCCCGCATGGGCTTCCGGATGCTGCTGGACGGCACACCCGGCATGACGGTCGTCGGTGAGGCCGACAACGGGACGCAGGCCGTCCGTATGGCAGCCGATCTACGTCCTGATGTGGTCCTGATGGATGTCCGGATGCCCGGTGTCGACGGCATCGAGGCGACCCGCCGGATCGTGGCGGCCGGCGCCCGCACCCGCGTGCTCATCCTGACCACCTTCGATCTCGACGAGTACGCCTACGCCGGCCTGCGCGCCGGGGCCAGCGGGTTCCTGCTCAAGGACGTCCGGGCGGCAGAACTCCTCGCCGGGATCCAGGCGGTCGCGACCGGTGACGCCGTCGTGTCCCCCCGGTTGACCCGGCGCCTGCTCGACGCCCACGCCCACCACTTCCTGGCGCCCGGCGCCCGGCGTCACACGGACGCGCGGCTGACCGCGCTCAGCGAACGCGAACACGAGGTGCTCGTGGCCATCGGCACGGGGTGGACCAACGCGGAGATCGCCGACCGTCTGGTGCTGACCGAGTCCACCGTGAAGAAGCACGTCGGCCGGGTCATGGCCAAGATCGGCGCCCGCGACCGCATCCAGGCAGTCATCATCGCCTACGACGCGGGACTGGTCACCCCAAGGCCCTGAGGGCCTGTCAGTGTGCCGCCTTCGCGGCGGGGCGCTTGTACAGCTTCAGCGGCACCCGGCTGAGGTTGGAATCCAGGGAGGAGCCGTTCCGCCCGTCGGCCCACGTGACGTACACATAACTGCCGGCCAGGGTGATCCCCGACCACCGGTCACCGGGAGGGCCCATCTCCCCGACCGGCTCGGTCACATGGTTGACCTGCACCGGGGCGCTGAACGAGCGCCCGTGGTCGAACGAGACGACCGAGAACGCGTCGCCCGTGGTGGTCCGCCACATGACACCCAGATCGCCGTTCGCGCCGAAGTCGATCGCCGGCCGCTGGGCGTTCGGGGTGGAGATCACGGCCGGCCCGGTCCAGGTCCTGCCGGCGTCCGGGGTGACGTAGACCTCCAGGGTGTTGGAGTCCCGCGGCACCATGACGGCGAACCGGCCGCGGTGGGAGGGATCGGCAGCCACCCACGGGACGGGGTCGGCGGCAGCGCCCAGCCCCGGAGTCGGCACCAGAGACCCGGTGCCCGCCGGAACAGGGGTTCCCCGGCCGTCGTTCACCGTCGTGTTCGTCCACGTCCGGCCGTCGTCGCGACTGACGTGGAAGTTCACCGGACTGCCTGCCTCCTGGGAGGCGGACACGAGGATCCCGCCGTACACGGCGATCTCGCGTCCCGGGTAGCCGCACACGAGCGGGATGCCCGGGGCCACCTCGATGCAGGGCATCGGGCCCGGGATCACCTGCGGCCGGCTGAAGGTCCTGCCGCCGTCGGCGCTGACGGAGATCGCGCTCGGGTACTCCCACACCTTGCCGGCGACCGCGTAGACCTTGCCCGTCGCGGCATCCACCCGCATCTTGGGGGCACCGCCGAGCAGCAGCGGCGTGGTCACCGGATCGGTCCAGGTCCGGCCGCCGTCCGTCGACTTCGAGACCTGGTTGTGGTTCAGCAGGTTCGCTTCCAGACCCGAGCTGACCTGGTTGTTGTCTACGTACACGGTTCCCTTCGCGTCGAAGGCCACGCTCGGCTCGCCGCACTTGGGCGCTGCGTCACCCAGCGGCCACGGCACCCGGGTCCAGGTGTCGCCCTTGTCGTTCGAATAGGCCAGGAAACACCCGCCGTCGACCGGCTCCAGCCCCGGCGACGGCGGGAAGATCGTCGAGACGAACACCAGGTTGTTCGGGTTTCTCGGATTGACGGCGACCGTCGGCTGGCCCTCTTTGGTGGCCTGCATGTCGGTGACGTCGACCTCGTGAATCGCCGCGAGGCCTGCGTCGTCCTGCGCCGCCATGGCGGCGGGTGATTCACCCAGCAGGAACAGCGCGGAGAGCGCTGCCGCGCTTAATTTCGTGGACGTACTTCTGAACAGTGCCATGGCTATCCTTTATGGTCATGTCCTGTAGAACAGCATTCTTTTTGGTCCCGGTTCAGCGACGGAGGAAATTGCGACACCGTCCCTGCATTCGGATCCCTGGGCGATGCACTGCGATTACGGCCCAATCAGACTAAGAGGTCCACTGCCGTGTCCGTGGGACCACGGGAGACAAATGGCTTGGCGGGGTGGTACTGCGGTACCACTCAGCCCAGGTAAATCCGGAAATGCTGCCGAAATGGTCGAATTGGCGACGGCGATGCTTACCGGCCGACTCCACCTGTGAGCGCGTCTACTGCGCATGCAGTAGGGGCGTACCGGCGGCCACACGAAGACGGACGGGGGCCGCGCGGACAGCCTGGAAGGGTTCCCCGAGTTCGGATGTGGAGACCCTTCTGTGGCTTTCTTTCTTGATCGGTTGGGTCCACTGGCTTCCTTCGCCCGGTTCGCACTGTGCGGCGGCGGTGTCGGAGTCGCGGCCGGCCCGGCCGTGGCACTGCTTGCCGGGCTGATGCCCTGGGCGGTGGCGAACGCACTCGTCACCATCGCCTCCACTCTCCTGTGCACAGAGCTCCACGCACGATTCACCTTCGGGACCGGCCGGCGCGCCGGATGGCGCCGGCACTGGCAGTCCGCAGGGTCGGCCTCGGTCGCCTACGGGGTGACCTGCACCGCGATGTTCATCCTTCACGTGGCGCGGCCGTCGGCCGGGACGGCGAGCGAGCAGGCCGTCTACCTCGGTGCCTCTGGGCTCGCGGGAATCGGACGTTTCCTGGTGCTGCGTCTGTTCGTCTTCGCCGGCGGCCGGAACCAGACCGGAGTCAGTCGGGTCATGCCTCTGCCTCTGCCTCTGCCTCTGCCGGGGCGAGGTCGGGAGCGGGTAGCCCTTGCGGCTCGACCAGTGTGTGAAGGGCTTGGCCGGGCGGGGTCGGCGTGGGGTGGGGGGCTCGGTTATGGGCCGCGGTGTGGACCTGTGGCCGGGAGGCGGGGGAGGCGTCTGCGGCCGGGAGCCGTGGAGGGCTCGGAGTCGAGGAACTCGGTCATGACGTGCAGGGCGTGAGCGAGGGTTTCGCCGAGTGGCGGGCCGTCGGGCCGGTCGGGTTGCAGGGCCCAGTCCTCCACCGCGATGCGCAGCGCGGCGTTCAGCATGCCCGCCTCCAGGCGGACCGCGAGGTCGTGCTCGGACCGGTCGGTGCCGTCGGCGATCGCTCCGGCGAAGACGGCTTCCGCGTCGAAGTGCGTCTCCAGCCAGATGGCGCGCAGCCCGGGCTCGTCACGGCTCAGGCGTACGAGGTCGCGCAGGGCCACCACCCGCTGCGCGTCGATCACGCCGGGATCCTCGGGGCTCGGCATGGCCTCGGTGAGTGAGGCGCCGCCCCGCCAGTAGTCCCGCAGGCGCTCGGTCACCGTGTCCAGGCCCGCCGTGAGCAGGGGGCGCGCGCACTCCTCCTTGGAGCGGAAGTACCGCCACAGGGTGCGCGTGGACACTCCGGCGGCCGAGGCGATCTCCTCCGCGGTGGTCGCGGCCACGCCCTGGGCGACGAAGAGCCGTACCGCCTCGTCGGCGATCTCCATGCGCGTCGCCTCGCGGCGCCGCTCCGTCAAGGGCGGTCGCCCCGTGCGGCTACCGGGCTGACCGCCCATGCACCCCTCCTCGACACAGTTGAGCTGATCTTAGTTCATGGCACACCGCGACTTTGTGGCACGGTGCGACACATGGTGCTACGGTGACCGCGCATCGCCTTCGTCATGGGCACGTCAAGCACGCCAATTCCCCTTGCCCGCGGCCGAGTTGGACCCACAGGCCGCCGCGTCCTTGTTCCAGCTCCGGGCCGACGGAGTGCGCATCGCATCAGCTCGGCCACCGCTCCACCCCAGTCAGTGATGAGTCCGTCCCCCCAGTCAGGCCCTCGTGAGCCCGTGGCCGCGAGTGGCCCCACCCGACGGGAGTCTCATGTCCGACAACACATCCCCCCGCCCCGCTTCCGGTGTGAGCCGCCGTCAGGTGCTCGGCGCGGCAGCCCTCGGTGCGGCGGCGCTCGGCGGATCCGTGGCCGGCGCCGGACAGGCATCGGCATCGGCCTCGGCGCCCGCGTCCGCCGCCTCCGCCCCGGCCGTGACCGAGCGCCGGGTACGGGCCGTGGTCGTGGGCACCGGTTTCGGCGGCGGTGTGACCGCGCTGCGGCTGGCCCAGGCCGGGGTGTCCACCCTGGTCCTGGAGCGCGGCCGGCGCTGGCGCACCGGTCCGAACGCCACCACCTTCTGCCGCTTCGCCACCATGGACAACCGCTCCGCCTGGCTGACCGACCACAGCGTCGTCGGCGGCGACACGACGCCGGTCTGGACGCCGTACACCGGCGTTCTCGAAGCCGTCACCGGCAACGGCATGACCGCGATGTGCGGGGCCGCGGTCGGCGGCGGCTCGATCATGTACCACGGCATGACCCTCCAGCCGACCAAGGCGAACTTCGCCACCTCGATCCCGGTCGCGGCGGGTCTCTACGACGACCTGGACCGGTGGGCGTACCCCACCGTCGCCCGGATGCTGGGCATCTCCACCATCCCCTACGACGTCCTCGCCGCCGATCCGTACAAGTCCTCCCGTCTGTTCCGGGAGGTCGCGCCCAAGGCGGGGCTGACCCCGTTCGAGGTGCCGCTGCCCATCGACTGGAGCTACGCCCGCGGCGAGCTGACCGGCCAGTACGAGGCGACCTACACCACCGGCGACATCGCCTTCGGCGTCAACAACGGCGGCAAGCAGTCCATCGACGTCACCTACCTCGCCCAGGCGGAGTCCACCGGCCTGGTCGAGGTGGCGCCGCTGCACGTCGTCCGCGACCTCGCGATGGACGCGAACCGGCGCTGGGTGCTGTCCGTGGACCGCATCGACACCGGCGGCACCGTGCGTGAGCGGATCCGCGTCACTGCCGACGCCGTCTTCCTCAACGCCGGTTCCCCCGGCACCACCCGGCTCCTGGTCAGGTCCCGCGCCAAGGGGCTGATCCCCGACCTGCCCGACGCCATCGGCACCCGGTGGGGCAACAACGGCGACCGGATCTGGGCCTGGATCAACCCCGACGGCGACGCCGGAACCCGGCAGGGCGGCCCGGCCTGCGTCGGCGGCAGCGACCCCGCGAGCGCCATCCCGCTGACCGTCGTCCACGCCGGATCCCCCGTCCAGCAGCCCGGCGTCACGGCGCTGACCGTCGTCGGCTTCGGCATCGTCGACGGCGCGGGCACCTGGGCCTACGACGCCGACGCCGACGACGCCGTACTCACCTGGCCCGCCGACGCGGACGCGGCGCTGCAACAGCTGATCGCCGCCCGGATGAGGGCCATCGCCGCGGCGGGCGGCGGTCTGATGATCGACACGGACGCGGGCGGGCCCTCCACCTGGCATGCCCTCGGCGGCGTCCCCATGGGCGAGGCCGTCGACCTCGCCGGCCGCGTCCTGGGCCACAAGGGCCTCTACGTCCTGGACGGCGCCCGCATCCCGGGCTCCACCGGTGCCTGCAACCCCTCCATGACCATCGCCGCCCTCGCCGAACACAGCATGCGGGCCATCGTGCGCCAGGACCTCGGGCGGGTCTTCTGAGAATCGGCGTTCTCTTGGCTGGCCAATACAATGGTGGGTGACGTGACGTCCCCGGCGTGAGCGCCGGGGACGTGCCCCTTCCGTCGAAAGGATCGACAGCCATGCCGCGGGAATCCGACTCGGTACGGGATTCGGTGCAGGGTTCGGCACACGGGAGGGAAGAAGGTGTGGTGCCGACCGTTGCCGGGGCTCCGATGAGCGAGGCACTCTTCCGTGCGGCCCGTGTGCACCGGATCATGGCCGGCAGCCTGCTGCGCGACACCGGCCTCTACCCGGGCCAGGAGTTGCTGATGATGCAGCTGTGGGAGCGCGGCGAACAGCGCCAGGCCGACCTGATCAAGACGCTCGGCCTGGATCCGTCGACCGTCACCAAGATGCTCCAGCGCCTGGAACAGGCCGGGTTCGTGACCCGCAAGCCCTCCGCGCACGACCGCCGGGCCGTAGTGGTGGACGCCACCCGTGCCGGTCAGGCCCTGCGGGACCGGGTCGGGCAGGCGTGGCGCGACCTGGAGGAGGTCACCGCGGCGGGCTTCACCGAGGCGGAGTGCCGGCAGGCCATGCGGGTGCTGACGCGGATCGAGGCGAACCTCTCGAACCGGGGGCCGGTCGCCTCCACCGGCGACACCTCCACCGACCCCGCCGACGGCGCTTCCACCGGCACCTCCATGGCCTGAAGTCGCCTTCTCGAACGGGTTTCGTTGGTCGGCCAATGTACAATCGGATCCAATTGATTGGTCGACCATATTCTGGAGCCCCCGTGACCACCTCGTTCGATCCGCTCGACCTCGCCGGCGTCACCCTGGACAACCGCGTCGTGATGGCTCCGATGACGCGCAGCCGCGCCTACGGCGCCGGCCACTCGCCGACCGAGGCGACGGCCGTCTACTACTCCCAGCGGGCGTCGGCGGGCCTGATCGTCACCGAGGGCATCCAGCCCAGCGTGGTGGGACAGGGCTACCCCGACACCCCCGGCCTGCACAGCTCCGAGCAGGTGGCAGCGTGGCGCCGGGTGACCGACGCCGTGCACGAGGCCGGCGGCGTGATGTTCGCCCAGCTCATGCACACGGGCCGGATCGGACACCCCAGTCTGCTGCCCGACGGCCTGGTCCCGGTGGCCCCCTCGGCGGTGGCCGCGCAGACCCAGATCTTCACCCAGGAGGGCGCGCAGGACTGCGTCATCCCGAAGGAACTCACCCCCGCCGAGATCGAGCGGACCATCGCCGACTTCGTCGCAGCCGCCCGCAACGCCGTGGCCGCGGGCTTCGACGGGGTGGAGATCCACGGAGCCAACGGCTACCTGATCCACCAGTTCCTCTCGGACAACGTCAACCTCCGCACGGACGACTGGGGTGGCACGTCCAAGGGCCGTATCCGCTTCGGCGTGGAGGTCGCCACGGCGGTGGCCGACGCGATCGGCTCCCACCGTGTCGGCTTCCGTATCTCGCCCGGCAATCCCTACAACGACATCGCCGAGAGCGACCTGCCGGGCCTCTACGGCGAACTCCTGACGGCGCTCTCCCCGCTCGGCCTGGCCTACCTCCACCTCATGGAGAGCCCGGACCGCGCGCTGACGCTCCGACTGCGCAAGCAGTGGCAGGGGACGTTCGTCCTGAACCCCTTCACCCGCCCGAACCCCACCGGCCCGGAGTCGCTGGACCTCGTCGAGGACGGCACCGCCGACGCCGTTGCCTTCGGCGCCCTCTTCCTCGCCAACCCCGACCTGCCGCTCCGGCTCCGGCAGGGCGGCCCGTTCAACTCGCCCGACCCCGCGACGTTCTACGGCGGCGACGAGCACGGCTACACCGACTACCCGACCCTCGGCTGAGCGCCCGGCGGCCACGCTCCGGGCGCATGCGCTTCGGCAGGTGGATGTGGATACAGTGGGCGGGCCGGCGCGGCGGTGACGGCCCGTCAGCCGATGCGGTATCGGCCCTGGCCCGGCGTCTTCGGTCTCCCATTGGATACACCTCTGGGTAGACTCCGGTCGTGAACGGGACCACGAGCGAATCGTCGGAAGAGCCGGAACCGAGCGGGCCGGTGCGCGAGGCGGTCGGCTCTCCCGTGTCCGGCGCGCGTGCGGAGGCGGCTCCCGGTGGACGCCGGATGGCTCTCGACGTGCACGGCCGGCTGCGGGCCATGATCCTCAGCGGCGAACTGCCTCCGGGCTCGGCACTTCTCCAGGCGGAGATGGCCCGCAGACTGGGTGTCAGCCGGACCCCCATGCGCGAGGCGTTCCGGCTTCTCCAGGAAGAGGGCCTGATCGACGCCAAGCCCGATCAGCGGGCCCGGGTGCGCGGGATCGACCCCGAGGAGCTGGACGGTGTGTACGGCACCCGCATCATGCTGGAAGCGCTGGCCGTGACCGCCTCGGCGAAGACGCTCACCGGCGCGGACCTCGACCGCATGGGCGAGATGCTGCAGCGGATGAAGGACCTCGCGGACGTCGGGGACCTCGCGCACGGCGCAGACGAGAAGGGCCCGGACGACTGGTCCGCCGCGCACCGTGAGTTCCACCGCGTGGCCACCCGGGGCGTCGGAGCGCAGCTGCACCGCACGCTCTCCTCGCTCGCCGAGCACAGCGAGCGCTACATCCGGCTCGCCCGATTCGGCGTACCGGGGTCCCAGGCGCGGGCGCACCGGGAGCACGAGGAGCTGCTGACGGCGCTGAAGGCGAACGACGAGGCCGAGGCCGCCAGGGTGGTCGCCGTTCATCTGGCGCGTACGGCCCTCGGTGTCATGGCCGACGTCGCCCCGGAGTACGAGCCCGTCACCACCCGCTCGGCAGTCAGGATGGTGGGCGGCGGTACCTCCTCGCCGTAGCGGCGGACGGAGCGAGCGGGGAGTGTGCCCCCGTCGGCCGAAAGGCCGACCGGCCTGATCCGGGGCGGGGGAGGGGTGGCCGTTCGGCCGAAGTGCCGGTGGGTGTCCCGGCGTGAGGGTGGAACTCCCCTCCCCCAGGAGCACGTTGATGCCACCCCGGACCCCTCTCCTCACCCGGCCGCCCACGGCCGTGGACCCGGCAGACGGCGTACGTACGGTCCCGCCCACCGGGCCGGCCGGCCGACGCCCCGTACGTCGATACGCCGCGACCTTCCGGCGGCCCGGCCTGTACTGCGCGACCTTCCGGCGGCCCGGCCTGTACTGGGTGGCCTGCGCGGTGTTCGCCCTGCTGCTGGCCCTCACCACGAGCCTCACCCCGCACCGGATCTGGGGCGCCTGCGCGGCCGTCGGCTACACCGCGGCGGCCGTTCTCGCCCACCGCGCACGCCGTGCCGCGAGCCCCGGCGCGCTGACCGCCGCCCTCGCCGGAGCGGTCGCCGTGCCCCTCGCCGTACTGATCGTCTCGGGGTCGGCCCAGTCCGAGGTCCATGTCGTCCAGCACTCCGGCAGCCTGCTGCTCCACACCGGCAGCCCGTACCTGTCCCACCCCGCCGGCGTCGACGACTACAACCCCTACCTGCCCGGCATGGCCCTGTTCGGGCTGCCGCACGCGCTCCTCGGGGCCACTCCGTCGGCGGACGCCCGGCTGTGGTTCGGCGCGGTCTTCCTGGGTGCCCTGCTGTACACCGCCCGGCGGGCCGACGGCGCCCCCGGCCGACCCGGCAGGCACTCCGCCTCCGCCCTCGACCCCACCTCCGGACCCGCCTCCGTCGTACCGCTGCTCGCGGCCTTCCCCGCCGTGGCCTTGCCGCTCGCGGTCGGCGGGGTCGATCTGCCGGTGATCGGGCTGATGTGCCTCGGGCTGGCGCTGGCGGGCCGACGGGGCTCCGGGGTGGCGGCCGGTCTGGCGATGGGCGGGGCGGCGGCGCTGAAGTGGACCGCGTGGCCGCTGCTGCCGGTGGGGCTGGCGCTGCTCGCGGTCACGGCGGGACGCCGGGCGGCGGTACGGGCCATCGGTACGGCGCTGCTGGTGGCGGGCGTGGTCGTGGTGCCGGCGGCGTCGGCCGACCCGCACGCCTTCGTCGAGCAGGTGGTGCTCTTCCCCCTCGGCAGGGGCGGCGCTCCCTCGCCGGCGGCCAGCCCCCTTCCCGGGCAGTTGCTGGCCGCTCACGTTCCGGGTGGCTCGACGCTCGCCCTGTTCGCGCTCACGGCTGCCGCCCTCGCCATGGGCGTGTGGCTGGCGGTGCGTCCGCCCCGGACCGTCGTCGCGGCGGCCGACCGGCTCGCCGTGGGGCTGGGGCTGGCGATGTGCCTGATCCCGGCAACCCGCTTCGGATACCTCGCGTATCCGCTGGTCCTCGCGGCCTGGTTCCGCTGCCCGCTGATCCGGACGGCGCGTTTCCCCCACCCGCGTCCGACACCCGCACCGGGAGCCGCCGCGCCGGGAGCCACCGCACCGGGAGCCACCGCGCCCGGAGCCACGGTGACTGGAGCCGTCGCGCCGGGGGGTCCGGTGCAGGGTGGTCCCGTGTTGCAGAGTGCGATGTCGGGAGTCGCGGCGCCGGGAGCCGTCGTGCCGGGGGGTCCGGTGCAGGGAAGTCCCGTGCAGGGTGGTCCCGTGTCGCAGAGTGCGATGTCGGGAGTCGCCGCGCCTGGAGCCATCGTGTCGGGAGTCGCCGCGCCGGAAGGCGCCGAGCCGGGAGGTCCTGTGCCGCAAGGTGTGATCCCGGCAGGCGCCGGGCCGGGAGGTCCCGTGCCCGGAGCCGCCGCGCCAGAAGCCGCCGTGGGAACGCCCCGTGCCGAGGTCGCCTGCCGTGGCTGAGCCCCGGGACCCCCACTTCGTCCGGGTAACCGTTGCGGCCGTCGGGGCGACCCACTCGTGCCCGGGTAACCGTTGCGGCCGTCGGGGCGACCCACCGTGCCCGGGTCACCCTGGCGGCCGTCGCCGCGCTGACCGTGGCCCTGGGCCTGCCCGGGGCGGGGCCCGGCATGACACGCGAGCCACCTGCCCTTCCACCACGGCAGCCGGCGATCACATCGGCCGTGCCGACGGAGATGCGGCATTCCGACACCACACCCGGCCGGTCCGGCCGGTCCGGCCGGTCCGTGCCACCGCGAGGTCAGACCGCCGGCCGGACGAGCCCCGACTCGTAGGCGAAGGTCACGGCCTGGACGCGGGCGCGGGCGCCGATCTTGGTGAGGATGTTGCTGACGTGCGTCTTGACCGTGGTCGGGGCGATGGAGAGCCGCTCCGCGATCTCGGCGTTGGACCAGCCGGAGGCGACGGAGACGAGGACGTCGCGTTCGCGTCCGGTGAGGGTGGCGAGCCCGGAAGCCCGGTGGAGGGGCCGGGCGGGGAGCTGGCGGACGGCGTCGATGAGGGCTCGGGTCAGACCGGGGGTGACGACGGCGTCTCCGGCCGCCACCACACGGACGGCCGCGATCAGTTCGTCCGGGGCGGCGTCGTCGAGGAGGAACCCGCCGGCTCCGGCGCGCAGGGCGGCGTAGGCCTGGCTCTCCTGGCCCGCCGAGGTCAGCATCAGTACGCGGGGAGCGGATCGTTCGGCGTCGGCGAATCCGGGGCTGCGGGGGAGGAGCGGGGGCCGGGCGATCCGGCGGATCGTGTCGATGCCGGCCGCCGCCGGCAGGCGGCTGCCCAGGAGAACGATGTCGGGGCGGAGCGCGGTGCTCGCGCGGACCGCCTCGTCCCCGCCCGCCGCTTCCCCGACGACGGTCAGGTCGGGCTCGGCCGTCAGCAGTGTGCGCAGGGCGAGGCGTTGGAGGAACTGGTCGTTGACGACGAGTACGGAGACCATGCCTGTCTTCTCCATGCTGGGGCCGCTCTACTCTGTGAACGAAACCGTTTCGTTCACTATACCCCCGCCCTCGTCCATCGACCCGCGCGGCAGGTGGCGCCCGTGGGCGATCCTGGTCACACTGGCCGCGGAGGTGGTCAAGTGACCGTGGATGTATGGGAGTTGACGGACCCGCCGGAAGCCACGACGGTCGTGGTGATCGGTGCGGGGCCGGCCGGTCTGACCGTCGCCAACCTGCTGCGACGCAGCGGCATCGACTGTGTCGTCCTGGAACGCCAGTCCCGCGCGTATGTGGGGCAGCGGCAGCGGGCCGGCATCGTCGAAACCCGCGCCGTACGGATGTTCGAGTCCTGGGGTCTCGCCGACCGGGTCCTCGGCGGCGTCCCGTCCGAGGGCATCCTGGAGTTCCGGGTGGACGGCGAGCGTCACCTCGTCCGCGACTACGACCACGACGGCTCCGCGGGCCCGCCGGCCCGCATCTGCCCCCAGCAGGTGCTGGTCCAGAAACTCATCGCCGCCTACCTCGAGGACGGCGGCGACCTGCGCTTCGAAGCCGCCGACGTCTCGCTGCACGACCTGACCGGCGACCGCCCCACGGTCCGTTACCGCGCCGCCGACGGCACCCCGCGCTCCCTCACCTGCTCCTTCGTCGCGGGCTGCGACGGCGATCACGGCATCAGCCGCGCCGCCGTCCCCGCCGGCGCCCTCACCGCCCACGCCTACGACCACGGCATCGGCTGGCTCACCGTCCTCGCCGACGCCCCGCCCCCGGCCCACCCCCTCTTCGCCGTCAGCGAGCACGGCTTCGCCGCCCACTTCCCGCGCGGTCCGCACAGCAGCCGCTTCTACCTCCAGTGCCCGCCCGACGACGACCCCGGCGCCTGGCCCGACACCCGGGTCCGCGACGCCCTGCGCACCCGGCTCGCCGACCCTGCGCTCCCGTTCGGACCGATCACCGACCGCGAGGTCTTCCGGCTCCGCAGCCTTGTCCACGACCCGCTGCGGTACGGCCGTCTCTTCCTCGTCGGCGACGCCGCGCACATCGTCTCCCCGATGGGCGGCAAGGGCATGAACCTCGCCCTGTACGGCGCCGACCTGTTCGCGCGGGCGGTCCGGGACGTCGTCCGGAACGACGACGAGACCGCCCTGCGCGACTACTCACGACGCTGTCTGCGCCGGGTCTGGAACGACCAGGAGTTCTCCGACTGGCTGACCCGCACGCTCCACGACGCCGGCGACGACACCCTCCACGGCCCCTTCCGGCGCAACCTGGCCCGCGCCCGCCTCGACCGGCTGTTCACCTCCCCGGCCGCCGGCCGCGCCTTCGCGGAACTGATGACGGGGGTGGAGCCCGACTGACCGCGCCAGCCGGTCATGAGGTAGACGTCACTGCTCGCGAGCCGCACCGCCGTGCTGACGAACCGCATCCGCGGATCGTTCGCGGAGTCCAGGACCGTGACGGGCGGCGTCCGTCGAACCAGAGCCGGCTCCGGTACTCGGTGAAGGCACCGCGCACGGTCGTCACCAGGGCGTGCCCTTCAGCGCCACCGGGATGCGGTCCAGGACCGGGAACGGGACCAGGCCGTAGTGGTAGAAGTCCACGGCGTCCGCCCGGCCGGGGCCGGTGGCCGCCGCGGTCCTGGCCGCCAGGTGCTCGGCGGAGGTGGTGTCGGGCGCCCCCGGGCGCAGCACCGCGCGCAGGGAACAGGAGCCGGGGAGTACGGCCCGGTAGCCGGCGGTGTCGGCCGCGACCCGCTCGGCGTCCCGGGCGTAGGCCAGCACGGCGTAGCAGGGGACCACCGCGCCGACCGCGGCCGGGTCGACACCGATCCGCCAGGCCTCGTCGGCGGCGAGGGCGCCCGTCGGCAGGCCGTCCGCGTAGCCCTTGACCGCGCCGGTCAGATCGAGGAAGACCAGCTGGGACCCCTCCCCGGCCACGGCGTCGGCCACACTCGCGGCCAGCGAGGTGACCGTGCCGACGCGGGTACGGACGTACGCCTCGACCGGCCGGGGGAGCTCCCACGGCTGCGGATCGGCGCCGTCCAGCACCCGGCCGACCAGCCGCGCGGCCTCGGCACGCGCCGCGTCGGCGTCCGCGCCCGCGGCCTCGGCGCGCCGCACACAGTGGACGCAGAAGCACAGGCCCAGCAGGAAGTCCTCCAGCGGGCCCAGCGGGACGAAGCTGCGTTCGTGGTGGTAGCCGTGGCCGAAGGTGCCGTAGTGCAGGGACTCGGCGACCACCGCGTCCACACCCTGGCGGGCCACCGCGCGGGCCAGCGCCACGGCGTACGCCCGCACGTCGGGGTGGGCCGGGCACAGGTCGGCCGGGGCGGCCCGGTCGCCGAAGCAGTTCTGCTGGGTGACGTCGGGGTGGGCGAGGCCGAGGGTGGTGTTGTGCAGGAAGACCGTCCAGCCGTGCAGCGCGGCGCCCCGCTCGGCCGTCAGCCGCCGTACCTCCCGCAGCGGTTCCTCCTCGGCGCCCGACTGCACGGGCGGGGTGAGGCGCAGCCCGTCGAACAGGTCGGCCGGCGGCACGAAATGGACGCCGTCGCGGCGCAGGGTGACCCTGGCCGGACCGTGCGGGGTGACGTCGCGGGCACGGTGGTAGGCGGCGGCGACGGTGAGGGTGTCGCAGCCGTACGAGCCGAGCACGCGGTCCAGGACTGCGGCGGCGCCTTCGGCACGCAGGTCCTCGACGAACGCATAGGCGGACGCGGTGGACGTTTCCATGGTGAGGCTCCTCCAGGGAGTCAGTGACCGTTGTCCTTGTCCCGGGCCCGGGAGGAGCCGAGGACATGGGAGATCTCCAGGCCCGTCCGGACGACCATCGGGCCGACCTCGCGGACCCGCGCGGGAGTCATCCGGGTGGTGAGACCGGAGACGCTGACCGCCCCGATCGCCGCGTCGGTGTGGTCGAAGACGGGCGCGGCGACGCACCGCACCTCCGGCTCGTTCTCGCGGTCGTCGATGGCGTAGCCCTCCCGCCGGACCCGGTCGAGTTCGGCGCGCAGCCGCTGCGGGTCGGTCGTCGTGTGCGGGGTGACCGGCGGCATCCCGGCGGCGACCACGACCCGGAACTCCTCCTCGCCCAGCCAGGCGAGGATGGCCTTGCCGACGGCGGTGCGGTAGGCGGGCACCCGGCTGCCGACGCGGGAGGCCATCCGGACGTTGGTCTCGTTCTCCACCTTGTCGATGTAGACGACGTCCGGCGGTTCGTACACCACGAGATGGCAGGTCTCCCCGATGGCGTGCTGGAGCAGCCGCAGCGGCTCCGTCGCCACGGTCCGCAGGTCGAGCGAGGAGAGATACGCCTGGCCGAGCCGCAGCGTGCCGTGGCCGAGCCGGAACCACCCCGTCTCGCGGTCGCGGACCAGCAGGTCGGCGTCGATCAGGGGCGCGGCCAGCCGGAGCACCGTGCTCTTGTTGATGGCGAGTTCCTCGGCCAGCCGGGTGAGCGAGATGCCCCGCCCGGTGCCCGCGTGGTCGCGGATGTACTCCAGGACGGTGATGGCGCGACGCAGCGACGAGGACTGGTTGCGGCGGGCCGGCGCTGGTGATGTCGTCATGTCGTACTCCTCGGCAGCAGTCCGCGGGCGACGGTGTCACGGGCGGCGGCCAGGTGGCGCCCGGCGCGGGCGAGCGAGATCTCGTGGTGGCCGGGGAACAGCGCGTCGACGTCGAGTTCCGCCAGCAGGGTCAGACTGGCCGCGTACTCGGGCACCCGGCAGTCGTGCAGATTCTGCAGGGAGACGCGACCGCCCGTGAAGACGCAGTCCCCGGAGAACAGCGCCCGGTAGCCGGGAGTGCGCAGGTGGTAGCAGAGATGCCCGTCGGCGTGCCCGGGCGTCGCGACGGCGCGCAGCACCACCCCGCCGCCGAGGTCGATCTCCTCGCCGTCGCCGATGGCCCGGGCCGTGGGGCAGGGCGGGAAGGAGTAGTCGGGCGGGTAGACCCCGGCCGCCTTCCCCCGGTCCACGCTGAGCCCCCGCTCGTCCCCCGCCGCGATCCACGGCACCGCCTCCGCGCCGGCCAGCACCCGCAGCCCGGGCCACCGCGCGGCGAGGGCGGCGGCTCCGCCCGCGTGGTCGGCGTGACCGTGGGTGAGGAGGAGGCAGTCGGGTCGCGTGAGGTCGGCGAGCGGTGAGCGGCCGGCTCCCGCGTCGATCAGCGCGCTGCGACGGCTGCCCCGTACGAGATAGACATGGCAGTCCAGCGGATCGCTGAGATCGAACCCGGCCGCACCACTGGCGACGAGCGAGACATGATCGGTCAGCCGCACGACGGGCCGCCCATCCCGCGGATCGTTGCGACGACGACCCGCGCGGCCAGCGTCACCTCGGCGAGCTCGACCGACTCCGCCGCCGCGTGCGCGTCCGTCACCGAGCCGGGCCCGAAGACCACCGACGGGATCCCGGCCCGGGCGAGCTTGCTGGCGTCCGTCCCGAAGGGCATGCCCCGTACCTCGGACGGACGGCCGTGGCCGGCGAGGGCCCCGCACAGCGCGGTGACGACGTCCGCCCCGGCCGGGGTGTCCAGGGCCGGGTCCACCGTGAACGGCGGATCCACCTCCGCGCCCAGGCCGGCCAGTTCGTCCCGGTCGTCGCGCCAGACCGTGTCCAGGTCCTCGCCGGGGAGCGTCCTGCGGTCGACGTCCACCTCGCAGCTGCCGGGAATGGTGTTGGGGCCGGTGCCGCCCCGGATCCGGGTGACCGACCGGGTGGCCGGGCCGAGCAGCGGATGCGGCGGAACGGCCGGCGGGGCCGCCGCGAGATGCGCGATGACCGGTGCCATCAGCGCGATCGCGTTCACCGCCTCCTCGGGCCGCGAGCTGTGCCCGGCCCGTCCCGTCGTCCGCACGGTGTACCGGACGACTCCCTTGTGCGCGACCGCCGGCACCAGCCCGGTCGGCTCCCCGACGACCGCGCCGACCACCGGGCGGTCCATGAGGGTGTCCAGCAGATGCAGCACACCCCGGTAGGCGTGCTCCTCGTCGCAGACCCCGGCGAGCACGACCGTGCACGGCGGCGGCTCACCGGCGGCGAGTTCGGCGACCGCGAGCAGGAACGCGGCGAGCGGCCCCTTCGCGTCACAGGCACCCCGTCCGTACAGCCGCCCGCCCCGGATCTCCCCCTGGTACGGATCGACGGTCATGCCGTCCGTCTCTACCGTGTCCAGATGCGACTCCAGTACGACGGCGTCGGCGCCGCGGCCCGGCACGACGGCCACGACGTTGTGCCGACCTGGCAGCACCTCGTACAGCTCGGCCTGTACGGAGTGCCGGGCGAGCCAGTCCCGTACGTACTCCGCGACCGCCGTCTCGCCTCCGTCGCCCGCCCCGCCACGGGGGTTGACGGACGGGATCCGCACCAGATCGCGGAGCAGATCGCGCACGAGCCCATCCGGTTCGGTCATGTACGGCGCTCCCTCGCGTAGACCAGCAGCAGACCGATGATCAGCAGCCCGAGCACGACCTGCCGTACGCCCTCGGAGAGGTTCCAGGAGGTCAGCAGCGCCGTCAGCAGGGTGAGCAGCAGGGCGCCGCCGACCGTGCCGAGGAGATGGCCGCGCCCGCCGAGGATGGAGGTGCCGCCGAGCACCACGGAGGCGATCGACAGCAGCTGGTACGGATTGCCCATGGTCAGCGAGCTGGTGCCGGTGAAGCCGAGCAGCACCAGACCGGCCACCCCTGCCAGCAGCGCGCAGGCCGTGTACGCCGTGAACGCCGTCGTGACCAGCGGCACCCCGGACGCCCGGGCGGCGTCCTCACCGGCGCCGAGCGCGAAGGCGTACCGGCCGGTGCGGGAGAGGTGCAGCAGCCAGAACGCGGCGGCCGTGACCGCCAGCCACAGCGCGAACGCCCAGGGAACGCCGAGGAGGCGGCCGTTGGCGAGCGAGTCCAGCAGCGGCAGCCGCGCCGAGCTGGGCGAACCGTCCGTGTACACCAGCAGGGCGCCGGACAGGATCGTGCCGGTGGCGAGGGTCATCACCATCGGGGGCACACGCAGCCACACCACTCCGGCCGCGTTCACGGCGCCCACCAGCGCGCACAGCAGCAGCGCCACCGCGATGCCCGTGGCGCCGCCGCTGCCGGAGGCGACCTTGGCGCACACCACCGCCGACAGCGCCACCACGCCCGACACGGACAGATCGATACCGCTCATCATGACCACGAGCGTCTGGCCGACGGCGACGATGCCCAGGAACGACGCCGTCTGCACCAGGTAGCGGAAGCTGGAGACGCTGTCGAAGCCGTCCGCGAACAGGATCGCCGCGAGCCAGGTGACCCCGAGCACGCCGAACGCCCAGGCCGCGCGGCTGCCGCGCAGCGCGGCCACCGGTACAAGGCTGCTCATGCGGCCCTACCTTCTTGAGTGCGTCCCGAGAGTTCGCGACTCTGGGACTGCGCGGGTGGGGCAGGGATGGCTTTCATGCTGGCTGCCCTCGATGGCTCAGGCCGCTGGTCCCCCTGCCCCGCCACTT